>VXRE01000141.1 GCA_009838635.1 Acidimicrobiia bacterium | reverse complement strand
GGGGTTTGCTGTTGCGGTTTTCGCGTTCTTGTCCCGATCAGCGGGACAACTAGAAGCCACCTACCAGAAGGACTACTGGCGCTGCCACCGTTCCAAGGATCACCAGTGCCGAACCCAGACACCCCGCCCGTCCAGACCCCTCCCCATCCGCGGCGGATTCGCCTGCGGGTTTGCGCTCCGGTGGTGCGGGCGGCTCCTTCCTGGCCTGGCGTGAGCTTCGTGGAAGAGGTTTGTGGCGTCGGCGTCTAGGCGGATTGATCGGGTTCTCGGAGATGTGCTCGCGTAGTACTTCGGCTGTTCTGCTTTCCAGATCAAGGCGCTCGGATGCAACGCGTTCGGCCTGGGCGCGCAGGGTGTCCAGTTCCTCGCGTTGATCAGTGGTGAGCCACCGGATCTCCACCTTGGCGATCTCACCCTCGGCCGTTCTGGTGTCGAACAGGGCCAGGGCCTCTGAGGCGGCTTTCATGTGGCGCCCGGCCGCAGCCCGGAACCGCTTCCGCCGGCGCAGGGCTCCGTCGAGATGCAGCTGGGCGCCCCGGCGTAACTCCGGTGACAGCAGGGCCAGCAGCAGCTCTGTTTCGGAGTCTTCGGCCAGCCCGAGCAAGCCCTCGTAATGATCGGCGCGCGCCATCGACTGGATACGAGCTGCCAGATGCTCCGCCCTCGTCACGGCTTCGGCCCGCGCCGTCTCGACCAGCCGGCGTAGCCGCTTGCGGTCAGCCTCTACTGACCGATCTGCCAGGGCGCGTGCAGCCCGGAAATCCAGCTCGGCCAGTGCCTCTTCGATGGCTCGCTCGTCCGGTGATGGCATACCGCCGCAAGGGTACCGGTTTCCCCCGGGCCCGCCCCACGGCCAAGGGGGATGGTGGTGGGGTAGTCTCGGCCGAGCGGCTCACCGGAAGGAGACACGACATGGCGTTGCGGATCACCTCCACCGACTTCGAGGACGGGGACTACCTGGGACCGGATCACATCCTGGCGGAGGAGTACGGGTTCGGGTGCGCCGGAGGCAACCGGTCGCCGCAGATCTCCTGGTCGGGGGCTCCGGAAGGAACCGCCAGCTACGCCCTCACCTGCTACGACCCGGACGCCCCGACCGGGTCGGGCTTCTGGCACTGGGTGGTGGTCAACATTCCTGCTGACGTGACCGAGTTGGCGGCAGGCGCCGGGGACGGGTCCGGAATCCCCGCCGGCGCCCTACAGACCCGGACCGATTTCGGCAAGCCCGGGTACGGCGGCCCGTGCCCTCCCGAGGGCGACCACCCGCACCGGTACCTCTTCACCGTCCACGCGGTAGGGGTGGAGGAGTTGCCGGTCGACGCCGACACCATGCCGGCGGTGGTCGGGTTCATGCTGAACTTCAACACGCTCGAGAAGGCCGGGCTGATGGGGCTCTACAAGCGCCGCTAGCTATCGGCCGCCGACGGTCAGGTTCGGGTAAGAGGGGAGGCCGGCCGATGGCGGCCTCGTGGCGGGGAGCCCCACCATCCACCCGCTGATCCGCGACGCCCTTGTCCTGTTCGCCGAGCTCTTCCTGCTGTTCGTGGGGGTCAGCTTCGGGCTGAACCTCCTGCGGCGCCGGGTCGGCGACGAGCGCCTCCGGACGCTCATGGGCGCCTCGCCTGTCGGGGCCGCCCTGCGGGGGATCGGGGTGGGTTTCATCACCCCCTTCTGCACCTATTCGGCCATCCCGGTGCTGGTCTCCCTCCGGCGGGCCGGTGTGAGCCCGGCCGGCTATACGGCGTTCATCGTGGCGGCGCCGGTCCTTGACCCGATCCTTTTCGGAGCGCTGGCGATCATCGTGGGAATGCCGGCCGCGATCATCTATCTGGCGGTGGTGTTCGCGGCGTCGATCGGTCTGGCCCTTCTGGCCGAACGGGTCGATCTCGACCGCTTCATGAAGCCTTTGACCCGGGCGGATGTGGATGGAGGTCCCGAGCAGGGCATCGGAACCGGCCCGTGGCGGGGATTGAGCAAGGAGTGGCGCCCCGCCATGCTGTCGGCTCGCGCGTTGCTTCGCACCATGCTTCCCCTGCTCGCGCTAGGTGTCTTGATCGGCCTGGCGATTACCGCGTTCCTGCCGGCCGAGACGGTGGCTCGCGTGCCGGTGCTGTCGGGTGACGCGGCAATCCCCGCCGCCGCGGCGGTGGGGACGTTCTTCTACATCAACACCGAGCTGTTCGTGCCGATCGCCGACGGCCTTAGGGCGGCGGGCATCGGCATCGGCGCGGTGGTGGCGCTCACCATCGCCGGTGCGGGCGCCAACGTCCCCGAGTTCGTCATGCTGGCGCGGTTGACCAGCCGCAAGGTGCTGGCGGTGTTCGGCGGCTACGTCTTCGTGGTCGCGATGGCTGCCGGGATCCTGGTCGAGCTACTGGTCCGGCCGGCTGGTTGAGCCCTGGTAACGCTGGGGGACTCGGCTGCTGATGCCGGTCAGGATCTCGTAGGGGATGGTCTCGGCCCAGGCCGCCAACTCGTTGGCGGTTATCGTCCCCTCGCCCTGGGCGCCGATGATGACCACGCCGTCCCCGACCCGGACATCGGTATCGGGTCCGACTTCGACCATGAACTGGTCCATGCACACCCGGCCCACCACGGGGTGGCGCCGGCCCCTGATGAGCACTTCCCCCCGGTTGGACAGGAGGCGGGGGTAGCCGTCCCCGTATCCCATGGGGACGACCACGATGCGGGTGTCGCGGTCGGGAGTCCAGGTCGCTCCGTAGCTGACCGGGCTACCTGCAGGGAGCGGCTTCGATAGCACCACCCTCGACCTCCAGGTGAGGGCCGGCTCGATCCCGACCGTCCTGGGGATGATCTCGGTCGGGTAGACCCCGTACAGCATGAGGCCCGGCCGCACCAGGTCGAGATAGGAGGCGGCGTGCTGGAGGACGGCGCCCGAGTTGGCCAGGTGGAGCGTCGGCATCGGGAGGTCCCGGTCCCCGAAGTACGAGACCACCCGGCGGAAGGCGGCTATCTGGTCAAGGGTCTGGGCGGGATCCGGCTCGTCGGCGGTTGCGAAGTGGCTGTAGACGGCCTCCACCTCCACCTGCGGGCTGCGGACCAGGGCATCGAGCAGCTCGGCGGTGCCTTCGGGTCGCACCCCCATCCGGCCCATCCCGGTATCCACCTTGGCATGGACCCGGGCAACCGTCCCCATGCGGTCGGCGGCCTCCTCGATCGCTCCCACCGCCTGTACCGAGGAGACGGTCATGGTGAGACCGAAGTGGAGGAAGTCGGGAACCTGGGAGATGTCCAGGCCCCCCATCACGAGGACGGGGCACACGATCCCCGCCTCCCGGAGAATGGCTCCTTCCTCGAGGAACGCCACCGCCAGCCCGGCCGGCTGGCAGCTCTCGAACAACCGGGCTACCTGCACCAGGCCATGGCCGTAGGCGTCGGCCTTCACGACCGGCAACATCCGGGCCGGGGTCACGGCCCGCTCTACAGCCCGGTAGTTGGCCGTAAGCTGGTCGAGATCGATCTCCACATGGGTTGGGCGGGACACCCGCGGGGCTACGGTGGGTTCGAGGATCATCGGTCAGGAGGTTACAGGTGGGAGGTCCGGCGAGAAGATGAGCACGGGCGGCGGGGCAGATGGGGGACGGCCCCGGTTCTTCGACACCCGGACGGCCTACATGATGTTCATCACCACCACCACGGAGAAGGCGGAGGTGGCGGCCCGGATCGCTCGGGAAGCTCGCCTGGTCGCTCCGGGGCCGGACGCCTTCCGCCTGTTCGACGCCGGCCTGGGTGACGGCACCGTGCTGGTCGAGGTGATGCGGAGCCTCCATGCGCTCCGCCCTCACGTCCCGTGGCTGGTCGTCAGCAAGGAGATAAGCATCGAGGATGTCCGCATCGCTCTGGACCGGCTACCCGACCGTTTCCACGAACACCCCGAGATGGTGTTCGTGGTGACCAACATGACCTACGGCGAGGCCACCAACCTGCAGCCGGGACCCGGGAAAGGCGAAGTGTCATGGCGGAGCACCGCACTGGAGGGCGCCACCACCGTGGGCTTCGCCCGCCAGATCCGTGACCTTCACGACACCCTGGCGGAGGACTGGCAGGTGACGACCAGTCCTAGGACGGGCAACCCGGTCTACGTCCGCCCCGCGGTCCACGTGATCTACCGCAAGGATCGGGAGTTCATCCTTCGCCGGGTGCTTCCCGATCCGAGCACCTACCGGGCGGCCTTCGACCTCGTCATCGCGTCCCAGCCCTACCGGGCGCGGACCTCGGCCCCGCACAAGGTCCGCACTGTGATCGCCCCCCTGGCCAGGGCGCTGGCTCCCGGTGGTCGGCTGCTGGGCATCCACGCCTACGGTCACGATCCCGGCATGGAGATCATCCACACCCTGTGGCCCGACGAGGATCCGTTCCGCACGGACCGCCGGGCCCTGCTGGCCGAGACGGCCCGGCAGCTGTCGAGTCCGGCCGATCGAGACCTGGTGATGGAGGACTGGGACGACTCGGAGTCGATCTTCTGCTACGAGATGCGGACCATGCCGGTCGAGGCCAAGGAACACATCGGGACGTCCGCGATCCTGGCGGCCTGGAACGCCGCCGCCTACGTCGCCCAGATCGACGAGAAGCGGATGGAGGAGGCGGTGGCGTTCGGCGCCTACCACGACGGCACCAGGTCGGTGCTCCAGCGCTACGGCCGGGTGTGGTTCAACAACGAGAGCTACGTGATCCGCCGGGAGCCGGCATGAGAGGGGGCGGGCCGTGAACGACAGCATTACCGCAGTGCCCGGGGTGAAGGTCGGGCACTGGACATCGGAGGAGCACCGTACCGGGGTTACCGTGCTGGTGTTCCCCGAGCCCAACGTGGCGGCGACGGAGATCAGGGGAGCGGCGCCGGGGAGCCGCGAAACAGCGTTGCTCGACCCGGGGATGCGGGTCCAGCAGGTCCAGGCGCTGGTGTTCACCGGAGGGTCCGCCTTCGGGCTGGCGGCGGTGGACGGGGTAGTCCGGGAGCTGGCCGGCGACGGTCGGGGGCATCCCACCCGCAACGGCCCGGTTCCCATCGTCCCCGCGGCGGTCATCTACGACCTCGATCGACCGTCCGGCTTCCACCCCGGAGCGCCGGAGGGAGCGCTCGCCTACCACCGTCGCTCGTCGGCGCCCGTGCCTCAGGGACGGGTGGGCGCCGGTCGGGGCGCTACCACCTCGCAATGGCGGGGCCCGGCCGCGGTCCAGCCCTCCGGGCTCGGATCAGCCCTGATCGAGGTCGGCGCCGCGACGGTCGGCGTGCTGGCGGTGGTCAACGCGGTGGGCGACGTCTTCACCCTCGAAGGGGCTCCGCTCACGGGCGGCGAGATGGTTCCCGGCCCGCCGACCTCCGCCATCACGCCCCATGCCAACACCACCCTCGTGGCGGTGGCCACCGATGCCCGCCTGGAGCGGAACGATCTCTTCCGGCTGTGCGTGCGGTCCCAGGATGCGGTGGCGGCCTGTATCCGGCCGGCCCATACCAGATATGATGGCGACTCGGCGTTCGCGGTGTCCTGCGGAGAGTTGATGGGAGATCCAGATGCGTTGGGCGAGGCCGCCTTTGTCGCCACCGGACGGGCTATCGCCGCGGCGGTGACCAGCGCCCGTCCGTGCGATCCTGACCGGACGGAAACCGGCTCGTGACCCCGGTGGAGATCCGGGCGCGCCTGGACGAGCTGGCCGGGCGGGCGGCCACCTGCACGGCCTGCCGCCTTCACGAACGGCGCACGCAGGCCGTCTTCGCCGATGGTTCGCCTGAAGCAGACATCATGTTCATCGGTGAGGGTCCCGGCTACAACGAGGACAAGGAAGGCTTGCCGTTCGTGGGCAAGGCGGGCATGCTGTTGAACCGGCTTCTCGGTGAGGTGGGTCTGGATCGGAGCGAGGTGTACATCGCCAACGTGGTGAAGTGCCGGCCTCCGAACAACCGGGATCCCCGCCCGGACGAGATAGACGCCTGCAAGCACTTCCTGGTGGACCAGCTCCGGCTGGTGGACCCGGCCGTGGTCATGACGATGGGCAACTTCTCGACCAAACTCCTCCTCAAGACATCGGTGGGTATCACCCGCACCCGAGGCCAGGTGTACCCGTGGTGGGGGCGGGTGGTGATCCCGACCTTCCATCCGGCGGCGGCATTGCGGAGCGGTCCCGCCATGGAGGCGACCATCAAGGCCGACCTGGAGATGGCGGTGCGAACCGCCCGGGAGCGGTTGGCGGACCCGGATGCGCAGGCCGGCGTGCCGGAGGCTCCCGACTCCTACGAACAGCTCGGCCTGTTCGGATGATCGTTGTCGAGGCGCCTTCCCCGAGCGACACGCGCCGGATCGGCCGCGCCCTGGCCGGGTTGGTGCAGCCGGGCGACATCATCCTCCTCTCCGGATCCTTGGGGGCCGGTAAGACCGTCCTGGCCGCCGGCATCGGAGAGGGCATCGGCGTGGCGGAGCCGCTCACGTCGCCGAGCTTCGTACTGGCCCGCCACTACCGAGACGGGTTCATGCCGTTGCTCCACGCCGACGTCTACCGGATCGGTTCGTCCGGCGAGTTCGAGGACCTCGACCTGATCGAAGCGGCTCGCGACGGTGTGCTGCTCATCGAGTGGGGCGACGTGGTGGCCGGCCGCCTGCCCGACACCTGCCTATCCGTGGAGATCGAGGGAACCGGTGACGAGGCGCGGACCATCCGGCTCTGCCCCTCCGAGCCGTGGACCGGCCGCAGGCTCGAGCCCGCCATGCGCGAGGCGGCCCAAGGTGGCCGAAGGTGAGGATCCTCGGTATCGATACGGCCACGGGTGCCTCGTCGGTGGCGCTGGTGGAGTCGAGGCGGCTGGTGGCCTCGGCCCGCCGCACCGGAAGCCGGGACCACGATTCATTCCTCATTCCGGCCATCGACTTCTGCTTCGCCCAGGCCGGATGGCATCCCGAAGAGCTGGATGGCGTGGTGGTCGATGTCGGGCCGGGCCTGTTCACCGGCGTGCGGGTCGGCATCGCCACCGCCCAGGGCCTGGCCACGATGCTGGGCGTCCCGATCATGGGCGCCTCCTCGCTGGATGCTCTGGCCCTGCGGGCTACCACGGGCCACCGGTACATCTGGGCGGTGGTGGACGTGCGCCGCGGCGAGGTGGCGGTGGCCGGTTACCAGCCGGTTCCCGGCGGCGCCGCGCTGGATGCGCCCCCCGAGTTGGTCGGTTACCAGCAGTTCCGGGGCATCCTCGAGTCGGATGCCAGGGAGATCCTGGTCGTGGGCGATTGGGAGGCTCTGCCGGGCTCGGTCTTGCGCGGATTGCGAGGAGTCCGGACCGGCATGCCCCGCTACCCGTCGGCGGACGCCCTGGCCGAGATGGTGGTCGCGAAGGTAGGGCGGGGGGAGTTCGGTCATCCCAGAGAGGTGCGGCCTTTCTACATGCGGGAGCCGGACGTCACCCTCGGCTCGGTACACCGCCGGGAGGCGGGCCTGTGGTCCTGACCAGTGGGCTCGTGGTCCGGGACCTGCTGACGGAGGACCTGGATCAGATCCTGGAGCTCGAGGCCGCCACGTTCCGGATGCCGTGGTCGCGCGAGGTGTTCGAGGCGGAACTGGAAGCTCCGGGCCGGTCGTACCTGGTGGCGGATCATGAGGATCGGGTGGTCGGTTACGGCGGCCTCATGCTGGTGGAACAGGATGCCCACATAAACACGCTGGCCGCGCAGCGCCCGGGGCCGGTGCCGGCTGTGGGAACCCGTCTCATGCTGGCGCTGGTGCAGATCGGGTTGGCGGGAGGCGCCGAGCACCTGACCCTTGAGGTCCGGGCCTCCAACCGGCGCGCCCAGGAGTTCTACCGGAAGTTCGGTATGGCGCCGGTGGGGGTGCGGAAGCACTACTACCGGGACGAGGACGCCCTCATCATGTGGGCGCATGACATCACGGGCGCCGGCTACCGGGAACGGCTCCGGCTGATCGAGGAGGCCTTGCCATGAGCGGTCCCTTGGTGCTGGCCTTCGAGACCTCGTGCGACGAGACGGCGGTGGCGGTCACCGAGGGCACCCGGGTGCTGTCCAACGTGCTCTCGTCGCAGGTGGAGATGCATGCCCGGTTCGGGGGAGTGGTTCCCGAAGTGGCCGCCCGCGCCCATGTCGAGGCGATCCGCTCCCTCACCCACCGGGCCTTACGGGAAGCCGGGGTCCACCCCGACTCGCTGGACGGCATCGCCGCCACCAGGGGGCCGGGCCTGGTCGGCTCGCTCCTGGTGGGCTTCTCGTTCGCCAAGGCCATGGCGTGGAGCCGCGGACTCCCGTTCCTC
The DNA here is from genome assembly GCA_009838635.1 of Acidimicrobiia bacterium. Taxonomy (GTDB): domain Bacteria; phylum Actinomycetota; class Acidimicrobiia; order Spongiisociales; family Spongiisociaceae; genus Spongiisocius. The sequence continues at coordinate 1,346 of VXRE01000141.1, read as the reverse complement.
GGCGTGGACCACATGGAGGGGCACCTGTTCGCGCCCCGCCTGGACTTCGACGACTTCCGGCCTCCGGGCGTGGTGCTGCTGGCCTCGGGAGGCCACAGCCAGGTGGTCCTGATCAACGGATGGGGGGACTATCGCGTCCTCGGCCAGACCATTGACGACGCCGCGGGCGAGGCATTCGACAAGCTGGCCCGCTTCATGGGACTGGGATTCCCGGGCGGACCGGCCATCGACGCCCTCTCGGAGAACGGGGACCCCGACCGGATCAGGTTTCCCAGGGCGCTGGCCGACCGCCGCTACGACTTCTCCTTCTCGGGCCTCAAGACTTCCGTGGTGACCACCCTGGAGAAGGCGAGGGCATCCGGAACCCTGCCCTCCCGGGAGGACGCCGCCGCCTCGATCCAGGAGGCGATCGTCGACGTGCTGGTGCAGAAGACGATGAACGCGGTCGAGGATCACGGCGTAGAGATCGTCGGCGGGGGAGGCGGCGTGGTGGCCAACCGGCGTCTCAGAGCCCGGCTGCGGGAGGAGGCCGACCGCCGCGGTGTCGGGCTGTTCCTGCCCAGGCCGATCATGTGCACCGACAACGGGGCGATGATCGGCGCGGCGGCGGCGTTCCGGTTGGAGCGGGGCGAGCGGACTGAGTGGTGGGCCGGGGTCGACTCCTCGATGAGGCTGTGAGCCGGTCGGAGCGTGCCGTGAACAAGCCGATCGGGACCCTCGGGGGATGATGTCTGCGGTTGAGTGAGCGGAAGGGGGCGCGGTTCGGCTAGCGATCGTCGACCAAGGCGTCCCAGGCTATGTCGATCATCCGACCCACTGCGTCCCGGACCACGTCCCGATGGGGGTTGTAGTAGTCCATGTCCTCGTTCTTCTGAGCGAGCGGGTCGCCGTCCACCGCGAGGATGGCGCCCGCCTGCCTCCCCGCCAGTCCGGCCAGCACGAACAGCGCCGCGGCCTCCATCTCCACCGCCTTCACTCCGGTCTTCTGCCACATGGCGACCGGAGAGCCCAGGATGTCGTGGGTGAAGAAAGCGGAAGTGGTCAGCGTCACTCCCTCGTGGACGTTCTCGGCGCCCTCGGCGGCGCGCCGCAGCGCCATCACCACCTCGACCGAGGCGAGGGCGGGATAGCCGTCGGGCACTATCTGGGGGGTGTAGCCCTCGTTGCGCACCGCTCCGGTTGAGATCACCAGGTGGCCGTCCATCACGTCGTCCTGCATGCCTCCACAGGTGCCCGCCCGGATCACACGCTGCACGCCGGCCATGAACAGCTCCTCGAAGCACACCGCGGCACCCGCCGCCCCCCCCCCACGGAGATTTAACACAAAGCCGCGGCGCACGAAAAAA
>VXRE01000049.1 GCA_009838635.1 Acidimicrobiia bacterium | reverse complement strand
GTGCTGAAACGGGCGGGATGGGTTGGCCCGCACTGACCTCTCCATCCGGAGTTCCGTTGTCGGCCCGATGGCCAACCGGACATGTTTGCTTACCCTCCTCACCACCCGATACACGTACCGGCTCAGGTGGCGCGGATCGCAACCGGCGTGCCGGGTGTCACGTCAACGAGGTCGATTCCATCAACGGGCATGACGAAGCCCCTGACTCCGTGCCGGAGCCGCTCCCGATCCTCGGCCAGTTCCCGGGCCTTGGCCTCGGGCCGGCCCGTCACAAGACGCGTGAACGCTACGCACGGCTCGGCGGCCTTGGCGTCCGATAGGAGGATCGAAGCCTGGGAGGTTCCGATGCGGATACCGCCATCCAACTCGGCCTCGGAGATGACCTGGTCACTGGAGACGATCAGGTTCTCGCCGCCCGCACCGAGCGGGATAGGGGTGAACCGCTTCCAGATGTTCTCGTAGTGAGAGGTGAACCCGATCGACAGGGCCCGGCCCGGCCGGTAGTTAGTGGCTTGCGGGTGATGGCGGTGGTGGCAGTCCACGATCCACGAGACGCCGTCGAAGCCGATCGGCCCGTCCGGGGTGAGCCGCAGGGTCGACACCTCGGCAAGGGGATCGAGCCGGTAGTCCTCACCGTCGCGCAGGGGTCGCCGCTGGATCTGGAGCTTGACGACCTGCCCGACCTCTACCCAGTCACCCGCCATGCGGTTCCTTCCGATTCGTGTTGCCTCGCCGCTCCGCCAGGAGGGTCCGCAGCAGGTCTGGACGGTCGGTGATGAGACCGTCGACTCCTAGGTCCAGCAGCTCCTCCATCTCGGCCGGATGGTTGATGGTCCATACTATTAGCGGAACCCCCAGCCTCTTGGCGGCTCGGACCGTCCGGGGGGCGACGATGGTGATCCCGCGATCCTTGACGGGCACCTGGAAGGAGTCGGCCCGGGGCCGGTACGGCAGGTTGGTCCTCGCTGCGGTGAGGAACCGCAGAATCTCGGCGGGACCGGCCGAGATTGCCACCGGGCGGTCGACGAGCGACCGGAAGCGGCGTAGGCGGGACCCGCTGAACGAGCCGACGATCACCCGATCCCACAGGTCGAGACGGCGGATGAGTTCCACCAGGGCCGCCTCCATGCCGTCGCTCTTCAGGTCGAGGGTGAACACGCCGTCCGGATAGGTGGTGGCCAGCTCCTCGAGCGTAGGCACCTGGACTCCCTGTCCTCGGTGGCGGTAGTCGCCGTCGCGCTCGAATCGATAGCCCGCGTCGAGGGTCCGGAGCTCCTCGAGGGAGTAGTCGGACACGAAGCCGGTGCCGTCGGTGGTGCGGTCGACCGTGTCGTCGTGGATGGTGACCAGTATGCCGTCCCGGGTGATCTGGAGGTCGGTCTCCAGGTATCTGTAGCCGAGATCCACCGCGCCCTGGAAGGCGACCATCGTGTTCTCGGGCCAAAGCAACCCGGATCCCCGGTGCGCCATGCCGATAGGGTGCTCGTGCCCGAGCGCGGAGGGAAGGGACATCGACCGGGAGGTTACCCCTGATCCTCGCACAGGCCCTCCGGTTACCTGCTGACCACCACCTCGCCTGCCTTGAGTACCTTCCAGACCAGGTTGGTGCCCGGCCGGTAGGGAAGGTGGGTGGGGCTGGGAGCGTCGAGAACGACGAGATCGGCCACCGCGCCGTGGCCCAACCAGCCCCGGTCGCCCAGGCCCAGCGCCCGAGCGCTGCCCAGTGTCGCCGCCCAGATGGCCTGGTCGGAGGTCAGCCCCATCTCGGTCACGGCCAGGGTGATGGCGAGGGGTAGCGACTCCACCATTACCGGCGCCGGGCTGCAGTCGGTTCCCAGTCCCAACGGGACGCCTCTCTCCATCAGCCTGCGAAGTGAGGCGGGGGAGCGGCGGGTGCCGAGCACCGCAGTGGGGGTGATCACCACACTGATACCCGTTTCGGCCATCTGCCCGGCCTGGTCCTGGTCGGGAAATCCTGCGTGGTCGACCACCGGGGCGGAGGTCTCCAATGCCAAGCTGTACACATCCGGGGTCTGGCCTCGATGGTGTATGCGGGTTCGGGTCCCGAGGCCTGCGGCAACCCCGATGAGACGGCGTGCCTCCTCGGTGGTCAGAGCGTCGGATCCGAGCGACAACCGCACCGCGGCTCCCAGCGTGGCCGCCACGGGAAGGTGTAGCTCGGCCACCTCATCCAGAGTCCTCGAACGGTCGGATGCGGTGACCGGCAAACCCGATACGTCGAACGTGGGTACCAGGTCAACCACGTGGCGCCGGCCCGCTTCGACCACCGTGTCGATGAGAGCCAACTCCCTTTCGTAGTCGTTCGAATACCCGCCGGATGCTTCGACCGTGGTGACTCCGAAGTCGAGCATGCGGTTCAGCCGCCGGCCGATCACGTCGGTGATCCGGGAGGCATCCGCTAGGTGGCTGAGGCGGGCTGTCGTGGCGCTACCGGAGCGGGCAACCGCGCGGGCTTCAGGTGTGCCGGAGCTCCTGAGCACGAACTCCTCGCTCCGGTCGCCTGTGAACGCCAGATGGGTGTGGGCGTCCACCAGTCCCGGAAGCACCGCCCGACCCCCGCAGTCCAGGCTGGGAAGAGACCGGAGTCCCTGGGGTGTTCGTTCCGAGGGCCCGGCCCAGACCACCAGGCCGTTGCGGATCGCCACGGCCGCATCCGTTACGAGACCCAGCAAGCCGGGGAAACGCCGATCGTTGGTAGCCAGCGTGCCGATGTTGTCCAGCACCATGTTGCCGATCGGCGTCGCCTGCTCCCGCACGAGGCCCACCGCGAGGTCCACGCAGGCATCACAGATGGCGGCGCCGGCCTCGCCCATGACCAGGTTTCCGGCGTCTTCCGCCCGGGTTCCGCAGAAACTACAGATCATCGGCCAAGCCGGTACCGGCGACAATCCAGCATGAATGGGCTACTGGCGACTGCGACCACGACCTGTCTCACCGCCCAGGTAAGTTACTCGAAACGGCCCGGAACGCAGGGATCGTCGTCAACACCGAGGCGGCGGGCGCCGGGTTTCTCAAGCATCAACCTCGCGCCGAGCCCTCGGTTACGGCTGTCCGGAGCGCCTGTTATGCCTGGCCAGAGAGGCCGCCCCGATCAGGACGGGCACAGCCATGACGAGCGCCGCCACCCTGACGTTGACGAGGGTGGCGACGGAACCGTCGATGAGGCTGGCCACGGGCCGGAGTCCCAGGAAGGCCACGCCCCACAAGGCCATGACCCGGCCTCGGTGGTCTTCCGCCGTGTTGATCTGCACCAGGGTTGTCGACAGGCTCACCGAGACGATGTACATGATTCCTCCGGCGAACAGCGCGGCGATACCCATGTTCGGGTGGGAGGACATCCCGAATGCTGCGATCGACAGGCCCAGCCCGGTCATCCCCAGCGCGATGCTCCGGAACGAAGCCCGTATCCGGGTGATCACCAGGCCGGCGGTGAGCGCTGCACCCAGGCCGAACACCCCGATGAGCACGCCGGTGAACGTGTCGGGCCTCCCGTAGATCTCAACGGTGAACGCCGGGGTCAGGTTGCTCACCGGATCGACCGCTACCGAGACGGCGGCGATGGCGATGAGCAGCGGACCGATGATGGGGTCCTTCCTGACCAGGCGGATCGTCTCCCTGAGGGTGGTGCGCTCCGCGGGCCTATGGCGCCTGCGCGGGTCGACCTTGACGATCATCACCGCCGCCGCCAGGGACAGGTAGGAGAGGGCGTTGATCGAGAACGCCCAGGTGAAGCCGAGGGTCAGGATGACCCCCGCGCCTATCACCGGTCCGACGGCTCGGGCCAGGTTGAAGGTGATCGCGTTCAGGGCCACCGCAGCCTGCAGGTCCTTCCGCTCGACCAGCTGCGGCACCAGCGCCTGCTGTGCCGGGAGCACGAAGGCCTTGGTGATGCTGAAAGCGAGAGCCGTTCCCAGCAGCCACGCCGGGGTCACCAGGTCCAGATAGGTGATCAGCGCCAGCATCCCTCCGGCCGCCGTGGCCAGTACCTGCGTCAGGACGATCAGGCCGCGCCGGTCGAACCGGTCGGCGACCGACCCGGTCCAAGGGGCGAGGACGATGATGCCCAGGAACTGGGAGAAGGTCGTCATCGCGACCAGGAAGGTAGAACCCGTGAGCCGGAAGATCAGGAGCGCGAGGGCGATGTTCTGGATCCAGGTGCCCATGTTCGACATGAGGTTGCCGAGGAAATAGGGTCCGAAGTTCCTCCCGAAGAGCAGGCTTAGCGGCTTGCTCGGAGGAAGGTCCGGCTCGGCGATGTTCAGATCTGAGTCCATGACCCGGTCCAGACGGTTGATTCCAATGCCGACGACGCCGCGCCGTCAACGCACGAGCACCGGGCTGGCCTCGGGTTACTCCGCCAGGCCCAGCTCCCTCAACTGCGGGAGTACCCGGTAGCCGAGCAACTCTATCGATTCGAACCAGCGGTCGAACCTGAGCCGGAGGTCGAATACGAGGTGTTCCACCTCGACGGCGGCGAACTTGACGACCTCCTCCACCACGTCATCGGGTGACCCCGCTATCAAGGAGCCTTCGATGTCCTTGGCCGTCTCGAAGACACCCGAGGGAGGCTTCACCCACCACATGCCGCGTTCGTTCGCCCAGCGTCGATGCCCGTCGATGTTGAGGCCATCGAACGCCTCCTCGCGGGTCTTGGAGATCGAGGTCGGGGGGATCACGGCGACCGTAGGCCGGGAGCGGCCTGCCTCGGCCGCCATCTTGTCCATCGCCTCCACCCGCTTGGCGATGGTGGGCAGGGTGGTCCTTCCCGGCATCCAGCCGTCGCAGTAGCGCACCGCCCTGCGGGCCGAGGCCGGGGTCGATCCGCAATACCAGAAGGGAATCGGAGCGGGGGGTTTCGGCTCGATCGAGATCCCCTCCAGCTTGTAATGGGCATCCTGGTAGTCGACCCGGTCCTCGGCGAACAGGCGCTTGAGGATGTTGGCGTTGGACTCGACCAGTTCGGGACGGAAGATGCCCGGCATCCCGATGGCCTCGAACTCGTGGTCGAAGGTGCCGGCTCCGTAGCCGAGGATGATCCGATCGCCGACCAGCTGGGCGAGCGACCCGACCGACAGCGCGGTGTGGATCGGATGGCGGAAGGGGATGAGGGATCCGGTCCCCAAGGTGATGCGGTCGGTTACGGCGCCGACCGCGGTGAGGGTAACGAGGGCCTCGTAGAAGACGATGTTGGGGTTCTCGAGTTCTGCGTGTGGTTCGAACACCAGATGGTCCCGGACCCAGAGGGAGTCGAATCCCAACTCTTCGGCGAGCCGGGAACCGGTCAGGATGCGCTCGCGGTTGGCGTACATGCCGAAGTGAGGCAGGAGCAGGCCGAATTTCATGACGGTTCCTCTTCTAGTCGCTGGGTTTCACGTGGCGCCCGAATCCTGGTCTCCCCTTGACCGTCCCGTCACCGTAGATCTCGACACCCCTCAGGAACGTGCGTTCCACCGCCCCGACCACCTGCCGGCCGTCGTAGGGGGTCCATCCGATCTTGGACAGCACGTCCTCATTGCGGATGGTCCACTTCTTGGTGGGGTCGACGATCAGCAGGTCGGCGTCGAAGCCCGGCCGGAGGTAACCCTTGGAACCGATGTCGAAGCACCGGGCGGGCGCTTCGGCCGTCAGCTCGACCACTCGCTCCAGCGTGAGCCTTCCCCCGTGTGCGGCGTCGAGCAGCAGGGGCACCTGGTGCTGGATTCCGGGAGTGCCGGTGTGGGCGGCCCACATGTCCTCCCAGCCCACGTCCTTCTCCGCCCGGGTATGGGGAGCGTGATCCGAGGAGACGATGTCGATCGTGCCGTCAGCCAGCGCGTCCCAGATGGCGGCCCGGTGGTGGTCGGGCACCCAGTAGGACAGGCAGTAGGGCCCTAACTCGAGCACGTCTTTCCACGTGCCGAGGAACAGTGCCCAGTGGTTCACCTCGCCCGTGACCCTGACGCCCTCGTCCTTGGCCCGGCGGATCATCTCGATCCCCTCGATGGTCTGGACGTGGACGATGTGGAGGCGGCAGCCGGTGGCCTTGGCCATCCGCAGCAGGGTGGCGGTGGCGGTGTCCCAGATGATGCCGTCGTACGCGGCCAGGGTCTTGGCGTATGCCTCCGGGCTGCGGTCCCCCCTCTTCCAGTATCCCTGCTCGACGTGATCCATCAGGGCCTGGTCGTGGGGGTGGACCATGAACACCCGTCCCGTCTCCTCCACGTCCTCGAACATCTGTAGCAGGTGGCCGTGGTCGTGGATCCCCGTGCCGGCCGGATGGGGATAAGTGCGGCCGGTGTCCACCACCATGTACACCTTGAAGGCCGCCACCCCGGCCGCGGCCATGGCCTCGGTCTCGCCGTGGGCGGGCACCGGATTGTGGTTGTAGTCCACGATGCTCCTGGCCCGGTAGAGGTCGAGGACCTCCTCAAGATACGTCCTGGTCACGGTGGGGGGATCCAGGTTGGGCATCCCGAAGATGGTCGTCACCCCGCCGGCGGCAGCGGCCTCGGTGCAGGTGATCAGGTCTTCCTTGTGGGTGTAGCCGGGCTCCCGGGTGTGGACGTGGACGTCCACCATGCCGGGCAGCACCAGCTTGCCGGTGGCGTCCACCACCTGCTTCGCCTCCAAGCCGGCTCCGTTACCGGTGGTTACCTCGACGATCCGCCCGCCGGAGACCCCGATGTCCGCCCGCTGCCGGCCCGAGCCGGATACGAGGGTTCCTCCGACCACCGCCAGATCGTATGTCATGTCGTCGCTCCCGGGTCGTGGTCCATCGTCACGGGTTCCCTGCGCAGGTACGCGCCGAACCAGTCGGTGATCTGGGGAACCACCGTGTCCGCGTACTGCGCATAGGCGCCGTAATGGGTGGTGTGGCGTTGCATGAGCAGCTTCTTGGGAGGGCGGGCGCGCTCGTAGAGGGCTACCGCGTGGTCGGTGGGCGTCACCGGGTCGTCCTCCACCCCGACGATCAGGAGCGGAGCGTCTTCGATACTGCCGACCACCTCGATCGGCTTGTACGCGAGTATCCCGTCCACGCTCCGTAACTGCACCAGGGTGGGGACGCGGGAATCCACGTCCTTCTTCACCTTCGTGGTCCTCCGCTCCGGTGTCTGGAGCATGATGTCCTCGCGGGGATGGACGAGCCGGCTCTTGCCCGTCAGGACCCGGTCGGCCCGGTCGGCGCGGAGGGACTCCAGCAGTTCGTACCACTCGTACTCCCGGCGCATCCGCCGCAGCCAGTCCTCTCCGTCGGCCACCGGGACCTGCGAGACCGCGCAGCGGATGCGTGAGTCCGCCGCGGCCAGCATGATGGCGTTACCCCCGCCGGTCCCGCCGCTGCCGAAGGTGCCGATGCTGTCCCCGTCGATGTCCGATCGCGACGCGACGTAGGTCACCGCGTTGATCAGGTCCTCCAGCTGGCGCGAGGGCAACAAGAGGTCACTCGCCCCCTCGGAGGAACCGAAGCCGCGGAAGTCGAAGATGAGGACCGCGATCCCGGCGGCGGTGAGGGCTTCGTGGTAGGGGATGTAGAGCTGGGCGTCCTTGAGACCCAGCCAGCCGGGCCCTTGGACAACAGCCGGGTAAGGAGCGTCCGCACGTCGGTCGGGAAGCCGGAGGATCGCCGAAACGCGATCACCCTCCGAGTAGAACGAGACCTCCTCGACCCTCACGACCGACCTCCAAGGAACCTCTTCGACGCGGTGCTCACGGAGCGAGTATAGGGATCGGATATACGGTATACAGCAGTCAGCGTATCCCGGCTAGCCGCAGATCTCGGCGATGCACTTGGCGTAGACCTTGGTGCAATCGACCAGGTTCTCGATCGAGACGATCTCCCCGTACTGGTCGTAGACGTCGTAGACGCCGTCCTTGCGGATTCCGCCGGGACCGTAGGTGAGGGCGGGCACGCCGTATTCGTGGAGGATCGAAGTGTCGGCTGACACGTCGTAGCGGTACGGCTCCACTTTGTGGGAGGGGGTGCCGAACACGTCGCGATGGGCCCGCTCCACCGTCCGCACCAGGGGCTCGTCATCGCCGATCTCGTACCCGTTGCGGCACAGGAAGAAGGAGAGTTCGGTGGCCAGGGCGGGATCCTTCTCGGCCAGGTCATCCAGGAAACCCCGCACCTGTCGGTGGATCTCCATGATGGTCGCGGTAGGGGGGAAGCGGAAGTCGAGGTACAGGGTGCAACTGCGGGCCGGGTTGACGGCCGGTTGGAAGGGGTTCCCGCCGCGGATCGCCCCGAATCCGATCCTCGTTCCCATGGTGGGGTGAGCGTGGGAAGCGGCGAACTCCGGTTCCCAGGCGCGGAGAGCGTCCAGCACCCGGACCCCCTTCTCGATGGCGTCGTCACCGTGCTCCTTGGACCAGGTGTGGCGGGAGATGCCCCTGGTGGTGACCTTGGCGAAGATGTAGCTCGAGTTGCCGGTCTGGACCCTCAGCCCGGTGGGTTCGCCGAGAATGGCCGCGTCCGCCACCACGCCGTGCTGGGCGGCGTAAAGGGTGCCCCAGCCGCCGGCCCGGTAGGCCGGTCCGGCGAACTCGTCGGTGGGGGACTTCTCGGTCTCTCCGATCACACCGGCCATGATGATGTCGCCCCGTAGCTCGATGTCCGCCTCCTGGACGGCCCGGATGGCCCCGTAGTAGGCCGCGAAGGCCGACTTCATGTTGGAGACCCCGAGGCCGTAGATCCAGCCGCCGTCCTCGACCGTCGCCTTGGGAAGCAGCCCGAACGGCATTCCCGGATCCTTCCCGGTCATGCCCGTGTCGAAGTGCGCCCCAAGCAGGAGGCTGCGGCCCCGGCCGCTTCCTCTCAGGCGGCCGATCACGTTGTAGCGGTCGGGCTCCACCTCTTGGAGTTCGATGTCCATCCCGTCGATCTCCCGGAACCGGTGGGCCACGTAGTCGGCGATCGGGCCTTCCTCCCCGGTGGGGCTGGGGATGTCCACGAGGTCGCAGGTCATGCCGACCATCTCGTCCCGGAGCTCGGGGGTGAAGGAGGGAAGGAGCGTGGCGAGCAGTTCGTTCATGATCGGGTTCTCCTTCTACCTCGGAATGCTCGGGTTGTGATGGGTTCGGTCCGGTGGCACAGGTCTTCAACCGGCCCAGCCGACCAGAGCGTCGATGCTCATCCCACCCGGGCCCTGGATGAGCAGGACGATGCCCACGATGATGAGCGTGAAGGGCCAGTCCCAGCCGTCCACGAAGCCCTGCTTCCACTTAACCATCGGTATGGCCAGGATGAGGATCACGATGAGCGGGATGACCGCCACGCGGGTCAGCAGGCCGACGACCAGCAGGAGCCCGCACAACGTCTCGACATATCCGGCCAGCAGCGCCACCGCGGCCGGATAGGGAACGCCCTTGCTCCGCAGGAGGTTCTCGGTCCGGCGCGGGCCATGTCCCGTATCGGCGCTCCTGAAGATCTTGGGCCAGCCGTGGGCCATGAAGACGGCGCCCATCGTGCCTCGCAGCAACCCCATCGCAAGGTCTTCCACCGCTGCTCCTCCCGCTCTCCCGGCACCTGGAGCGCACTGAAGTCCTGTTTGCCATCCCGGCGGCCGGGCCGCGCTCCGATCGGATACTCTAAACACGTGAAGCCCCCACGGTTCAGCTACGCCGCGCCGGCCACCGTCCGTGAGGCGACCGACCTGTTGGATAGCTCCGGGGGCCGGGCCCGCGTGCTGGCCGGGGGGCAGAGCCTCATTCCGATGCTCCGTCACCGCCTGCTCGAACCGGAGGCGCTGATAGATCTCCGCCGGATCGACGGGTTGCGCGACATCTGCCTCGACGACGCCCGTAGGCTCAGGCTGGGGGCGATGGTGACGCACCATGCCCTCCAGCGTTGGGCCTCCGACCAGGGGCAGGATCTCCTCGTCGATGCCGCCGCGCACATCGGCCACCATTCGGTCAGGGCGATCGGCACGGTGATCGGAAGCCTGGCCCACGCTGATCCCTCCGCCGAGTGGGGCGCGGTCGCCCTCGTCCTGGACGGGGTCTGCCGGGTGGCCGGACCTGGCGGAGAGCGGGAGCTGGGGGTCGAAGGGTTGTTCACCGGCCCTTACTCGACCAGCCTGGCCGGCTCGGAGATCATCACCTCGTTGACCCTCTCGCTGCCCCCATCCTGTACCGGTGCTGCCTTCTCCGAGGTGGCGCCCCGCCCCGGTGACCCGGCAGTGGCCGGAGCGGCCGCGGCTGTCAGTCTCGACGGCCCCTGCGTGGAGAGCGCCCGGGTGGCTCTGATCGGGCTCGCCCCCACGCCGTGCCGTGCTCCGTCGGTCGAGGCCGCACTGAGCGGCAGTGAGGCCTCGGTCGGCATCGAAGCGGCCGCGCAAGCCGTGGAGAACGACATCGCTCCGATCGGGGACATCCACGGTTCCGAGGAGTACCGGCGGCGGGTGGCGCCGGTGGTGGTAGCCCGCGCCCTGCGATCGGCGCTGGTGAGGGCGGAGGGTGACCGGCCGTGACCGAGACCGTCCAGGTGACGCTGCTCGTCAACGGCGTCGAGCACGCCTTGGCGGTCGAACCCCGCCTGATCCTCGCCGATGTGTTGAGGGAGCGCATGGAACTGCACAGCATCCACCTCGGGTGCGAGGAGGGAATCTGCGGTGCCTGCACCGTGCTCCTGGACGGGGAGCCGTCCACGTCGTGCCTGATCCTCGCCGTCCAGGCAGAGGGTCGATCCATCACCACGCTGGAGGGGCTGGACGGCGATCCGACCATGACCGGCCTCCAGGCCGCCTTCCACGAGAACTTCGCGCTCCAGTGCGGCTTCTGCACCCCCGGTGTCCTGGTGAACCTGTTCTCGCTGCTGGAGGACCGGGACCCGTCCGCTCCACCCTCCGAGGTCGAGGTCCGGACCCGCCTCAACGGCAACCTGTGCCGGTGTACCGGGTACCAGAGCATGGTTGCGGCGGCCATGCAGGCAGCCCGCTCCGGCTCGGGACACGAGGACCCATGAGGACCGGCGCCGTCTTCGGCAGGCCGGTCCTCCGCAGGGAGGACAGCCGGTTCCTCAAAGGCGAGGGGGTCTACGTACCCGATGTCCGGCTCCCCGATGCCGCGGAAGCGGTCGTCAAGCGCAGCCCCCACGCCCATGCCCTGATCCGACACATCGACATCTCGGAGGCAGCTGCAGCGCCCGGCGTGGTCGCGGTGATCACCGCCGACGACCTGACCGATACCGGCGTCTACCGCCCGTACCACAAGTCACCGCCCGCATTCGCCAACCTGCTCCAGCCGCTCGAGAAAGGCCACGACGTGCCGCTCCTGGCCGCCGGACGGGTAAGGAGGGTCGGTGAGCCGGTCGCGCTGGTTGTGGCGGAAGACCGCTACCTGGCCGAGGACGCCGCCCGGCTCATCCGGGTCGACTACGAACCGCTGGAACCGGTGCTCGACCCCGAAGCCGGCTTACGGCCGGAGGCGCCGGTCATTCACGACGAGCTGGGAGACAACGTGCAGAGCCGGGTCGGGGTGGTGGTCGGGGATCCGGACGGGGCGATGGCAGCCGCCGATCACACCGCCAGGTTCGGGTTCACGATCCGGCGGCAGATCGGGAGCCCCCTGGGACCCAGGGCGGTGCTGGCCCGTTTCGACCCGGTGGAGGGCCTGACCGTCTGGTCTGCCACCCAGATGCAGCACCTCGCCCGCAAGGTGATCGGGGGGATTCTCGGAGTGGCCGAGGACCGCATCCGGGTCATCTGCCCGGACATGGGTGGCAGCTTCGGCGGGGGCGTCTACTACGAGGACATCCTGATCCCGTATCTCGCCCGGCGGGTAGGCCGCCCGGTGCGTTGGGTCGAAGACCGGACGGAGAACCTGGTCAACGCCCGCCACGCCCGAGACCAGGTCCATGATGTCGAGGTGGGGTTCGACAGCCGGGGCCGCCTCCTCGCCCTCCGTGACCGGATCCTCGTGGACATGGGCATCGCCAACTTCTACGGCCTGGTGGTGCCGTACAACACGATCTCCCATCTGAAGAGCCAGTACCGGATCGACAACTACGAGGCCGCGGCGACTTGCGTGATCACCAACAAGACTCCCAACGCCCCGGCCAGGGGAGCGGGGCGGGTCACGGCCGCCTTCGTGATCGAGAGGGTTCTGGAGAGGGTCGCCCGGCGGCTCGACCTGGATCCGGCGGACGTGAGGAGGGTCAACCTCATTCCCGCTGATGCCATGCCGTTCGACACCGGGGTGCCCTACCGTGACGGCAAGCCGTCCGTGTACGACAGCGGCGACTTTCCCGCCCAGCTCGAGATGGCGCTGGAGGCGATCGACTACCAGGAGTTCCGCGCCCGCCAGGCCCGCCTGCGGGCCGAGGGCCGCCACGTCGGGATAGGTATATCCGCCCATATGGAGGGGACGGGCTTCGGCCCCCCCGAGAGCGCCATCGTGCGGGTCGACGGGTCGGGAGCGGTGACGATCCTGAGCGGGTCCAACAACCACGGCCAGAGCCACGAGACCACCCTCGCTCAGGTGTGCGCCGATGCCCTGGGTGTGGATATCGAGACGATCTCCCTAAGGGATGGCGACACCGCCCTGATCCGGCAGGGAGGCGGCACGTTCGCCAGCCGGACCGCGGTCACCGGCAGCATGGCGGTGGCGGGTGCGGCCCGGAAGCTCCGAAAGAAGGCCATCAAGATGGCCGCCCACCTCCATGGCGTGGAAGTGGACGGACTGACCGTGTTCGGCGGGGTCATCCGGGACGGCGCCGGCGCCCGGATCACGACCCTCGCAGAGTTGGCCCGGACGACCGGCGACGGGGAGTGCACCGGTGGGAGAGCGGGCTTGGAGGCGATGGACTCCTTCGCGTCGCCGACCGTGACGTGGGCCTCTGGAACCCACGTCGTCACCCTCGAGGTGGACCGTGACACGGGCCAGGTCGAGTTGGAACGCTACGTGATAGCCCACGATGCGGGAAACATCATCAACCCGGCGGTGGTGGAGGGTCAGATCGTGGGGGGCGTGGTGCACGGGATCGGCAACGCGCTGTCGGAAGAGGCGGTCTACGACGAAGCCGGCAACCTCCTCAGCGGCAGCTTCGTCGACTACCGGCTCCCGCGGGCCATCGACGTTCCGCCCATCGAGGTCCACCACCAGGAGTTCCCCTCCGGGCTGAACGACCTGGGGATCAAGGGATGCGGCGAGGGGGGAACGGTGGGTGCCCCGGCGGCCATCGCCAACGCGGTCGAGGACGCCCTCCACCCCCTCGACCTGCGCATCACGGAGATGCCCCTTCAGCCGGAGAAGATACTGAGATACATCCGCGAGGCCGAAGCGGCGTCCCGCGGGCAGGCCGCCGGGATGGAGAGGTGGTGACTCCCCTAAGGCTTCCGCACCACGTTGCGCGGGCATCCAGAAGCAAGGAGCCGGTCTTCGGGACCGCCGCGGACATCCAAGGCCCGTCGCAGCGGTTCAGCGGAGGTCGGTGTTAAGCCTGGCTATACGGGTTGGTCCGATGGGTAGTGCCGGCTACACGCCCTCGACGATGATCTTGCTGACATCTGCCGACTCGTCCCGGAGGGCCTTGATAGCCCCCAGTTCCGAGGAGTTCTCCCAGCGCATCGCCTCTTCGTAGCTTCCGAACTCGATCACCGCTACGCGGCCCGGTGCCCAATCGCCCGCAGCCGTTTCCATCTTCCCTCCGCGCACCAGGAACCTGCCGCCATGAGCCATGATCGTCTCCGCGGCGCCGGCCAGGAACTCCGCGTGCTTTGCCTCGTCCCGTACCTCGGTCGTGATGATTGCATATGCTGCCACTGTGCTGGTCCCCCTTCTCACTGGGCTGATCCGTCCACGCGGGAGGCACCGATCCTTCGGACGCGACTCACTGACGGTGTCAACGGCGGGGAGCTTGACCAATCCTAGCGAACTACCATGATGGGTGGGGTTCAGCACCGGTCAACCTCGAGGGGTAGTACGGCAGAGTGCGGGTCAACGAGAACATCCGGTACGACCCCGACGATTCCTGTCCCCTTCCGGTTGCTGCCGCCGTGGCGATGCAGGGGGTCATGCTCATCCTGCCCACCGTGGTCGTCATCGTGGTGATCACATCTCTGGCGGCCGGAGAGAACGACAGGTACCTGTCGTGGGCGGTGTTCGCAGCTCTGCTGGTGAGTGGGGGTGCGACGGCTCTCCAGGCGGGCCGCCTGGGACGGGTCGGGGCGGGGGGCATTGTCTTCACCTGCGTTTCGTTGAGCTATCTGGGGATTTCGGTCCTGGCGCTCGCCGCCGGGGGACCGGCGTTGCTGGCGAGCTTGACAATGGTGGTGGCGGTCACGCAGTTGTCGCTCGCCAGGTGGCTTCCTTCGCTGCGGGGGCTGATCACCCCGGTCGTGTCCGGCACGGCCTTGATGCTGATAGCCGCCGGCATCATGCCGATCGCCTTCGACAGGATCGACGAGGTTGCGTCCGGCGGGTCGCCCGCAGCCGGCCCGGTCGCGGCGGCCGTCGCCTTGGGGGTGACTGCGGTTCTGGCGCTGCTGGCGTCGGGTGTGTGGCGGCTGTGGACGCCGCTCATCGGGATAGCGGCCGGCTCCGCGGCGTCGGCGCTGTTCGGGAGCTACGACTTCCGGCCGGTACTCGACGCGTCCTGGATCGGTGTCCCCTCACCCGACCTGCCCGCGCTCGACCTGACGCCAGGAGCGGAGTTCTGGGCGCTACTGCCTGTCTTCCTGATCGTCAGCCTGGTGGTGGGCATCAAGAACATCGGCGATGCCGTGGTTGTCCAACAGGTGTCCCGGCGCAGACCCCGCGCCGCCGACTTCCGGCTCGTCCAGGGAGCTCTGAACGTCAACGGGCTGGGCGTGCTGGCAGCCGGACTCGTGGGGGTCCCGCCGACCACGATCATGTCGGCCCAGAGCAGCGTTCTGGTCGGCCTCACCGGAGTGGCGTACCGCCGCGTCGGATACCTGATCGGCGCGTGCCTGGCGGCACTTGCGTTCTCTCCAAAGCTCATGGCGTTCCTGCTTACCGTTCCCGGTCCCGTGGCGGCCGCCTACCTGCTGGTCCTGATGGGAATGCTGTTCCTCGAAGGCATGAGGACGGTGCTCCGCGACGGTCTCGATTACCGGAAGGGCTTGGTGGTGGCGCTGGCGCTCTCGATCGGAATGGGACTGGAAGGCCGCACCGTCTTCAGCGACCTGCTCGGCGAGACGTGGGGCGCCTCGCTGGACTCGGGGATGATGTCCGGGGGGCTCGTGGCGCTGCTTCTCACGTTGGTCATCGAGGCCACCGGTCGCCGCCGTACCCGCCTCGAGGTCAGGCTGGACATGTCAGCCCTGCCCGACATAGACAACCACCTCAACAACCTGGCTGTCAGCCTGGGATGGAATTCCTCATCGGTCGAACGGCTCCGGGCTGCCGGCGAGGAGACCCTGTCGAGCCTCCTGCAACCCTCCGACCGGGAGGCAGGGGACACTCCACCACGGCTCGTGATCGTGGCGCGTCCCGACAACCGAGTCCTCGAGATGGACTTCATCGTCGTCCTCTCAGACGACAACCTCGAGGATCGGCTCGCCTACCTCGACGAACGAGCCGATGAACCCGACGAGCGGGAGATCTCCTTCCGTCTCCTGAGGCACTATGCCTCCTCGGTGCGGCACCGCAAGTTCCACGGGGCGGAGATAGTCACCGTCAAGGTAGACGCCTCGTAGCCGAGCCGGACAGCATGGAGACGTGCCGGGGGGACCGAAGATCAATCCCAGGTGGGCGAGCGTGTGCTCCATCCGCCCGCAGCGCGGGATGAGGGCAGGCGCGAGAGTGGCCTCGGGGTGCGGTCGCCCGTAGGCCGGCTCAGCCGCCCTTGGCCCAGGGCGGCAACAAAGCCGGCCTCGGATCATGGTGGGCCCAGCGCGCAGGACTGCCGCGAACCACAGTCCCGCTGTGGCCCGTCGGCATCGGATTGGCGGTATAGGGCATGGCGTCGGCTGCCGCGTAGATGTTGAGAAGCAGCGGCCGTCCGACCGCATCCTCGCTTGGAGCCGGCGAGCTGTGGACCGTCCGGCAGTTGTGGACCGTTATCGTCCCCGCCGGGCCGGTGAGATACGCCACGCTGTCCTCATCGATGGCTGCGACATCCTCGGACGACAGGGCCCCTACCCAGTTGCCTTCCAGGTCGTAGTGGTCGTACACCGGGCCGTTGTTGCTGCCGGGCACCATGACCAGCGGACCATCCTTGACCTCCGTATCGGTGAGCAAGGTTCCGATGGTCACCATGTTGTAGTTGGTGTGCGGGTGGAAGGGAATGTCTTGATGCCACTTCTTGATGTGGGAACCACCGGCATGCTTGAAGTTGAGCTTGGCGTGGTGGAACACCACGTCGGGCCCGACCAGATCGGCCGCCACGTCTGCGACCAGACCCTTGGCGAAGTCCCAATAGGTCTCGTGATGGCTGTCCGCCCCCTTGAGCCTGCGCACCTTCGGTGAGTCAGCGCGGTGATCGTCCGCCAGGTCGAAGTCGGTGTCGGACTCGGCGATCAGAGTGCTACGTTCCACGGCCTCTGCGGTGGCCTCCTTGATCCTCTCCACCGTCTCGTCAGGGATCAGCGACTCCACCGTCAGGTAACCGGACTCGAAGTAGAACTCCCTCTGTTCCTGTGTCAACACCCTCGGCGCCTCGGCAAGAATCTGTTCCGGTGTCATTCCGAGCCCCTCCTCGCGATCCGTCCCACCGGCGCGTTACCCGGCCCTGGCCACGGACCCGCAGGCAACTTCCGCTACCGCCAGCGTAGCCCGGACATCCACGCCGCACCTAGGCGCTCGGGTCGAGCAGCGCCACTAGGCGGGTCCGTTGCGCCCAAGCGATGATATTCCCGTCCATCGTCGCGAGGCGCATCCCTCCCAGCATCGCCGTGGCAACGATCAGTTGATCTGCAAGGTCATTGTGGAAGCCGGCGTTCATCAGCAATACCGACTCGACGGCGATCTCACCTCCGATCGGGACTTCGCGTAGTCCTGATCGAAGCCGTTCGCTACGCCAGACCCCGGGATGGCATCCCAGATCGATCCGCCCGTGGTGGTGCAGGCGCGTGGTCTCCACGAAAGTGATCGCGGAGACGGCGACGCTTCCCTGAGCGAGACCTGACTCCACCTCTCTCTTGAAGGAGTCGGGGACGGATTCGCTGGCGACGGCAAGCCGGAGCAGGACGTTGGTGTCCAGGAGTAGGTTCACCCGGATGTTCCGCCGTCAGACCGGATCGCCGGTCTCCGTTTGGCCGGGATCAGCGATCATGTCCCAATGGTCCGGCGGAATCGCCGGGTCGACATCGATGTCGGCGATGATCCTCAACTGCCCCGCACATGATCCGACCAGCGGAGGGCGGTCCTCGCGGACCGGACTGATCCGTACAACGGGCCGGCGGTACTTCGTCACGATGATCGCTGTTCCGGTCTCCTGGACGTCATCCATCAGGCGCAGGCAATGCGCCTTGAACTCTGCGGCAGCCACCGATCGTTCAGGTGGAAAGGGACCGGGATCGGTCATGAGTTCAGCACATAGTCATTTTTTGTGACTAACAAGTTGAGCGGCTGGACAATGCGAATAGGCCTCACCGATCAGCAGGTCGGCCCCGCCGCCTAGGCACCCTCCACATCTTCCGGAGGCTCACCCGCACAAGGTCCCAAGCCGAACCCGAACACCCGGCGGTACGGTTCCAGGGTGTAGTAGGAGGTCGCCGGCCGGTCCGGTGGTCGACCGTTCTCGGAGCGCAGGCGGCACACCATGTCCATGCCGGCCGGATCGATGAACGCCGAGGGCGACCAACCTGTGCGTGGGTCCATGATCGACCGGTGGACCGCGTCAGCCAGGGCGGGACTCGTCCCGTATGTCTCGCAGATGTACCGGTTGGCATCCTCGAGGTTCGCGGGGTGGTTGAGCCAGGTGATGGCGGCGCACAACGCCTTCAGGTAGGAGTCCGCGGTGTCGGGGTGGGCTGCCAGCCAGGTCCGGAGGGATGCTCCGGAGGAGCCCTGCATCCCCGGCAGGACCTGGTCGCGGTCGCCCAAGAGGCTGAAACCGGCCTCCAGGGCCATGGCCGACCACGGTAGGGCGAGCATGGTGGCTGCTGTCCGGCCTGCCATCAGCGCCTCGTAACGCAGCTGAGTGCTGCCGAGCGGTACGAGGGAGACGTCCTCGGCGGCCAATCCTCCCGCCCGCACGATCTTCATCAGGATCGAGACAAACCCCGAGTCGGGAGAGTCCACCGCTATCCCGCGCCCGGCCAGGTCCGCCAATCCCGCCAGCTCGGGCGAACCGATCAGATGCAAGGGTCCGCTGGTGCCGCCTATCCAGGACACGATGTCCGCTCCGGTCCGGTCGCTCCACTCGATGAAGTTGTCCGGGGCGGCATGCACCACGTCGTAGCGACCGGCCGCCAGACCCTCCACCAACTCTCTGGAGCCTCGGGTCAGATGGAGTTCGGCCGCCAGCCCGGCTTCCGAGAGCAGGCCCAGGTGGTCGGCGATGCGTATCGGCAGCGACGATGCCCCGCTGAACAGGCAGACCCGGAGAGGTACGCCGGCCATCACGCTCGGCTTCCGTGTGCCGGACACGCCATCAGACAACCGGGTTCTCACCGACTCCAGGTAGCGGAGGCGGCCGGTAACCCCCGGCGGCCGCTTCGTAGGCTGCCGCGACACGGAGCAGCAGGGACTCGTGCAGCCGGCGCGCCGACAGCTGCAGGCCCACCGGTAGGCCGTCGATGTAGCGGCCGGACGGGATGGATACCGCCGGCACACCGGCCATGTTCCAGGGCAGGGTGAGCCGCGTGGTGAGCCTGCTCTGCGCTCCCGGCTGGTCCAGGTCCACACACCTTCCCCCACCGATCCCGACATGGCGGGCGTCGATGGGGAAGGCCACGGTGGAGTTGCACGGGGTGAGCACCACATCCACTGCCTCGAATACGCGGGCAACCCCGGCGCGGATCTCGTTGCGCACCTGCATACCCCTGCGGTGATCGGCTGCCGACACAAACTCCCCGGCCAGGATCCTGTAGCGGATTTCGGGCGTGGCGAAGCCTTCCGGACGGGCGAGGGCGTGCGGAAGGAGAAGCGACTGCGACTCGTGCTGGGCGGCCGCCAGCGCCAGGGGAATCTCGTAGAAGGCCGACAGGTCCACCTCCTCGACCTCCGCTCCCAGGTCTTCGAGGACCCGGGCCGCGTCACGTACGATCTCCTCCACCTCAGCGAGGGCGTCGTCGAAGAAATAGGAACCGGGCAAGCCCACCCTCAGGCGACTCGTTCCCCTTGCCAAGCCGTCGCGGTAGGAACCCTCGAAGCCGGAATGGATGGACGTCGGGTCCTTGGGATCGTGTCCGGCCATGACATCGAGCAGGGTTGCGGCATCCCCGACCGTCCTCGTGATGGGGCCGATGGTGTGATGCCAGGAGCTGGTGGGAGGCAACTCCCCGAAGCGGCTGGCCAGCCCGTGGGTGGGCATCAGTCCGACCACACCGCAATACGATGCCGGCGTCCGGATCGAGCCCCACCCGTCGGTGCCGACCGCGGCCCAGGCCATCCCGGCGCTCACGGCGGCGGCGGAGCCTCCGCTCGAGCCGCCCGGTATGCGGGCCGGATCCCAGGGGTTGCGTACCGTGCCGAAGTGCATGTCCTTGCAGGTACCCCCCATTCCCCACTCGTGCATGTTGTTCTTCCCGAGGAGGATGGCCCCGGCTCGCCGGAGGCGGGTGACGACCTCCGCATCGAAGTCGGTCTTGTGATCCGCCCAGAGCACCGATCCGTTGGTCGTGGGGTGGCCCGCCACCGCAACGTTGTCCTTCACCGCCACCGGGATGCCGTGCAGCGGCCCGCGGTGGTTCCCGCCCGCGATCTCGTCCGCGGCGACCCTGGCACCGGCCAGCGCTTCCTCTTCGAACACGGTGACGTAGGCCCGCAGGACTGGGTCCAGGGTCCGGATGCGGTCGAGCGTTCCGGAGACCAGATCGACGGGAGAGACCTCCCCGGCCGAGATACGACTTGCGACCTCGGTGATGGAGGCGAGCGCGATGCTATCGCTCAACGCTCGCCCGCGTAGAGGGCGGTCCGCGGATCGGTGGAGTCCGGGACGCGCTCGGCCAGCCTTCCGGACCGGCGCAGTATCTGCACCACGTAGGGAACCAGCCCCTCGGAGTCGTCGGGATCGAGCGCGTCGCCGAACCTCTCCCGGATCAGGAGCCGGGCGCGGGCCGCCAGGTCTTCGTCCGTGGGGGAGTCTTGCTCGGGGTCCCCCTCGACGCGACCGCCAGGTTCCGCCGGAAGGGTGCCTTCCTGCCCACCCCAGGAAAGCCGCAGGAGGTCGGGTCGGTCGTACTGGCGGTTGACCAGTTGCGCCCAGGTTCCGGCGTCCGGGTCGATGTCGGCGTAGAGGATTCCCTCGCCCTGCTGGGGACCGGCCAGGATCCTGCCACCCGGCGCGTAGATCATCGAGCCGGGCTCCTCGGTCATCGTCATGAGGTTGGCCCGATGCGCGGCGTCCGGCGCCACCCGCTCCACGGCCTCCGCATCCGAGGCGGCGGCCACCGAGAGCACGTGGGCCGTGTTCTGGTAGGCCACGGCCCGCCCGGTTATGGACACCACATTCTGCATCACGCCGGGAGCGTGGAAATGCGGGGGCCAGAGAGCCACGTGGATCCGGGCGCTCAGAGTGCGCATGGCGTAGGTGAGCAATGGGTTGGAGTTCTCCCCTCCCGCCAGCACGCTCACCGGCCCCCACGGCGAGTCGAACACGCGGATCGATTCCCCGCCGCCCGGGTGGAAGAAGACCCGCTCACCCACTGCCGGAACCAGCTTCCGGCGCACGCCGAGCATCGCACCATCCGGGGACAGCACCATCTGGCTATCGAATACCACGCTCACCCCGGGGTCGGGACGCTCGACGAGACCGATCACGACCATCGCTCCGGCGCGGCGGGCGGCCTCGCACAGCAGATCGCTCTCCGGGCCCGGAACCGTCAGGGCGTTCTCCACCATGGCTGTGGCGAGTTCCCTCGAACGGCCGGCCGTGGGGGGCAGGGCGTGGAACCAGATCGGGTGTCCCGGAAGGAAGCTCTCACCGAATGCGACCAGGCGAGCACCGGCGGCTCCGGCCTCATCGATCAGGCCGCACGCCTTGCGCACGGACGCGGCCCGATCCAGAAACACCGGGGCCGCCTGCACAACGGCCACCCGGACGGGTCCTTCAGCACCGGCAGGCACGGGCTGATCGTATACGATGACCGGACCGATGAACACCCGGCAGCGTTGAATTCCCGGCAGCGATGAGCCTCTCCTTCGGCCTACTCGTGCCCCACTTCGGCCCGCACTCGACCTGGGACCGGGTGTTCGCGATCGGGCCGCGCCTCCAGGAACTCGGGTTCTCCAGCGTCTACTTCCGGGACCAGCTGGGCTTCACGGGTGGCGTGTCGTTCGAGAACCCCAGCCACCACTTCGTGGATCCTTTCATCGCCATGAGCGCCGTGGCGGCAACCACCGAACTGACCGTGGGCATGGCGACCCTGACCCCGATTCGCCCGCCCGTGGTGCTCGCCCAGCTGGTGGGATCCCTCGCCCACCTCGCCCGCGGCCGGATGGCGCTCGGTGTGGGCTTGGGGGGTCAGCCGAACGCCTTCCGCCTGGCAGGGCTCTCGGTCGACGACCGCATTGCCCTCTTCGAGGAGATGGTGACCGTCCTACGTGCCACGGCGCATCCCCGCGCCTCCCATCGCGGCACCCTGATCAGCTTCGACGACCTGACCCTCGATCCGGCCCCTCCCCGGGATCTGACGCTTCTCTACTGCGGTTCCAGCCTGGCGGCCATCCGTCGAGCGGTCCGCTT
This sequence comes from Acidimicrobiia bacterium, assembly GCA_009838635.1. Lineage (GTDB taxonomy): Bacteria > Actinomycetota > Acidimicrobiia > Spongiisociales > Spongiisociaceae > Spongiisocius. The sequence goes on along the minus strand of VXRE01000049.1, from coordinate 56,842 downwards.
CACTGACGGTTGGTTCCCCGGCCGCTGCCCGCTAAGGGTGTTCGACCGCCTGTCGGCAAGGCTCGAGGAGGAGGCCGGCGCGGCCGGCAAGACGATGCGGATCGCCATCGTCCCGCTGGTCTCCCTCGACCGGAGCCGGGAGCGCGCATTGGCCAAGGTCAACGTAGAGGGAATCCTCGAGGAGTCCCGCAGGAAGCCGGCCTGGCGTCCGGACGGACCGTTCGACACGGCGGCGGACCTGCGGGGAGCGCTGATCGCAGGCACGGCTGATGATGTGATCGAGGAACTCCACCAGCTCGAAGCCCGCGGGGTGGATGAGGTGGTACTCGATCTACGGGAGCGAATGGACGCCTTCGAGGAAGGCATCGAGCAACTGGGGGCCGAGGTCCTCCCATCGTTCTCGGCATCGTGATCCTCGGGACTCTCGAGCCGGCCTGGAACCCCCCTTGCGAGGGGGGACCGAAGAGTGTCCGGTTGGCCCGACAACGGGAGACGCCCCCGCACGTAGAAGTGTTGCGGCCACCCCTCTCCGTCTTCTTCAGCACGCTCCTGGAACCGGCTCAGCGGTCGTGCCGTGTCGCAGACCAGTTGCGCGGGTAGACCGCGCTGTATACATTATGCGGCAGGCGATTGGCTACCTGCCGGAGACGGGAGGTAGCACCGCGCGACCGGTGGCGGGCTCCTTGCCCACCAGCTAGCGACGGGAGGAAGTTCAGATGAGACACATGCGGCTAATGGCACTGCTGTTGGGCTTTGCCTTGCTTGTGGCGGCTTGCGGCGCGGATGAGGAACCCGCCGCCACGACCCAAGCCCCCGCAACGCAGGCCACCACCCAGGCCACCCAGGCCCCGGCCGACGACACGCCCACCGAGACGGCTCCGGCCGACGATGGGATGATGGATGAGGCCGAGACGATCGCCGACATCCGGTCCCGGATCGAGGGCCAGTCGGTGGTGGTGGGTAGCTCGGGCTTCCCGAACGCTTCGTTGACGGGTGCGTTCCGGACGATGGACTTCTTGCGGGATGACTTCGGTCTCGATGTGGAGTTCCGCCTGCTGGACTCCGATCCGCTGGTGGCGGCCACGATCGCCGGTGAGGTGGACGTGGGCCAGCTCTCCCTGGCGGGTATGGCGAATGCCGTCTCGGCGGGTTCGGACTTCGTCGCCTTCGGTGGTGACGATCAGAAGAACTCGTTCATCATCGCGGCCAAGGCGCCGATCAGCTCGATGGAGGAGTTGCGGGGCCAGCCCGTGGCGGCGACTCAGAGCCTTAACCAGATCACGGGCCAGACTCTCCAGAAGTGTCTGGCGGATGTGGGCATGACCGTGGACGATGTGCAGCTGGTGCGGCTGGCCCATACGGGTGAGGCGACCCAGGCGATCTCGTCGGGTCAGGTTGTCGGCGGCATCTCGGCTACCTGGCGTCTCACCCAGCTCACTCTGAATGAGGGCGTGGGCGCTTACAACATGCTTTGTGCGGGTTGGGAGGCGGCCCCCCAGATCTCTTCGGTGTGGTATGCCGAGAGGGCCTGGGTGGAGGCCAATCCTGACATGGCGCTGGCGTTCAACATCGCGTCGTTGAAGTCGGCGCGTTGGGCGCAGGAGGACAAGCAGCGCTGGATCGAGTACGCCATGTCGGTGAACGAGCGCCTTACCCCGGAGGCTGCGTCGCTCGACTACGACAGCCTCTTGGGCGAGCTGGACATGTGGCCGGTCAATGGCTCCCTCGAATACGACCTCTTGCAGACCACGTTGGATACCTCCTTCGAGTTCGAGGCGGTCGACCGTGAGTACACCGTGGAGGAACTGGTCACCTTCGAGTTCCAGGACAAGGCACTTGAGATCCTCGGGACAGCCGAGCGCAATCCCGACATCTCCATGGCAGACGATGCGATGATGGATCCGGATGCGGTGATCGCCGACATCCGGTCCCGGATCGAGGGCCAGTCGGTGGTGGTGGGTAGTTCAGGCTTCCCGAACGCTTCGTTGACGGGTGCGTTCCGGACGATGGACTTCTTGCGGGATGACTTCGGTCTCGATGTGGAGTTCCGCCTGCTGGACTCCGATCCGCTGGTGGCGGCCACGATCGCCGGTGAGGTGGACGTGGGCCAGCTCTCCCTGGCGGGTATGGCGAATGCCGTCTCGGCGGGTTCGGACTTCGTCGCCTTCGGTGGTGACGATCAGAAGAACTCGTTCATCATCGCGGCCAAGGCGCCGATCAGCTCGATGGAGGAGTTGCGGGGCCAGCCCGTGGCGGCGACTCAGAGCCTTAACCAGATCACGGGCCAGACTCTCCAGAAGTGTCTGGCGGATGTGGGCATGACCGTGGACGATGTGCAGCTGGTGCGGCTGGCCCATACGGGTGAGGCGACCCAGGCGATCTCGTCGGGTCAGGTTGTCGGCGGCATCTCGGCTACCTGGCGTCTCACCCAGCTCACTCTGAATGAGGGCGTGGGCGCTTACAACATGCTTTGTGCGGGTTGGGAGGCGGCCCCCCAGATCTCTTCGGTGTGGTATGCCGAGAGGGCCTGGGTGGAGGCCAATCCTGACATGGCGCTGGCGTTCAACATCGCGTCGTTGAAGTCGGCGCGTTGGGCGCAGGAGGACAAGCAGCAGTGGATCGAGTACGCCATGTCGGTGAACGAGCGCCTTACCGCGGAAGCTGCCTCGATCGATTACGACGGGCTCATCCATGAGTTGGACATGTGGCCGGTCAACGGTTCCCTCGACTACGACCTGATGCAGACCACCCTGGACACATCGCTCGCGTTCGAGGCGGTCGACCGGGCCTACACGGTCGAGGAACTGGTCACCTTCGAGTTCCAAGACCAGGCACTGGACATTCTCGGGCGGCGATAGAGCAGACGACACGACGAAATGAACCTGTGGGCCTACCGGTTTCCTCCGGGATGCGGCAGGCCCACAAGGTGTCCATACGGCTGCGGAGCGTGGGACTAAGGTTTCCGTAAGGGTTCGAGCCGTCCTGAAGGCAGCCTGTTACCGGTTGCCGGGCTGGCCGGTGCCACTCCCGGGGTCATCAGATGGGGAGCTATTGGATATGGCCGCAGTCGACACGCTGACCCACCGGGAGCAGGGTTCCGCGATCCTGGCTGCCGGGTGGAGCCGCCCCCTGCTGCGCTTCCTGGCGGTGTTCCAATCGAGTTGGCTGATCCGGATCCTGACTCTCGCCGTCATCCTCACCGGCTGGGAGGTCTTCGGCAGGCGCACCAGCACCGTCACCTTCGCCTCGGTGACCAGGACCTGGGATGCGCTATGGGAGATGACCGTCAGCGGCGACCTGTGGAAGGCGTGGCGGTCCGACCTGGCCATCATGTTCACCGCCCTGGCGATTTCGGCCGTGGCCGGAATCATTCTGGGCTTCGTCATGGGACGGTACCGCTCGATCGACAACACCGTCGAGCCGGTGTTCGTGGGTGTGTTCATGACGCCCAAGATCGCCCTGCTGCCGATCATCGCCCTCTGGCTGGGCTTCCAGTTCAACGCCAAGGTGCTGATAGTGATCCTCTTCAGCTTCTTCGAGGTCTTCTTCACCGTTCGCGACGGCATCAAGGTGACGAACGCCGAGTACGTGGACGTGGCCAGGTCATACTCGATCCCGGAGGGCATGATGCTCACCAAGATCATCGCGCCGGCTACCGCGCCCTACATCATCACCGGGCTCCGCCTGGGCCTCCTGCACGGGATGGTCGGCGTGGTGCTGGCCGGCTTCTTCCTCGAGGCCAACGGGATAGGGGGGCTGATAGCCAACCAGACCAACGAATACCGGATGCACACGACCTTCGCGGGCATGCTGACCGTCATGGCGGTGGGAGTGTCGATCAACCTCGGCCTGCGGCTGCTCGAGCGTTGGGTGACCCCGTGGAGCACCATGGAGGCCACGTGATGGCCGAGACTTCGACAGACAGCGGAGACGGCGCCGTCCAGACTGGCGGGGAGACCCGTAGCCCGTTCCGGATCAGCCGGGTGAGGATCCTTCAACTGACCGGAGTCGTGGTCTTCCTGGGGCTCTGGGAGGTGTTCGGCGCCCGGAAGCCCGAGTGGTACTCGCAGCCGAGCCTGACGCTCGCCGAGTTGTGGAGGCTCCTCGGCGCCGAGCAGGTGCTTCCCTACATCGAGGGGAGCTTCCCGGTACTGCTCATGAAGTCCATGGGAGCCCTGCTGATCGGCATGGTGCTCTCGTTCATCGTGGGGGTGACCCTTGGTTTCCTGATCGGCCGGTACCGGGTGTTCCGGGTGGCGCTCGATCCCTACCTGGCAGCCGTCTATTCGGTCCCACGTGTGGCCTTCGTCCCGATCATGGTCATCTGGTTCGGCATCGCAGACAACTTCCTGGCGGCCGGGGTCGAGATTCCCTTCTCCAGGTTCGTGATCGCCAGCGTGGTGGTGGCCTGCTCGGTCCTGATCGCCTTCTCCACCGCGGCGGGGGTGCACGAGTTGATGAAGGAGTACAACGAGATCTCCTATGCCTTCAACCTGAGGTCGGGCAAGGGCGTGGTCGAGGAATGGGTCGGGGCCGTCCTCCTCGTCGTCACCTTCCTGGGTACGGCTGCGGGATGGCTGAGCCTCATTCAGGGTTTGGTACTGCTGTTCGGCACGGTGGGGCTGCTCGTCGCACGCGACCGGCACATGTTCCTGAAGATCCTCCTGCCCGGCGCCGTCCCGTTCCTGGCCACCGGTCTCCGCATCGCCGTGCAACGTGGTCTGATCGCGGTGATCGTGGCCGAGTTCCTGATCGGGGTGCCCGGACTGGGCTTCGTGATCCGGGACGCCCGGGCTGCCTACCACACCGACCGGCTGTTCGCCATGGCCCTGCTACTGATGGTGATCGGAGGGATCATGATCACCATCACCAAGGCGGTCGAGTCCCGGTTGTCCTCCTGGCGACCTAAGGCATTCTGAACTCCGAGGGTTCGAAGCGGCGGTGAGCACCATCGGACACGGAAGCTCCCGGACCGTTCTAGAGCGGCCCGGCACCCGGACGCTCATCCCCACGCCACCGCCGGAGCTGGTATGAGCCGGGACCTGGACGGCCATCCCCTTAGGAGGCCCCGGACGGGGATGACTTTCGGGGTGTTGCTGCCCCACTTCGGTCCCCACGCTTCCCGGACCCGCCTCATCGAGGGAATCAAGCTCATAGAGGACCTGGGCTTCGACGCGGTGTGGGCCCGCGATCACCTCCTCTGGCACCCGCACAGCCACGAGGAACACACCGACATGACCTTCCTGGAGCCGTTCACCACCCTGGTCGGGCTGGGAACGCTGGTGGAACGGCTTGTCATCGGGACGGGGGTGATGATCCCGGTGCGCCACCCGATCAGGGTCGCCCAGCAGTACCTCACCCTCTCCTACCTCACCGGCGGGCGCGTCATCGCCGGCTTCGGGGCCGGTCACGGCGGTGAGTTGAGGGCAGCCGGGATCGACCCGGACCGCAAACACCAGGCGGTCCTGGAGATGATCGAGATCGTGCGCCGGCTGTGGGTCGACAACGGCGTTACCTTCGACGGGGAGATCTTCCGGGTCCACCACGCCTCCCTCGAACCGAAACTCGAGCATCCGCTACCCATCCTCTACGGTGGTCCTTCCCGGCGGGCAGCCCGGATAGCCGCCCGACATGCAGACGGCTGGCTGGCAGGCACCGTCCCGCTCACCACCGTCGACGCCCGGCTCTCCTACATGCGGGAGTTGCTGGGCAGCATCGACCGTCTCTTCCTCTCAGCCACACCCCGCACGATTCTCGACGGTGACCGGGACCGGGCCCGCAGCCGGGTGAGCGTGGAGCGGATGTCGCGAGACGGCAAGAGGAACTGGGTGACCCCGCCCGGGGGCGCCTTCCGGACGCTCGAGGACATCCGGGGCGTGGTGGTGGTGGGCGACGCCCGCGATGTGGCGGACGGCGTCCTTGAGTACTACAACCGAGGGTTCGACCACTTCACGTTCGACGTGCGTAACCAGTTCAATCGCTTCGAGGAGACCCTGGAGGAGATAAGCGGGTCCGTACTACCGATCGTGCGGGAGGAGATCGCCCGGTCGGGCGTGCCGCAAGCAGACAGGAGGAAATGATGGGGATCGTCGATCACGGCAAGCTGGAGTCCAACTACCTGGGCTTGGTGGAGATACTGGGCGGCAACCACGCCGCCGGGCTGGTGCACCCCTACGTGTCGGCAGAGACCATCGAAGACGTGAGCGTCCGGTCCTCGTTCGTCCAGTATGACCGCGAGTTCACCTTCTTCGGGGACGAGGCCATCGAGCGGGGCGGACACGAGCGGGGCCCGAGCCCGATCCGGTACTTCCTCAGCGGGATCGCCTTCTGCATGCTCGGCTGGTACGCCAAGGGCGCCCCGTTCGCGGGTTGCGAGGTGGAGGGGCTCCGAATGAACATCACCACCCACCTGGACCTGCGCGGGGAGCACGGCTTCGAGGACAAACCGGTCCACATCCAGTGGCTGGTGTTCGATGTCCACGTGGACAGCCCGTCGGCGGCCGACTCCGTACTGGCCATGATCGACTGGGGCGACGCCCGCTGCCCACTCGGCGCCTTCTCCCGGAGGGCGGTGCCGGTCTACTCGGTCGTCACCCACAACGGAACCGTCATCCGGAACACGGTCCCCCACGGAGTCCGGCAGCCCGGCTGAAGACGGGGCCTCGGGGACGGACCTGGACCAAGCCACCGACACGGGACTCTGCCTGCGCAGGTCTAGATGCCGCTCTGGCGCATGTTTCGATGCCGATTCTGCGCATGTTCTGGTGCCGTCTCTGCGCGGGGCTTGATGCCGGTTCTGCCCGTCGTGGGGAGAGTCAGGGGTTGACGGCCGGCTTCGTCTGATGATCAACGGTGAGGGTCAGAGGAGCTTTCTTGCCAGGTAGTCGATCACCACGCCGGGATATTGCTGGTGGAAAGGGCGGCCGAAGTTCTTCATCGTGATCTTCTCCCGCACCCGGGTGGCGTAGTCATCGGCGTCCAGCTGGAAGGAGTGGTTGGCGCCCGGGATCACCCGCAGTTCGACATCCCTGTTCCCGGCGGCCCATAGGGCTCGCGCCGTCTCGAAGGCGTCTTCTGTGGGTACGTTCAGGTCCTCGGCGCCGTGCAGCACGAGGGCGGGGGCGGCCAGGTGGCGGAACTGGTCCTCGGGAGGAAGGTCCAGGTCGTACCGCAGGCTCGACAGGTCGCGGGTCCTGGTCACACCGTCGACCTCCGCCGTCGCCAGCGGCGGCTCGCGGTTCTCGATCGCGGTGACGATGGCTGGCATCATCATCGCATCCTCGTAGGCCTTGGGGGAGTGCTCCTTCACCCACGCCACCTCGGACTCGCCGAGGCGCATGTAATCACGAATCAGGCGGTAGTTGTACTCGAGCAACGCCGCGATCGACCGGTAGAGGGCGCCCTGCAACACCGCCGCGTCGGGCTGCCCCTCTTCGAGCGCCACCCGGCAGAGCACGTACGCGCCGGCGCTGTGGCCCAGCATGGCCGCCCTGCCGTTGCACTCCGGCAGGGACCGGACCCATCGCCACACGGCCCCGGCGTCGGCAACCTCCTGGCCCCGCCGGACTCCCAGCTCGCCCTTGCTCTCGCCGGCGCCCCTCCGGTCGAAGCGGAAGGAGGCGATGCCCGCCCCCGCCAGACCGCGGGCGAGGATGGCGTACATGTGGCGCTTGGGGACTCCGGGCCACAGCCGCGGATCCACATCAGCATCCCTGAGATCCGAGAACGTCCCTCCAAGCAGGAGGGTCACCGGCCAAGGACCTTCGCCGGCGGGCAGGGTCAGGGTCCCGGCCAGGGTGGCGCCCTCGACCTCTACCCAGCGGTCCTCGTCCCGGAAGGATCTGGTCCGGCTGACGCTTCGGGTGCCCACGGGAACCTCCTGGCAGTTCTCTCCGATCGAGCCTGCGGCCGGCCGGTATTAGCCTCTCGGAAATGTCGGTCGCCGATCATAACGATTGCTCCGATGGCTGAACGCCCGGCTGGATCCAAGTTCGTCGCCGCGGTGGTGCAGGCGGCGCCGGTTGGATTCGATCCGGAGGCCACGCTATCGGAAGACAGCCGATCTGGCTACCCGCACCCGGTCGGAGGGCGCGGACTTGGCGGTGTTCCCCGAGGCCTTCTTCTCCGCGTACCCGCGGGGCCTGGACTTCGGGGCGGTGGTCGGGTCGCGGAGCGAGGCGGGCCGGGATATGTTCCTCCGCTACTGGCAGTCGGCGATCGACGTGCCCGGTCCGGTCACCGACCGGCTTGTCGAATTGTCATCCGATCTGGCGATGGACATCGTGATCGGGGTGATCGAGCGCGGCGGGAGCACCCTGTACTGCTCGGTGCTGTTCTTCGCGCCGGTGGAGGGCATGTACGCCAAGCACCGCAAGGTGATGCCGACCGGTTCCGAACGGCTGATCTGGGGGTTCGGAGACGGATCGACGCTCCAGGTCCACCCGACCCGGCACGGCAACCTGGGCGCCGCCGTCTGCTGGGAGAACTACATGCCGCTGCTCCGTTACTCCCTCTACCGGCAGGACATCCAGGTGTGGTGTGCTCCGACCGCCGACGCCAGGGACAGTTGGACCGCTTCCATGCGGCACATCGCGGTGGAGGGCCGGTGCTACGTGCTCTCGGCCAACCAGTACGCGACCCGTGCGGACTATCCCGCCGACTACCGGTCCGTATTCGGCGAAGCGCCCGACGGTGTGATCACCCCGGGTGGGAGTTGCATCGTCGATCCGTTCGGTGAGGTCCTCGCCGGGCCCCACTACGGGAGCGAGGCGATCCTGACCGCCGAGATCGACCTGACCGACACGATCAGGGGCAAGTTCGACCTGGACGTGGCCGGTCACTACAGCCGGTCCGACCTCTTCACCTTCGAGGTCACGCCGCCGCGCCGTCAGGGCGTCACAGGAGGCGCCGCGGACACCTCCGAATAGGTCGTCCACCTCAACCGGATCCGCCGGCTTCCGGTCGTGCTCGATGCGCCCCTCCCTTCTGGAGACAACTTGACACCAGAGTTCCCTTCCGGATAAACTACTTTGTATTACAAACTAGATGGAGGTCTCGATGTCAGGCTCGGAAAGTGGAGGGTCCGCCCTCACCCCTCAAGAGAGTTGGGGATCCATCCACACCACCATGGACAGGGCGAGGAGTTCGATGTACCTCGCCGGGACCTCCCCCATCCTGCTGCTGTGGGGAGGTATCACCGCGGTGGCGTATCTCTTCTCATACTGGCTCCAGACCGGGGGCGCCGATCTGGTGGAGCAGAGACCGTGGGTGGTGGTGCCGCTGTTCGGCGTCCTGATCGTGGCCGGGATCGTCGGGAGCGCCATCATCGGGCACCGGGCAGGGAGCAGGAACGTGTCGAGGGAGGCCAGCCGGGCGGTCGGTCTCCGGGTCTTCGGCTTCTGGATGGCGGTGGCGGTGGCGGCCTGGTTCATTCCGGCAGCCGCGGGGATGTGGAATGACGAGCTCGGCCCTCGAATCCCCCACGTGGCCATCGGGATAGTGGCCCTGGGCTACATTCTCTACGGCATGATGACCCGGCCGGCGCTGGCAGCCGTCGGCGCCGGGATAGCCGCCGCCTACTACGTACCCAGCTTCCTGGCGGGTGACGCCGCACTGGTGGTCTCGGCGGTGGCGACCCTGGCGGTAGTGGGCGGGGGAGCGGTGTGGTTGCGCAGGATCGGGATCCGGTGACCAGCGAGTCCGTCGACCTCGACCAGATCATCCATCAGCCCGTCCGTTTGCGGATAATGACCCTGCTGGTCTCCCAGCCGGGCAACGGTCGGGTGGCCTACACGTTCATCCAGAGAACTCTGGATGTGACCGGTGGGAACCTCACCATCCACCTGCGCAAGCTCCGGGACACCGGTTACGTCGCGATCACCAAGGAGTTCCGGAACGAGAAGCCCTCCACATGGGTGACGGCCACGCCTTCGGGCCGCCGGGCCTTCGCGGACTATCTCGTCAACCTGGAGAAGGTGTTGAACTGGGTCCCGCCCCTCCAGCCGGAGGGACAGCTAGCCGCAAAGGGCGAGGCCTAGTCGGAAGGGGATGTCGCCGTATCCGCTCGCCGGAGCGATCCCGTCAGACGGTGGCGGTCTTGTGCGGCAGTAGCTTGTTCCAGATGTCGTGCCGCATGTCGGCGAACAAGGGATCCCGCTTCAGGTCCCCCTCGGTCCTCGGGTACGGGAAGGGGACGTCTATGACCTCGCTCACCGTGCCCGGGTGCGCCGACATGACTGCTATCCGCCCGGACAGGAAGATCGCCTCGTCCACGCTATGGGTGACGAACACCACCGTCTTGCGGGTCTTCTCCCAGATCCCGAGCAGTTCTATCTGCATCAACTCGCGGGTCTGCGCGTCGAGAGCGCCGAACGGCTCGTCCATGAGCAGTATCTCGGGATCTACCGCCAGGGCGCGAGCGATTCCCACCCGCTGCTGCATACCGCCGGACAGTTCATGGGGATGGTGGTTGGCGAAGCCCTCCAGTCCCACCATCCTTATGTACTTCCAAGCAATGTCCTCGCGCTCCGCCCTTGACTTCCCGGCAGCCTCCAAGGGGAGCGTCACGTTCCCCGTCACGGTTCGCCACGGAAAGAGCCCGAACTGCTGGAACACGAAGGCGCGATCCCGGCCGGGCCCGGTAACGGGCTTGCCCGAGACTCTGACCTCACCGGAATCGTAAGGGACCAAGCCGTCCAAGACCTTTAGCAGGGTGGTCTTGCCGCATCCGCTCGGACCGATGAGGCTGACGAACTCGCCCTCGGCCACGGTCAGGCTGGCGTCGCGCAGGGCCTGAACCGTCCCGTGCGTCCGTCCCCGCCGGCTCAGGCGCTTCGGGGGCGTACCGGTCTTTCGATAGAACTTGTCGACGTGTGCTATCTCGATCTTCGGTCTAGCCACCGGCGGTCTCCTACTCGAACCAATGGAGCGAAGGCGGTCGTGCGGTCAGCACACACCCGACAGCCACTGTATACAGTGCTCTGTATACAGACTAGCGGAGGCACCGATAGCGGCCACTGGAAGCCCGGATACCCATCGGCTCTCTCGCTCGGTCGCTGACACGGGAGTGGATGCGGGTCCGCTCGAGCCGGATCTGTTTGAGCGGGCCGGAACGGACATGTAGCGTGGATACCGTTAGGGGCCGGCTGTCGGCGACTGCCATCCTGACCATGCTCGGGGCGGCCGTGTTCCTCACCGTGGCCAATACGACGGCCTCGGCCGTCTCCCAACCCGCCATCGCCCAGACGTTCGCGGCCGGGCCGGCGGACGTGGGGTGGGTGGTCTTCGGTTACTCGGCGATGTTCGCCATAGCCACCGCTCTGTACGGGCGGCTGGCGGCCCGGTTCGGGCTGGGAAGAACCCTCTCGTTCGGGATCCTGCTCCTTGCGTTCGGCTCCCTGGTGGCGGTCGTGGCCCCGACCCTGCAGGTGGTGATCGCGGCGCGGGTGATCCAGGGGGCGGGTTCAGGGGCTATCCCGACCCTGTCGGTCGCCATCCTCGCAACCAGGTACCCCCCGGAGCGGCGCCAGTTCGCCTACGGGATCATCACCGCGGTGGTGGGAGTCGCTCAGGCCCTCGGACCGATGATCGGCGGTCTGCTGGTGGACCTCATCAGCTGGCGGGCCGCGGTGGGGGTCGGGATGCTGGCCTCACCCGTCGCGGCGTTCATCTGGTACGACCTGCCCCAGCGCGGTGACCCCGACCACCACCTGGACTACGCGGGTGCGGGCTCGGTCCTGCTCCTGATCGGCGGTTTGGTCTTTGCCGTCAACCGGTTCCCGTTAGACGGCGCCACGCTCCTGACCGGGGGCGCCGTGATAGTCGCCGTTCTGGGCGGCTTGCTCACCGCTTCCAGGTCGAAGCGCCATCCGGCCCCGTTCGTACCCATGTCGGTGCTGTCTGACCGGAAGTTCCTCCCTCTGGCGATCGCCGCCTTCGTGGGAAGCGCCGCCTATCTCGGTACCATCATCGCCCTGCCATCGGCCCTGTCCCGGGCCCACGAGATAGATGCCGTGGGTATCGGCCTGGTCATCGTCCCCGCCGCGGCGTCGATCTCCCTGGCGTCCACGACTACCAGGCTTGCCTCACGGAGGCTGGGCTACATGGGCACGACGCTGGTCTCGCTGCTGTTCCTTCTGGCGGGAACCGGGCTGCTGGCCGCCCTGGGAGTCGACCGCGGCCCCGGCTTGGTGGCGATACTGGTGATACCGCTCGGCATCGGGTTCGGACTGTTGACCCCTCCGCTGGTCGATGCGGTGACGAAGCGCTTCGACGGTCCATCCCAGTCGATCGCCATCGGGATCTTCTACCTCGGCTTCTTCCTCGGCGGATCATCGGGCGGGGCGGTGACAACCGGGATCATCCAGCGTGACCTGTCCGTCCCGCTCCTGGGCTCGGGATTCCCCGTGGGCGAAGCCGGGCTGGCTGCCGTGGCCCTGGCAGGGGTCATCATGACGGCGCGCACTCTCATCACGAAGCCCGAGGGGGACCGGGCATGACCGCCTGCCCCGGGAAGTGGCCGGCTCCGAAGGCAGATCTCCCCACGGTATCGTCAAGAATCGTGAACCGCTGCTACGACCGGATTCGAGGCCGATGACCCAACTCTCGCGGGGAATCGCGTGACCCTCCCGAAGACCATGCGAGCCATGGCGCTGGCGGAGCTCGGAGGGCCCCACTGCATCATGGACACCAACCTGCCGGTACCGGAACCGGCGGAGGACGAGGTGCTGATCCGGGTCCGGACGGTGGCCGTGAACCACCAGGATCTCTTCACCATGTCGGGCCGGGCCCATATGGCGAACCTCTCGTTTCCGCACGTGATGGGGATAGATCCATCGGGGGTGGTTGCCGGGCACGGTTCCCGGGTCACTTCCCTCGCGATCGGCCGGCGGGTGGTCGTCAAACCTCCGATCGCTTGCGATGCCTGCGAATTCTGCGCTCGAGGCGAGGACGACTCCTGTCCCTCCCTCCATAACGTGGGCGTCCACCGGTGGGGTGGACATGCGGAGTACGTGACGGTGCCCGAGCGCAGCGTGTTCCCCGTCTCATCCGGTCTGAGCCACGCGAAGGCGACCGCACTGGCCCACTCGTTTCCCGTCGCGGAGCAGATGTTCACCCGGGTAGGACTGACCAGGGACGATGTGGTCATGGTGGCGGGCGCATCCGGCGCCATCGGTTCCGCCGCGGTCCAGCTCGCCAAGCTGGCCGGTGCGTTCGTCATCGGTGCGGCCGGCTCGCCTGATCGGGCGGCGCGGGCGGCCGTAGCCGGTGCGGACGCCACCGTCGACTACACCGCCGAGCCCGACTTCGCAGGCCGGATCCGCGGCATCGTTCCCGAGGGCGTCACCCTCTTCCTCGATCCTGCCAGCAACCCGGACGTGTGGAAAGAGGTGCTCAAGACACTCCGGAACCGGGCCCGGGTGGTGGTCTGCGGGTCGCACGCCGGCCCGATGGTCCAACTCAACAACAACTGGCTGTTCCGGTCGCGGGTGGCGATATACGGAAGCGCGGGATCCACGCGGCGGGGGATGCGGCGGTGCATCGACCTGGCCGGAGCAGGCCGCATCGATCCGGCGATCGACTCGGTCCGACCCCTCGGCGACATTCGCGCGGCCTACGCCGACCTGGGCTCGAGGCGCAACGTCGGCAAGATCGTCCTGAGTGTCGCGGAAGGAGACTGGTAGGGGGGCTGATCTATCGGGCCGAGCGGATGGCCTCCCACACTCGGGCGGGTGTGAGTGGGAAGTCCAAGGATGTCACCCCGTCGTCGCGCAGGGCGTCGTGCGCGGCGTTCAGGATCGCCGGAGGTGCCCCGATGCAACCGGCCTCGCCGGTTCCCTTGACGCCGAGAGGATTGCCGGGGGCCGGAGTGGTGGTCCGCCGCGCGATCAGCGGGAGGGGCTGGGTGGCCGTGGGCACGAGGTAACCGGCCAGGTTGGCGTTGATGGGCTGCCCGTCGGCGTTGTACACGACCTCCTCCAGGAGCGCCTCCCCGATGCCCTGCATGACCGAGCCGTGTACCTGGCCCTCGACGATCATCGGATTCAGCACGTTGCCGCAGTCATCGACGGCTACGAGTGACAGCAGGCCCACCTCGCCCGTCTCGCGTTCCACCTCGACGACTGCCACGTAGGTTCCGAAGGGGAAGGTCAGCGTGGCGCCGGTGTACATCTCCTCGGCCGCCAGCTCGACGCCGGTGGCTGCCGCCTCGGCGGCAACCTCGGCGAGCGTGACGGTAGTGCCCGGCGAGCCGGCGACGCCGAAGCCCCCGTCCACCAGGACGAGATCCGCCTCTGACGCCTCGAGCATGCCGGCGGCGACCGCCCGGGCGCGGGCGCGAACCTCGATGGCCGTTCGAAGGATCGCCGAGCCTCCGAGCTGGGTGGAGCGGCTCGCGAAGCTTCCGACACCGCCTGCCACCTCGCCCGTGTCCCCCGCGTAGACCGTCACCTCCTCGGTGGGCACGGAGAACACCCCTGCCGCTATCTGGGACCAGACCGTACGGTGTCCCTGGCCGGCGGGCGTCGATCCGGTCCTCACGACCACACCGCCGTCCTGGCTGATCTCGACCCTGCCGTACTCGCCCGAACCGGCCGAGCCCCCGGCGCGCTCGATGAACGAGCCGATACCGATACCGATGGGATCGCCCCCGCCGGCCCGCCGTTCGGCCCGGAGTTGCCGCCACCGAGCCATGTCGGCCGTGTCGATGGCCAGCTCCAGGGCGGCCACGTAATCACCCGAGTCGTAGATGAAGCCGGTGTGGCTCCTGAAGGGGAAGTCGGCCGGATCGACGAAGTTGCGCCTCCGCACCTCCTCGGGAAGCAACCCGGCACACTGCGCGAACGCATCCACCGCCCGTTCGATGGCGATGGCCGCCTCGGGCCTGCCGGCGCCACGGTACGGGCCGACCGGGGCCCTGCTGGTGACGACCGCGGTTGCGGTGGCCTCGAGATGCTCGATGTCGTAAGGACCTTGGATCACGGGCAGGGTGTAGAAGGGAACCCGCGCTCCGGCGCACGGGTAAGCCCCGGAATCGCCCACTATCTCGGCGGCGAGGTAGCGGATCCGTCCGTCACGGTCGCCGCCGACCCGCATCGTGATGTGCTGGGCTCGGCCATGGGTACCGCACATGAGCTGCTCGGTCCGGCTCTGGAGCCAGACGGTCGGCCTAGCCAGACGCCGGGCTATGGCCGCCACGACGGGATACTCCGGATAGAACTGGCCCTTGGTCCCGAAGGCCCCGCCCACATCCGGAACCCTCGCTCTGATGCTGGACGGGTCGATGCCCAGCATCGCTCCGAGTTGTCTCGACAGCGCTGCGGGCGCCTGATGGCCACACCAGACCTCGAGGCCGGAGCCCGCCGGACGGGCGAGTATGGCCAGGGGCTCGATGGTCACCGGCGAGACCCTGGGAATGTCCACCTCTGCGGAAGCCTCGATCTCCGCAGCGGGTCGGGGTCCCTCGGTCATGATCGTGGCGCGGTGGGCGATGTTCGAGCCTGTATCCGGGAACAGCAGCACCTCGCCCGCCAGCGCGGAGTCGGTGTCCACGGCGGGGAGTTCCTCGGCCTCGATCCACACCGACCCGGCGGCGTCCACCGCCTGGACAGCCGTCTCGGCAACGACCACTGCAACCGGCTCTCCCACGTAACGCACCCGGTCGCGGGCCAGGGGCGGCTGGCCCATGCCGGCGGCCTCAGGTGCGCCCGGATGGGGCGACGAAGGCATGTCCGGCAATCCGAGGTCGTGGGCGCCGAAGACGGCGACGACGCCTGGAAGGCTCCGGGCGCCGCCGAGGTCCGGAGGCAACAGCCTGCCGTGGGCGACCGGGCTGCGCACGAAAGCACAGTGGAGGGTGCCGACGTCCACCATGTCGCCGACAAACCGGCCGGAGCCGGTGATCAGCGGGAGGTCCTCCAGCCGAACCGGCGCCTGGCCCAGTTCCATTCTGTCTACCCGGCGGCGCTGTCCGTTACCGCCCGGACGGCCGCGACGATCTTGTCGGTAGTCGGCTCGACGTGCTGCTCGAGGGGCGGGCTGAACGGGATGGGCACGTCGGCCGTGGTAACCCGGATCGGAGCGGCCACCAGGTCGCCGAATGCACGTTCAGTGACCACGGCGGTGATCTCGGCGGCCACGCCGCACCGGCGGTGGCACTCGTCCACCACGACCAGGCGCCCGGTCTTGGCCACCGATTCAAGGATCGTCTCCTCGTCCAGGGGCGAAAGCGTGCGGGGATCGATTACCTCCGCCTGGATCCCTTCCGCGCTCAGGGTTTCGGCGGCCTCGAGGGCCCGCACGACCATCCAGGACGAGGCGAACACGGTGACGTCTCCGCCCTGCCGCTTGACGTCGGCGACGCCGAAGGGAATGGAGAAATCCTTGTCGTCGGGTACCGGGCCACTGGTGTCGAACAGGCGGACGTGATCCACCCAGGCGGTCGGGTTGTCGGACGCAGCGGCAGTGTTGACCAGCCCCATCACGTCCCGAGGCGTGGAGGGCGCCATGATTTCGAGCCCAGGGGTGTTCCAGAGCATCGCCTGCGGGCTGTGCGAGTGTTGGGCCGCCCCTCCTCCGCGGATGCCGTGGTTGAAGTGGAAGACCATCGGCACCTTGGTGGCGCCGCCCGACATGTAGTGGATGTTGGCCGCCTCGTTGACGATCTGGGGGAAGGCCTGGAACATGAAGCTGGCGGTGGCCATGTCCACGATGGGCCTCAGCCCGGCCAGCGCTGCTCCTATGGCCACGCCCACGTACCCGACCTCGGCGATCGGGGGGTGGTAGACGCGGCCCGGGTAGTCGGCATGCAGGCGGGCCATGATCGCCCGGTGCTTGGTGAGGCCCAGGAAGTAGAGGCCCATGAGGTGGACCCGCTCGTCGGTCGCCATCTGGTGGCGGAGCGACTCGACCAGCGCCTCGGCATAGAGCATCTCGCGCATATCCACCCTCTAGTGGTCTATCTGCGAAACAGCTTGGTGTGTTCTGGCGGTCATCGGTGTCCCGTCGCTGCGTTCCGCTTCCTCAACGTACCACTGCGGGTACGCCTTCGTCAGCGGGCCTTGCGAGGAACACCGCTGCCGACGCCATACCACACCGCCATTCCACAGACAGACCACTAGGCGTAGACGGACTCGAGGGCGCTGGCCACGGGAGGGTAAGGACTGTCGAGGGCGAACCGGACGCCGCGCTCGATCCGGTCCTTGACCTGCTCGTCCATTGCCAACGCCTCGTCGGGGGTCAGCACTCCGGCCGAGAGCAGTTCCCGGACGTAGCGGAGCAGCCCATCCTGCTCGGCGTGCCAGACCGCGTAGTCGGCCGGGATCGCCGAAGGGTCCCACGCGTAGGAGAGATCGGTCGGACCGGTGAGGAGTTGTGGCCAGATCGGCCGGCTTCCCGGCCACCGGACCGTGAGCGCTTCGATGAAGGTGGGGCCACCGCCGCCGCGGGCTCGCCCGACGGCGGTCGCCATCGCATCGTGGACCGCTCCGGTGTCGGTGCCGTCCACCGTGATCGTGGGCACCTTGAAGGCGGCGGCCAGGTCGGTGAGCGGCGCCGCCGCCATCGTGGAGGACGGGTACTCGTTGGCCTTCTGACCGAGCGCCTCCAGGCTGTTGTTCTCGCACAGGTAGATGACGGGGAGGCTCTCTAGGGCGGCGATGTTGATCGACTCGTGGAAGGTGCCCTCCTCCAGGGCTCCGTCACCGAACAGGCATACGGACACCCGATCCCTCCCGAGCCGGGAGAAGGCGAACGCGGCCCCGGTCGCGAGGGGTGTGCAGCCCCCGGTGGCCGCCGACGTGGTCGGGAAGCCGTTCTCGAGCGAGGCGATGTGGAGGGTGCCCCCCTTGCCGCGGTTGGTCCCCGTCTCCTTGCCGAGGATCTCGGCGAACATGGCGGCCGGGTCGGTGCCCCTGGCCAGCAGGTGGCCGTGGTTCCGGTGGGTGGTGAAGCCCACGTCTCCCGGCTCGAGCTGCGCCAGGGCCGGCACGCCGGTGGCCTCCTGGCCGATATACACGTGGAAGTGGCCGACGGCGTACTCGCCGGCCAGCTCTATCAGCCCCTCCTCGAAGCGGCGGATGACCAGCATCCGGCGCAGGTAGTCGGTGAGGCGATCGGCCGGTAGGTCGGGGATCACGTTCTTCCTCCCTTCTGTCCATCGGTCCGGGGCGGGGCCTCGCCGAGCAGGCCTCGCACCGCCCCCACGATGTCTCCGGAACCGGGAACGAACGCGTCCTCCAACTCCGGTGCGGCGCCCACCGGGGCGAACGGCGCCCCCACCCGGGCTATCGGAGCCCTGGTGCGGATACCGCGGGCGGCTTGGAGCCGGGCCACCACCTCGGCGCCCACCCCGCCGGTAGTGACGGCCTCGTGAGCTACCACCGCCCTACCCGTCCGGCGCAATGAGGCCACAGCCGGTTCCAGATCGAGTGGAGCCAGCCAGCGGAGGTCGATCACCTCGCATCCGATGCCGTCCGCTGCCAGGGTATCGGCCGCGGCCAGCGCGTGGTGGACCATCCTCGAGTAGGAGACGATCGTCACATGGTCGCCGCGCCGCCGCACTACGGATCCCGACGCCGGCTCGTTCCCCGTGACCTCGCCCTTCGTCCAGTACAGACCCCGGTGCTCCATGTACACCACCGGGTTGTCGTCGGCGATGGCGACCTCGAGCAGCCTGGCGGCATCGCCCGGAAAGGCGGGCGCCACCACCTTGAGGCCCGGCGTGTGCAGGAACCAGGCTTCGAGGCTCTGGGAATGGTGGGCGCCGAACCGCCCGCTCACGCCGCCCTGGACCCGTACCGTAAGCGGCACTCGCAGAAGGCCGCCGGTCATGAAGCCCAGCTTGGCGGCGTGGTTGACCAGCTGGTCCATCGCCAGGGTGGCGAAGTCGACGAACATGATCTCGACGATCGGGCGCAGGCCGGTTGCCGCCGCCCCGGTGGCCATGCCCATCACGGTGGCCTCGCTGATCGGGGTGTCGAGGATGCGGCCCTTCCCGAACTCGTCCGCCAAGCCCTTGGTGGCGCCGAAGGGGCCGCCGTACCGCACGTCCTCACCCAGCACGATGACCGAGGGGTCGGAACGCATGGAGGACTGCAACCCCTGCCGCACAGCCTCGATGTACCGGATACGGGCTGCCATCACACGTACACGTCGCCGGTCACGCCCGCCGGGTCGGCGGGGGGATCCGCCAGGGCCTGCTCGGCCGCTACGGCAACCCGGGTCCGGGCCGCGGCCTCGACGTCATCCAGCGACTCCGGCGGAACCCCCGACTCGGCCAGATGCCTGGCGAAGCGGGCGACCGGGTCCTTCCGCTTCCACTCCTCCCGCTCGGACAGCGTCCGGTAGCGGGCCGGGTCTCCTTCGTAATGACCCCGGAGGCGGTGGGTGAGCACCTCCACGAAGGAGGGTCCGCCCCCGCCCCGGGCGCGGTCCACGGCCTCCGTCACGGCGTCCCTGACCGCCAGGACGTCACCACCGTCCACGGTGACGGCCGGGATCGAGTAGACGGATGCGTAGTCGGCCAGGCGCTCCACCACCGTGTGGGCGGACAGGGGAGAGAACTCGACGTACCCGTTGTTCTCGCACACCAGTACCACCGGCAGCTTCCACAGCGCGGCCATGTTGAGGCTCTCGTGGAAGGGACCACTCTGGCCGGCCCCGTCGCCGAAGAAGGCCACGGATACCCGGTCCTCGTTGCGCGTGACGCTGGTCAGGGCGGCGCCCAGCGCCAGGGGGATGTTCCCGGCCACCACCCCCGTGGCGGTCACGAAGCCAACCTCGGGCGCCGAGATATGCATGGACCCGCCCTTCCCCTTGCAATAGCCCGTGGACCGCCCGGCGATCTCGGCCATCAACCGGCGGAGGTCGGCGCCCTTGGCGATGGCGTGGGCGTGGGAGCGGTGGGTGCCAAAGACGTAGTCGCTCCGGCCGAGGGCGGCGCAGGTACCGACCGCCGATCCCTCCTGTCCGATCCCCAGGTGGATCAGACCGGCCACCTTGCCGGCGGCGTACAGTTCCGACACCTTCTCTTCGAACGCCCTGATCAGCCACATCCGTGCCAGGATCTCCAGATCCGTCAACGGGCGGGTTCGGGTCATGCTGGCTAGGTCTCGGTCTCGGTCTCGCCTGTGGAGCTTCGGAGCATCCGGGTCTGGTCCCGGTCGACGGTCATGGTCTCGGTGTCGATCGCCACCTTGTAGACGCTCCGCGCGTGGCTGGGCGTCACCCACTCGTTGCGCACGTCCTCGAGCACCTTGTCGGGGTCTCGCTCGGTGGGATCACCCACTCCGCCTCCGCCGCCGCTGACCTTCCCGAGGATCTCCCCGCTCTTGATCTGCACCATGCGGTGGGTGCGGGCCGGGATGATCTCATCTCCCCGGCGCACGTACATCCTCGACAGGGGACCGTCCTCGCCCCCGACCGCTCCCGGCGGCTGGGTCAGGTCGCCGTCCGAACTGCCGGTTGCCACCCCTACGTCCCCACCGACGTTCTCCACTTCCCAGAGCATTCCCGACCCGCCCCGCCAGCGGCCGGCCCCCGACATGTCCGGGACGTAGTGGTAGCGCACCGCTCGCCAGGGGAAGCGGATCTCGATCTCCTCCACGCTGCCGCGTTGGATCGAGCCGAGGCCGGACATACCCATGGCGCCCTCGAACCCGTCGTAGCCCCACACCGCTCCCGAGCCACCGTCGGCATCGGTGGTGGTCTGCACGTAGCGCTCACCGGTGCGGGGATCGACGCCTGCGATGTAGTGGCCCCTCCGGCGGCCCCATCCGGCGATGGCCTTGTCCGGCATGGCCTTAGACAGGGCGTTGACCGTCGCCTCCAGCACCTGGGTCCCCACGTTCACCGGGGATCCACCCACCGTCGCCGGGTACTGGGCGTTGCAGACGGAGCCCTCCGGGGCGACCACGGTGATGGGTCGCATGCTGCCCTCGTTGTGGAACTCCGAGTAGGCGGGGTCGAAGTAGAGGAAGCTGCCCGCCACGGCCCGGCTGTAGGTGGACGAGTAGACGCAGTTCACGAACCCCTTCCGCTGGGCGTCGCTCTCGGAGAAGTCCAGGATCAGCTCGTCGCCCTTGATGGTGGCCGCGCAGCGCACCCACACCAGTTCGTCGAGAACCGTGCCGTCGTCGTCGGTGGCCGACTCGCCGTAGTAGGTCCCGTCCGGGACCTCCGCGAGCTGGGCCCGCACGTTGGCCTCCATCCGGTCCAGCATCTCCTCCACCGCATCCTTGACCGTCGGGACGCCGTACTTGTCGAGCAGGGTGACGATCCGGTTGTCGCACACCTGCAGCGCCGCCATCAGCGCGTAGTTGTCGATCTTGACCCCGTCGGGCCACCGGACGTTGTTCCAGATGAGCTCCAGCACGTCGGTGCGCTCCCGGCCCCGGTCGTAGATCTTGGTGGGGGGGATCATCAACCCTTCGGCGTGTATGTCGTAGCCGTTGGGGAAGTAGCCACCGGGGAACGATCCTCCCGTGTCCATCTGGTGGCCCCGGGTCAGGGCGACGAACACCAACTCGTCCTCGTAGAAGATCGGCCTGAAGAAACCCCAGTCCGGGAGGTGGTTGCAGTACCCCTTGTAGGGGTCGTTGCAGATGATCACATCGCCCGGATGCAGGTCGTCGCCGAACTTGTCGAGGATGTACTCCACCGAGAACTGCTGCGACAGGAACATGGACGTGGGTCCTTCGGGAACCGCGATGGTGCGGGCCTGCGCGTCCCAGATACCGGCCGCCATGTCGTGGAGCTGGGCGATCAGGTAGTTCTGCGCGGTGCGGTCGATGACGTAGCGCATCTCGCGGCCCATGCTCTGGAACGAGTTCCAGATGGTTGAGAGGGTGATCGGGTCGACGGGGCCGGGTCTCATGTCGTACCTCCCGTGGGTTCTCCGACCGCTCCGTCGCGGTTCAGGTGGTAGCTGCGCTGGGCGTCGACCGTGGCCGTGAACGATCCGGGCACCACCACCGTGGTGGTCGGCTCCTCGATGATGGCCGGACCCACGACTTGATTGCCGGCCTTCAGCCGGCCGCCGTCGAAGATGGGGGTGGGCACCCGCTCGCCCCCGAACCAGCAGTCACGATGCGACTTGAGCGCGGCCGACGGATCGGGACCGCCCTCCGGGATCCGGTGGAGCTCGAAGGGTGCCTTCGGTACGGTGGCCCGGAGCCGGAAGGTCAGCAACTCGACCCCCTGCCATGGCATGTTGAACGTGTACAGGTCGTAGTGCTTGGCGTGGAAGTTGTCGATGGCCTCCTCGACCGCGTCCAGCATCTGCATCCCGCCTGCGTCCCGGAAGACGCTCGCCCGGAAGGTCTTCTCGGCTGTCTCGGAAAGGTCCTGGCCGGGATCCAACGGCATCTCCACCTCCACCTCGTGGAACTGCCCTATGTAGCGGAGATCGGCGGTGCGGGCGAAGCTCACGTCCTCGGCCCGGTACCCCATCTCCCCGAAGCCGGTGATGGCTTCCTGCTCCATCTCCTCGTAGAGGGCCTGCACCCGGTCGGTGTCGAGGTCGGCGAATCGGGTTATGTAGGAGCGGGCGTAGTTACGGCCCACGTCCATCGCGAACATCCCGAACGCCGAATAGGTCGATGCCACCGACGGCACGATCACGTGCGGGAGCCCCAATATGTCGGCGATGAACGCCGCGTGCGCCGGTCCGGCCCCGCCCCCGGCCACCAGGGTCAGGTCCCGGACGTCGATCCCTCGCCGGGTCGCCATCTCGTTGATCTCGTCCGCGGTGAAGGAGCTGACCGCGGTCATGATCGCCTCGGCGGCCTGCTCGACGGTCATGCCCAGAGGGTCGGCTACCTTGTCGACGATGGCGCTTACGGCCAGTCCCGGATCGAGCGGGATCTCGCCTCCCAGGAAGAAGTCCGGGTCGATGTAGCCGAGCACCAGGTCGGCGTCGGTGACGGTCGGCGCCGTCCCGCCCTTCGCGTAACAGGCCGGCCCCGGATCGCCTCCGGCCGAGTTCGGCCCCACCCTGAGCAGGCCCAGCGAATCGACCCAGGCAATCGACCCGCCGCCGGCTCCGGCCGAGACGATGTCAACCATCTTGATGGCCACCCGCTCGTCCTGTACCCATCCCTCGGTCGTGGTCGGTATCTCTCCCCTCATCACGACCCCTATGTCGATGGAGGTTCCCCCCATGTCGAAGCTGAGCAGGTTCTTGTGGCCGGTCTCGGAGCCGAGGTGCACGGCGGCGGCGGGGGCTGCGGCCGGACCGGATCCGATGAGGTAGACAGCGCGGGGGATGCAGTTCTCGACCGTCTCGACGAGTCCATCCGAGAGCATCATCATCAGGCTTCCGGCGAAGCCGTTCTCGGCGAGCCGGTCCTCGAGAGCCAGCAGGTAGCGCTTCACGGCGGGGCCGGTGTATGCGGATACGGCCATCGTGGAGAACCGCTCCCACTCCCTCCACACGGGCAGTATCTGGGAGGAGGTGGTCACGTACACGTCTTCACCCAACTCCTCCTCCACGATCTCGGCGGCCCGTCGCTCGTGGGCGGTGTTGGCGTAGGCGTGGAGGAAGCCGATCGCGACCGACTCGATGCCCTCGCGGCCGAGTTGGCGGGCCGCTTCCCGTACCTCGTCCTCGTTGAGCGGCTTGTGGACCTCTCCCGTGTACAGCACCCGTTCCTCCGCTTCGAGCCGCAGCCGGCGCGGTATCAGGGGCTTGTATGGCGGCACGAACACGTTGTACATGGAGGTCCGCACGTTCTTGTAGCCACGGCGTATTTCCAGCATGTCCCGGAAGTGCCTGGTGGTGATCATTCCGGTTCTGGCGCCGTCCTCGTTTATGAGGGTGTTGGTGGCAAGGGTGGTCCCGTGGATGAGGAGTGTCACCCTTTCCAGAAAGGCCGGGAGCGCCAGCCCGTACGCGGTCGCCGCCTTGGCGAGAGCGTCAATACACCCGATCGACGGATCGGGCGGGGTGGTGGGTGACTTGAACTGACGCAGGTCACCGGTCTGTTCGTCTAGGACGAGGCAGTCGGTGAACGTACCACCTACGTCGACTGCTATCCGGTACATGGCGTCCCTCGCCGGACGCGCGGCTTCACTGGTGTGGTCTGGTCCATACCCGGATTGTATACCTTATGCCAAGGACGGCCTTCCCCCCGGTCACCGACCCCACCGGCGTCTTCAGGGCCGGCCGCTCCCCCGTGGTGCGGCACTACTGGAGGGTCTCCTCTGACATGGTTGCCAGCAGGTCCTCCCGGGCTTCCTCGAGATGGGCCTTCACTGCGCGGGCAGCCCCGTCGGCGTCCCCGCGCATGATGCAGTGGCGCACCTCGGAGTGGGCGGCGTGCGCCAGGTCTGTGTCCTGTATCAGGTGGTACCGACCCACGTTGTCCCGGAGCTGCATGATGAGCCGGTGCATCCGGGGACGCCCTGAGTGGGAGTAGAGCACGTCGTAGAACCGTCGTCGGGCTTCCCGGCCCGCCGGGTCGTCCCGGTCCGAGCTGTCCATGTGCTTCGACAGTTCCAGCACTGCCGCCTGCTCCTGGTGGCCGGACAGGTTCTGGACTGCGTAGCGGATGCATCGACCTTCGAGCATGATCCTCAGCTCGTAGATCTCCGCGATGTCGCGCTTCGACAGAGCGGTCACCCAGGCTCCGCGCCGCCCGTCGATCCGTACCAGGGCCTCCTCGCCGAGCCGCCGCAGCGCGTCGCGCAACGGGATGCGGCTCACGCCCAGTTGCCGGGCCAACTCTGCCTGGGCGAGGCGTTCTCCCGGCATCAGCTTGCCGCTGAGAATGGCGTCCCTCAGTGCGGACGTCACCGCGTCCTCGGCGCTGAGCGGTTCAACAGCGGGCAGGAACTGCGGCCTGGGCATGCCGACCGGCGGGATGACCGTCGGGGAGTCGATGGTGCTCATCGCTGGATATTGTATGCAGGCCCTCCCATGTGGCGCCACTCGGCCGGAACCACCATGCAGTGCCCTCGCAGCCCGCAGCACTAGGGTGCCGGACATGGTTGTCCGAGGCCTGCCCCGTAGAGGTCATTTTGTGATCCGGGACACTACGGCGCTGACCATGGATCCAGCCCTGGGAGAACTCACGGGAACGGACGTCGAGGTCGCCGACGGCGCTCTGGTTGCCGTCGGTCCCCGGTTGCCCGCCGACGGCGCCGAGTCCATCGACGGAAGCAACTGCATAACCATGCCCGGCTTCGTCGATTCGCATTGGCACGTGTGGGGCACGCTGCTGAGAGGTGTGGTGGGAGACGGCAAGAAGCATGGCTGGTTCGCCACGAAGGGCAGGCTCGGCGGATTCTTCACGCCCGAGGACGTGGCGGCGGGGGTGATGCTCGGCATGGCCGAGGGTATCGCCGCCGGCGTGACCACGGTCCACGATTGGTCGCACAACATCATGCGGTACGGCGACGCAGAGGCCAACCTCGATGTTCACCGGCGGCTGGGTACGAGGGTGCACTTCTCCTACTCCGCTCCGTCGGCGCATCCCTCGATGCCCATGGAGAAGATGCGAGCCATCCTCGCGAGGGGCGGCGTCCTCCCTGACGAGGTCATGGACTTCGGGAGTATCGGGCGGATCGCCGAGGAGTGGGTACCGCACTCCGATGGTCTCCTGACCCTTGGCGTGGGCGTGAGGGGACCAGCCCGGTCGACTCCCGAGGTCTACCGCAAGGAGTGGGCGCTGGCGAGGGAACAGGGCCTGACCATCTCGATGCACTGCGCCGGTACCAGGGCGGAGGTGCGGCGCATCCACCAGGTCCGGATACTGCACGACGAGGGGCTCCTGGGTCCCGGCATGCTCCTGGCCCACTGCCTCTACATCTCCCGGACCGAACGCGAGTACCTGGCCGCCAACCGGATCCCGGTGAGCATGAGCCCCATGTCCTCGTTGAGGTTGGGCATGGGCGCCCCGCCGGTGGGTGGGCACCTCGCCGCCGGCATCCCGGTGAGCCTGTCGCTCGACACCACGGCCATCTCGGCCTGTGCCGACGTCTTCGCGGCGATGCGGGTGGCGGTTGGGCTGGAGTCGATCGCCAACCAGGACCCCGAAGCGCTGAGCCCCCGGCGGGTCCTGGAGTTGGCGACGATCGAGGGAGCCCGTGCCCTGGGCCTGGACCACCTGGTGGGATCGATAACGGTGGGCAAGCGGGCCGACCTGTTGATGGTGAGGACCGACGCCCTCAACATGGCGCCCGTCCACGACCCGGCCGTCGCGATCGTCCATTCCGCCCAACCTGCCAACATCGACACGGTCATGATCGACGGACGGATCCTGAAGCGCCACGGACGCCTGACCGCGGTCGATCCGGCCGCGGTGGTGGAGAATGCCGCCGAGCATCTGAGCGAGCTGTGCCGGCGGGCCGGCTACCACCCCCCGGCGTCGGGCTAGGAAGAGCGCGATGAGGACGACTGTGAGGGTCGGGAACGTCGAGGTGACCGCCATCCGGGACAAGGCCCACTCCTTCGACCGGGCCTGGCACTACCCGGATGTTCCCGAAGAGGCCTGGGCGCCGTACCTCGACCTCCTCGAGAACGATCCGGGCAACGCCATGGTCAACTTCCATTGCTTCGTGGTTCGCGGAGACGGCCGGGCGGTGCTGATCGACACCGGTTGGGGACCCGAGCTCGGTCCTCCCGGGGCGCCCAAGTCACGGGGGGCGCTGCCGGAGCGGCTCTCGGAGATCGGCTTGGAGCCGGAGGACATCGACGTGGTGGCCTTCACCCACCTGCACGCCGACCACGTCGGCTGGAACCTGGTGTACGACGGCGAGGCGATCTCTCCCCGCTTCGGGAACGCCCGCTACCTGGTCTCCGAGCGGGACTGGGCCTTCTTCAGCTCCCGCGAGGAGAACCACCCGAACATCGCCCGCCAGGCGCTGCCATTGGAGAGAACGGGGGTGCTCGACACCTTCGCGGACGGTCACAGCCTGACCAGGTCGATCACGGCGGTCGCCACGCCCGGACACACCCCCGGCCACACCAGCTTCGTGGTCCAGTCCGGCGGCGAGCGGCTGTTCATACTCGGTGACCTCATCCACCATCCGGTGGTGGCGACCGAAACCGGTTGGGTGCACCGCTTCGACGCCGATCCCGAGGAGGCGGTCCTGACCCGCCGGCGCCAACTCCGCCGGCTGGAGGAGGACCGCACCCTCGTGGCCGCCGGCCATCTGAACCATCCCACCTTCGGCAGGTTCGAGCGCCTAGGCGGGCGGCGGATCTGGAAGCCCGGCATTTCCGGAGGGAACGGAGGCTGAGGCGTGGACCTGTTCGGCATCCTCCTCTTCCTGCACCTGTTCGGCGCGATGGCCGGGATCGGGCCCACCTTCGTGTTCGGGAGAATCAGCCGTCAGGGCGCCGGGACCGAGCACTCCCTCTTCGCCACCCGGGTGGTGCGCCTGCTCACGGGCACCACGGCTATCCCGCTCTCCGCGCTGGTGCTGGTGTCCGGGATCGGGCTCATGGTGGAGCAGGGCTACGGGTTGTTCGACCGGTTGTGGCTCCTGGTGTCGATCATCCTATTTGCGGGTAGCTTCACTTATTCGATCACCGTCCAGAACCCCACCCTGGCCCGGGCGATCGCAGCCACACAGGACGGAGAGCCACCCGCCGGGGAGAAGGCAGCCGAGGTCAGGCGTCTCCGCACACGGATACGCAGGGGAGGCATCTACCTGCGCGTCACGGCGACCGTGATCCTGGCTCTGATGATCTTCAAACCCTTCTGAGAAGAGCCGCATGCATATCTGTCTCCAGTCAATTATCTCTAGATCGGAGGTCTGACCCGATGGCTGACCCGACCACCCCCCTCGTTTCGGGCGACTGGCTCGAAGCGCGCCTCGAGGACCCGAACGTCCGGGTCATCGAGATCCAGTACGAGGCCGACACCAGCGAGTACCACGACGGGCACATCCCGGGCGCCGTCAACTGGTACTGGAAGGATGTGCTCTGGCACCCCATCGAGCGCCAGTTCCCCACCCCACGGCTGATGGCCGAACGGTTCGGAGAGTGGGGGATCTCATCCGATACGACCGTCGTCTTCTACAGCGGGCGCAACCAGTACGCCATCTTCGCCTACTGGGTGACCGCGGTCATGAACGGCCACCCCGATGCCCGCGTGCTCGACGGGTCGCAGAAACGCTGGCAGCTCGACGGGAGGCCTATGACCCTGGAGGTGCCGACGTTCGACGCGGTGCACTACGAGCCGCAGCAGGCCGAGCGTGACGACTCGACACGGGTGTTCTGCGGGCAGCTGCTGGCGGACCTCGGGAAACCCGGCCTGGTAGTGCTGGACGGTAGGTACGAAACCGAGTACGTGGGTGATCGGGTCAAGCCCGGCACCGGGTTCGATTACGGGGCCGAGCGCCACGGGCGCATCCCCGGCGCCCGGCACCTGATGTTCCGGCGTCTCTTCAACGACGACAACACCCTCCGCACGCCGGCGGAGTTGGAGGAGGCCTTCCGCTCGGTCGGGGCGGCGCCCGACCAGGCCGACGAGGTGGTCGCCTACTGCCGCCTCAGCCACCGCGCCTCGTTGCTCTGGTTCACCGCCACCCGGATACTCGGCTGGGACCACGTCCGTGTCTACGACGGATCCTGGACCGAGTGGGGCTCGTCGGTAGGCCTCCCGGTCGAGCGTTAGGCACTCCGCCGACCCGAATCTCCCCATCGGGTCACCGCGCCCGGTGATCAGCCCCAGACGCCTGAGGTGGTCCGTATGCCGGCAATAACGCCGGTTGTCTCCAACAGCCAGAGCGCTAGCAAATGGCGGCCACGCCGAGATCCTGGCCGATCCCTGGGGTCGGACTCGGCAGGTCGCTGGTCCGCGTCCTATCCCAGCCCTGACATGATGTAACTGGTCCTGGTGCCCCTAGTCACCGAAAAGGCGTGGTTCCTGTTCGGACGTTCAGGTTCGGGTCTGGGCGGTGTAGAAGGGTCGGAGTTGCGCGGCGACGGGGATGCGGACTCCGGCCAGCTCGATGTCCCATGTTCCCGACTCGATCCACTCCGGGGTCACGCCCTCCTCGTGGAGTACGTAGCCCATGGCCAGGCAGGCGCCGAAGGTGTGGCCGTACATTCCGGACGTGGTGCGGCCGACCAGTCGGCCGTCGCGGCGGATCGGCTCGTCGTGGTACGCGATGGCCTCCGGGTCGTCGAGCTTGAACTGGACCAGCCGTTTCGGCAGCGGGGTTGCGGCGCGCTGGGCCAGGAGGGCTCGACGTCCCAGGAAGCCGCCTTCCTTGTCCCATGCCACCGCGAAGCCCAGCCCGGCTTCCAGCGGCGTGTCCTCGTCGGTGATGTCGTGACCCCAGTGCCGGTAACCGGCTTCGAGCCGCAGGGTGTTCATGGCGTGGTATCCGGCGGGATGGATTCCGTGTGACCTTCCCTCCTCCATCACCGCGTCGAACAGATCTACGGCCGTCTCGCTGGCGACGTACAGTTCCCATCCCAGCTCGCCCACGTAGCTGACCCGCAGAGCCCGTACCGGTATGCCGGCCACGGTCATCTCCCGTGACCATCCGAACGGGAACGATGCGTTGTCGAGGGGGGTGTCGGTCAGAGCGCTCAGCAGGGCGCGGGATCGCGGGCCCATCACGCCGATGGTGGGGAGCTCCATCGTGATGTCGGTGAGTTCGGCGTCGTGGCCCCGCAGGGCTCGGCGCAGGGTGTGGTAATCACGGTTGGCCGCTGCCGCTGCCGTCACCACCATGAAGTCCTCGGGGCCGGTGCGGGTGACGGTCAGGTCGGCCTCGATGCCGCCCCGGTCGTTGAGCCACTGCGTGTAGACCACCTTGCCGATCGGCGTATCCACATCGGCCCCGCCGATGTGGTTCAGGACGGCCAGCGCATCGGGTCCCCGTACCTGGAACTTGACAAAGGAGGACTGGTCGTACAGCGCCACCCTCCGGCGCGTGGCCTCGCACTCGGCGGCGGAGGCCGGATACCAGTTCTGCTTGCCGTAGGAGTACCTGTACTCGCGTTCCATGTCCCCCGTTGCGAACCAGTTGGGCCGCTCCCAGCCCGCCACCTCGCCGAACACCGCTCCCAGGTCGCCCAAGCGGTCATGGAGCACGGACCGGAACACGTCGCGGGCCGACTCGAACTGGCGGAACGGCCAGTGCATGGCGTACAGCAGCCCGAGGCTCTCCGAGATGCGGTCCTCCAGGTAGGTCTTCTCCCCCTGGAAGGGGAAGGCCCGGCGGAGGTCGACCGCCGACAGGTCCATCGGCGGGCGCTGCTCTGCTATCCAGTCCGCCAGCACCCAGCCCGCCCCTCCCGCCGACTGGATGCCGACCGAGTTGAAGCCGGCGGCCACATAGAGGCCGTCAACCTCCGGGGACTCACCCAGGTAGTAGACGCCGTCGGGCGTGAAGGCCTCGGGTCCGTTGAGGAAGAGCTGGATGCCGCACTCGGCGAGGGCGGGGATGCGGTGGATGGACCTCTCGAAGATCGGCCCGACGTGGTCCCAGTCCTCGCCGAGGGTGCCGAAGGCGAAGTCCCTGGGAACCTCGTACTTCCAGGTCTTGGCCCTCGGCTCGAAGAATCCGGCCATCAGCTTGCCGGTCTCCTCCTTGAAGTAGGTGTAGTTGGTCGGATCGCGCAGGGTCGGCATCCCCGGCAGCATCCCGTCGAGCGGTTCGGTCACCACGTAGAAGTGCTCGCACGGATGGAGCGGCACGTTCACTCCCGCGGATGCCGCCAGTTGGCGGGTCCAGATACCGCAGGCCAGGACTACGGTCTCCGCCTCCACGTAGCCTGCCTCGGTCTCGACCCCGACCGCCGCCTCGTTCTCCACCCGCACCCGCTCCACCGCGACTCCCTCGCGGATCGTGACGCCCCGGTCCCTGGCGCCCTTGGCGAGGGCCATCGTGGTGTCGACCGGGCTCGTCTGGCCGTCCCCGGGTATGTAGACCGTACCCACCAGGTCGTCGATGCGGAGCAGCGGCCACATCTCGCGCGCCCGCTCGGGGTCGATGACCTCCATTTCCACACCGGCCGTCCTGGCCATCGACATGCCGCGCAGGATCTCCTCCCACCGCTCCTCGTCGGAGGCCACCGAGATAGATCCGGTGGTGCGGTAGCCGGTGGACTGGCCGGTCTCATCCTCCAATTCTTCGAAGAGGCGGGCGGTATACGTCGCCAGTCTCGTAAGGCTGTGGCTGGACTTGAGCTGGCTCACCAGCCCGGCCGCGTGCCAGGTGGTGCCCCCGGTCAGGGTGTTCTGCTCCAGCAGTAGCACATCGGTGATGCCCCGCCTGGCCAGGTGGTAGGCGATCGCGCACCCGACGATCCCGCCGCCGACCACCACCACCTGGGCCCGGTCGGGAAGGGGTCCGCCTGACGGGCCGCCAGGCGCGGGCGTGACCGTGGGGTGGCCGGGATCCGTCATCGGCCCTCGTGTTCACCCACCGAGCGCGGCCCTTACCGTCTCGTTGGTGATGAAGCCGCCCCTGGTGTTGAGGCCCTCTCCCAGCTCCGGGCGCTGCTCGATGGCGGCGTCGACGCCATGATCGGCCAGCAACCGGACGTAGGGAATGGTGGAGGCGGCCAGAGCGAAGGTGGCGGTGCGGGGCACGGCGCCGGGGATGTTACCGACCGCGTAGTGCACCACCTCTTCGATCATGTAGGTGGGGTCGGAGTGCCTGGTCTCCCGCGAGGTCTCGAAGCAGCCCCCCTGGTCGATGGCGATGTCGACCACCACGGAGCCCGGCTTCATGTCCCGCACGTCCTCGGCGGTCAGCACGCGGGGAGCTCGGGCGCCGGGTAACAGGACCGCGCCGATGACCAGGTCGGCCTCGAGCACCGCTGCCCGGACGTCGGCTCGGTTGGCGATCAGGGTTGTCACCGCGCCTCGATACAGATCGTCGATCTCCCGCAGGCGGGCCGGGTTCAGGTCGAAGACCTTGACTCTGGCGCCCATTCCCACCGCCACCCGGAGAGCGTTGGCGCCGGCCATGCCGCCGCCGATCACCACCACCTCGGCGGGCTCGACACCCGGAACACCGCTCAGGAGCACGCCTCGGCCTCCACCCGATCTCTCCAGAAAGCGGGCCCCGACCTGGGTGGCCATCCGCCCTGCTATCTGGGACATCGGCGCCAACAGGGGCAGGACGCCGCCGGGGAGCTTCACCGTCTCGTACGCCACCGAGGTGGTGTGGGCCCCACACAGCGCCGAGGCGACCTCCGGATAGGCGGCCAGGTGGAGGAAGGTGAACAGGATCTGGTCGTTGGACAGGTAAGCGAGTTCCTCCTCCTGCGGCTCCTTGACCTTCACGATCAACTCGGCCCCGTACCAGACATCGGTAGCGGCGTCGACGATGGAGGCGCCCGCTCCGGCGTAATCGTCATCGGAGATGTACGACCCCAGGCCGGCGCCCTCCTGCACCAGCACTTGATGACCCGACCCGGTCAGGGCTTCCACGCCGGCCGGCGTGAGGGCTACGCGGTGCTCATCCGGCTTGGTCTCGGTGGGTATCCCGATCCTCACGCGATCCCTCCACGGACGTTTACGGACTCGTTAGATGGTGGCGGCGAGCTGGACCAGGACCTGCGACACGCCCGCGATCATCTCGTCCAGCTCGGTGGTGGTGGCCACCAGCGGGGGAGAGAGCATGATCTTGGCGCCGCCCCGGTCGTCGACCCGGAGGTGCAGGCCGGCTTCAAGGGCCAACTCGGGGAGAGCCTCGTACACGGCCCGCTTGGTCTCCTCTTCGGAGTAATCCCGTCCTTCCTTGCGGCTATGCCCGAGAGCAAGCGCGTAAAGGTAACCGGTACCCCGGACATCCAACACCTGGTCGTGGGCCTCCGCGAGGTCGTGGAGGCGCGCTTCGAACAGCGGCGCATTGCGGGCGACGTTCTCGATCACCCGCTCTTCTCGCATGGCGGTGATGTTCGCGACGGCGGAAGCCATCACCACCGGATGACCGCCCCAGGTCGCGCCGTGCAGGAAGGTCCCGGCCTCTGAGTCCAGGACCTTCTCGACCACCGGCCGGCGCACCAGCACGCCGCCGATCGGCCCGTAGCCCGAGGTGGCGCCCTTGGCGAAGGTGATCATGTCGGGCGCTGCGTCCACGACCTCCGATCCGAACCAGGCGCCGAGCCGTCCGAACCCGCATATCACCTCGTCAGCGACGAGGAGTACGCCGTACCGGTCGCAGATGCGACGCAACTCCCTCCAGTAACCGGACGGAGGCACCAGGGCTCCGCCTCCGTTCTGGACCGGTTCGGCTATGACCATGCCCACCTGGTCCGCTCCCCGGCGCAGGATCTCCTCCTCGACCACCCGGGCGGCTTCCACCCCGTCCGAGAAACCGTGGGTGTTGGGCACGTGGGTGAAGCCCGGCAGGAGAGGCAGGAAGGGCTCCCTGACGGGCTTCAGGCCGGTGGCCGAGAGCGCGCCCATGCTGGTGCCGTGATAGGAGTCGATCCGCGAGATGACGCCCGTCTTGGTGGGCTGTCCATCGGCCTGGTGGTACTGGCGGGCGAACTTGATGGCCGATTCGTTGGCTTCGGAGCCCGAACTGACGAAGAACACCGCGTCCAGATCACCGGGCGCCAGGTCGGTGATCAACGAGGCGGCCTCGAGCGTGACGGGTGTGGTGGCCGACCAGGAGGGGAAGAAAGCAAGCTGCTCGGCCTGCTCGCTCATCGCCTTCGCGATGTCGGTCCGACCGTGCCCGATCTGGACCACGAACAGCCCGGCCAGCGTGTCCAGGTACCTGTTACCGGCGTGGTCCCAGAGGTAACAGCCCTCACCACGGGCGAACACGGGGGCGGCGCCGGAGCGCCAGTACTTGGCGCTGGTGAAGTGCGGCAGGAGGTGGGTGAGATCAGGCGAGCTAGTCATGTCCCGAAGTCTACCTGCCCGCCGGGCTTGGGTAGAGTGATAATGCCCATCCGCTGGGCGGTGAACGATGACGGCTGAGCAGCATTACGCGACGGTGGCCCGCCTGTCCGACTCCCTGAGCGACGAGACGAACAAGCCGCGCTATCGCCGTCTCAAGGACGGGCTGACCAGGGCGATCGAGAGGGGGGAGCTGCGCGGGGGTGCGATGCTCCCGTCGTCGCGGGTGCTGGCGGACCACCTGGACGTCTCTCGCAACACGGTGAACCGGGCCTACCGGGAGTTGGCGGTGGAGGGGTTCA
Organism: Acidimicrobiia bacterium; assembly: GCA_009838635.1. GTDB lineage: Bacteria > Actinomycetota > Acidimicrobiia > Spongiisociales > Spongiisociaceae > Spongiisocius. The sequence continues at coordinate 22,719 of VXRE01000049.1, read as the reverse complement.
TCGAGCCGATCGAACGGGTCGGTTATGTGGTGAACGACGGGCTCGGTGACGGCGCGGCCGGTGGGCCGGAGAGGGATGGATCATCCACCCCGCCCCGGGTCCGCTGGGATGAGAGGTTGGGCGCCCCGGCCGAAGACGATGACGAACGGACCCGGCCGGCCGATTGGCGCTCGTACCCCTTTCCGTTCGTGGTCGGTCCCGGTCCGGAGGGATTCCCGATCGGTTCGTGGACCAAGGCCATGCGCACGGCGCTGCGCGAGGAACACCGAGGCACCAGCCTCCACAACCTGGACGACCAGGATGACCCGCTCCTCGTAGAGCAGATCCGGCGCATCATCCTTCCCGGTAGGGGCATCCAGGCCACGCCTGACCAGATTCTGGTGACGCTGGGAACCCAGCACGGACTCCATCTGGTCGCGGAGGCACTGATCGGAGCCGGATCCACGGTGGGCATCGAGGATCCCGGTTATCCCGACGCCCGGAGGATCTTCCTCAAGCAGGAGGCGAGGCTGGTGCCGTTGCCGGTCGACGCCCACGGCGCGACCGCTCCCCAAGGCCTCTCGGGGCTGGACATGGTGTTCGTCACTCCGGGGCGTCAATTCCCTACCAACGTGACGATGACGATCGGCCGGCGGCGAAAGCTGCTGGCCCAGGCTGCCCGGGACGGCGCGCTGATCGTGGAGGACGACTACGACTCGGAGTACTGCTACTCCCGCCGGCCCCCGCCGGCACTCAAGGCCCTGGACACGACAGGACGGGTCGTCTACGTAGGGAGTTTCTCCAAGTTCCTGGCCCCCGGGCTGAGACTCGGATTCGTGGTGGCCGATCCCGTCCTGATCGACCATCTGCGCCGCCTGCGACATCACATGCTCAGGCATCCTCCGGGGATCATCCAGCGCACCACCGCCCTGATGATGGAGGTGGGTGATTACGGAAGGGTGATCAGAAGGCACCGCCGGGTGCTCAGGTCCAAGTGGCAGGCCATCACCGAAGCGGTGGACGACCTGTTTCCATGGCCGGTTCCGGGCACCGACGGGGGAATGAGCCTCTGGGTGGCCGGCCCGGAGGATCTGGACTCAACCTTCCTAGCGGAGCGGGCACTGGATGACGGGGTGGTGATCGAACCGGGCCGATCCTGCTTCCTGGGCCCGGACCGTCCTGCTCGCTACTTCCAACTCGGGTTCGCCGCCATCGATCGGGAGGCGATTCGCCCGGGAGTAGAGCGTCTGGCCCGGTTCCTCTGAGCAGATCGGCGGACCCGCCGTCCCGCCTCTGCATCGAAAGTATCCGCCGACGAGTATTTATCTCAGTTGTCATCCACGACGGTGCAAGGCCCGCGTGAGGTGTGGCCCGCCTCCCATGAGGTCACTCGATCAACCCACGGACACTGGAACGATCTGATCTAAGACAACAATCTGTCGACAACTAGCAACTAGCTACGCATCCGGATACCTTGCGGATCGAACAGGGGAGCGGGCTGCAGGGTGGCCTTGCGCCGGCTCCCGAGGATCTCGATCTCGAAGCGCTGCCCGGGTTCGGCCAACTCGGACGGTACGTACCCGAGGGCGACCGAGCAGCCCACCGTGTGGGCATAACCCCCCGATGTCACCCAGCCCACCACCTCGCCGCCATGCCAGACCGGTTCGTCGCCCACCGCGTCGGCATCGGCAACATCGACGACCATCGTGACCAGCCGCCGCTCCGGACCTTTCTCCCGCTCCCGCCGGGCGGCTTCATCCCCTACGAATTCTCCCTTGTCGAGGGCTACGAACCGTGACAGGCCCGCTTCCGCCGGGCCGTAAACCGGCCGGTACTCCCGGGCCCAGGAACCGAATCCCTTCTCCAGCCTTAACGAGTCGAGGGCCAGGAGACCGAAGTCACGGATCCCGTGTTCCCGTCCGGCGTCGAGCAGCACCTCGTACAGGGCCACGAGGTGCTCCGGCCCCACCCAGATCTCGTATCCGAGGTCTCCGGTGTAGGTGAGCCTGCCGACCAGCGCCGGGACCATCCGGAGGTCCATGGCCTTGATGTCCATGAAGCGGAGGACGTCGGGGCCGACGTCCTGGTCCGCGACCGCCGCCAGCACGTGGCGCGAGGCCGGGCCGGCGATCGACAGTCCGACCATCGTCCGTCCGAGCGGCGCGACCTCTACCCGGCAGTCGGGGGGAATCCGGGAGAGGAACCAGCGCATGTGGTAGTCCTCGGCGGGACCCGAGCCGAACACGATGTAGTGGTCTCCGAGGTTGGCAACGGTGAAGTCGCCGATCAGCTTGCCCTGGTGGTTCAGCATCGGGCTGAGGGTGATGCGGCCGGGCGGCGGGACGTTGTTGGCGAGGATCCGGTCGAGCCATGACGCGGCATCCCGACCCTCGACCCGGTACTTGGCAAACCCCGAAATCTCGATCATGCCCACCCCGCCACGGACCGCGGCGCACTCCGCGGCGACCACCGGGAAGGCGTTGGAACGACGGAACGTAACCTCCTCGACGGGCTCCCTACCGCGATCCTGGAACCACAGAGGCACTTCGAGCCCGAATGCGGCGCCCCACACGGCATTTGCCTGCGTGTACCGGTCGTGGAGAGGGGTGGTGTGGAGCGGCCGGGCTGCGGGCAGTTCCTCGTTCGGGAAGGTGATCTTGAACCGCCTCGAGTAGTTCTCGCGCACCTTGGCGTTCGTGTAGTCGATGGTGGCCCAGTCGCCGAAGCGGGCGGCGTCCATCGCCCACACGTCGAGCCCGGGATCCCCCTCGGCCATCCAGTTGGCCAGGGCCAGGCCTACTCCACCGGCCTGGCAGAAACCGGCCATGACGCCCACCGCCAGCCAGAAATTGCGTATCCCCTTGACCGGACCGATACATGGGTTGCCGTCGGGGGAGAAGACGAACGGACCGTGCACGATGTTCCGTATTCCGGCGTCGGCCAGGGCGGGGTAGTGGGTGAATCCTGCTTCGAGCTCGGGGGCGATCCGATCGATCTCCGGCGGTAACAACTCGCTGCCGAAGCTCCACGGCGTGTCCCGGGGCGACCACGGCTTGTGATCCTGTTCGTAGGTGCCCAGCAGGATGCCGCCGGATTCCTCCCTCATGTAGATCTCACCGCCGAAGTCGACCACGGTGGGCAGTTCCTTCCCCGTGGCCTCCCGGTGCTCGGCGACTGCGGGCACGGGTTCGGTCACGATGTACTGGTGGGCCATGGCCAGCAGCGGCAGTTCCAGGCCGACCATCCGCCCTACTTCGCGACCCCAGAGCCCGCCCGCGTTCACCACGTGCTCGGTGTGGATGTCTCCCCGGCTGGTGCGGATGTCCCAGGTGCCGTCCGCACGCTGCGATAGGGCTTCGACCATCGTGTTACGGACCACGGTGGCGCCGCCCACCTCGGCGGCCCCGGCGTAGGCCCGGACGACCCCCGACGGGTCAACATGACCCTCGTGCCGGTCCCACATGGCTCCCACGAAGAGCGAGGGTTCCATCAGCGGGAAGATCTCGGCCGCCTCCCGGACGGAGATGAGCTCGGTCTCCATTCCCAGGTACCGGCCCCTGGCGTGCACCGTCCTCAGCCAGTCCATCCACGCGGGGGAGTCGGCCAGCTGCAAACCGCCGGTCAAGTGGAGACCGCAGTCCTGCCCGGAAATCCTCTCGACCTCGGGATACAGCTCGACGGTGTACCGCTGGAGGGCGGCGAGGTCGACGCTCCCGTTGTGCGTGTGTATGCCCCCGGCCGCATGCCACGACGATCCGGCGGCCAGCTCGAGACGCTCGACCAGCATCACGTCGCTCCAGCCCGCCTTGGTGAGGTGGTAGAGGACGGAGCAACCGACCACGCCGCCGCCGATCACCACGGCCTGAGCCTCCGACTTCAACGTGGGATCTCCTCGATGGGGAGGTCGACGTTCATGCAGGTGGCGACTTCCTGGGCAGACCCGGGAAGGCTGGACACACCACTAGAGTCGGGACTGCGGGCGGGCTGCGGTAACGTGGCCGGTCCCGAGTAGGTTGCCCGTTCTTGTGGGGTCGAGAGGTGAAGATGGCGGATCACAGTCCGGATCAGGTTCGGGAAGGCGACGGATCGCACGACGCCGGTAGCGATCTGGCCTTCGGTATGGCCATCATGAAGGGCTCCATCGTCGGACTACCCCTGATGATCGTCTTCATGACCGTCGCCGTCTGGTTGATGACCGGTCAGAGCTGGCAGACCTCGGTGGCTACCGCCTTGCTCCCGGGTGTCCTGTTCGGCGTTTTCGGCGGCGGTTTTCTCGGCATGATCCGGGCGATGGACCACTGAACGAGGGCTCTCACTCGTCCTCGTAGTCGTCATCATCGTCATCCTCGTCGATCAACCGGTCCGCGTACGCCTGATCGGCTTCGGACGCTCCCTCGGGCCGTCTGAGTGGTAGGTCGACCGTCATCTGCGTGAACTCACCCTCCTCCGACTCGACCGAGATGGCTCCGCCGTGCGTCCGGACGATGTCGCTCGAGAGCGCCAGACCCAGGCCGGTGCCCTTGTCGGTGGGCTTGGTGGTGAAGAAGGGATTGAAGATCTTGTCGATCACGTCCTCAGGGATGCCGTCCCCGTTGTCGCGGATGATGACGTGGGCCCGGTCACCGACTCGTTTGGTCTTCAGCCAGACGGTGGGCATGTAGGGCGTGCCGTCGCGGGGCGTCTCCTGGATCGACACCCGCTTGAAGTCGACGGCCTGGCAGGAGTTGCCCACCATGTTGAGGAAGACCCGGCCCAAGTCCTGCGGGATGGCCTCCATGTCGCCTACGTCGGGATCGAAGTCGCGCTCGATGGTCAGCTGGAAGTCGGGATCCACGGCCCGGGCGCTGTGGTAGGCCAGTTGGGCGTGCTCGTTGAAGACGGTGTTCAGATCCACGGTCTGCCACTCGCCACCACCCCGGCCCATCATCAGCATGTCCTGCACGATCCGGTTGGCCCGCTCGCTATGCCGGCGGATCCGTTCGAGGTTGTCGTTCAGATCCTCGACGATCTCGGCTATCTCGTCCTCGTCCAGGTCGTCCTCTTCGAGGATCTCCTCGAGTTCCTCCAGCAGCTCCTCGGATGCTTCCGAGAAGTTCTTCACGAAGTTCAGCGGGTTGCGGATCTCGTGAGCCACCCCGGCGGTGACCTCACCGAGTGCCGCCAGCTTCTCCTGCATCACGATCTGGTCCTGGGCCCGCTCCAGCTCGGACAGGACCTCTTCCAACTGGCTGTTCTTCTCGACCAACTCGGCGGCCATCTTCTCGACCAGGTTCAGGCGCTGGACCTCGAGCGCGTGGCGCCGGAAGACCTCCAGGGCGGCGGCCATGTCGGCCACCTCGTCCCGGCCCTTGATGTTGACCTCTGCTTCGAGGTCCCCGTCGGCCATCTGCCGCATGCGCGCCGACAGTATGTGGATCCGGCGGAGCAGGACCCGGCCCACGAAGCCGTAACTGATGGCGAAGGCCGCGAGCACGCCGAGGACGCTGATCGTTACCAGCAGGGCGCGGCCGGTGTTGATGGCGTTGTCGGAGGCCTGGTTGGCCGCATCGGCGGCCAGGTTGGCGGAGGTGACTAGGCCATCGACCTCCGTGGTCAGTTCCGCGGCCAACTCGGTCGTGTGGAGCAACAGGGCATCCTGGCTCTCCTCCAGCCTGAGCTTCTCGATCAGGAGGTCGAAGCCGTCCCCCTGAGTCGTGGCCGTGCTGAGCAGTTGACCGAAGAGCGGGGTGAGGGAGGTATGGAGTTCGGTTCCCTCGATGGCGCCCAGGCTGATCGCGAGGCGCCCGGAGGTCGATTCGAAGCTCTCCTGGAGGGGCTCGATGTAGGCCGCGTCCGAGACGCTCAGGCCGCTGGACAGGAGCTGGGTCGCCAGAGTGGCCTCCGACTTGAGCGACGCAAGGTGGCGGTAGCGGTTGAACTCGGTCTCCGAGAGGTAGAGGGTCCGGCTGGCCGGCGGTTCGCCCAGATCGCGAAACCCGGTCAGCTGGTAGAACAGCTGATCGTCGATGGCCGGGACGATTATGTCGTCGAGTCGGGAGCGCAGGTCGATGATCAGCAGCCTCAGCTCCTCGGCTCGCTGGACGAGAGCGTGATGCTGGGAGAGCTGTCCCTGGATCCGGTCGATGTTGAACAGCAACTGGAAGAAGACCGCCTGCGCATTGGGTATGTAGGTCTGGAGATGGTCTTCGGTTCTCGCCAGCCTCTGCAACAGGAGGATCTGATCCTCGAACCCCTGCTGGGCCTGGCGGATCTCCTCGGATATCGCGTCGACCTCGGTCGGCTGGGCGGCTACCAGCCTGGGAGCCGCCGCGGCCAGGGTCCGGCTGTACTCGGCCATCCGGAAGGCGACCTCCATCTCGGGCAGGCTCTCGTTCTCCACCCTGGCCTGGGCGGCGCCGACCCGGTTGAACGAGACCCAACCGACGAAGCTGGCTGCAATGGTCAGCGCGACGACTGCGCCGATCCCGATGTACATCTGGGTGGATATGAGGGTGCGGAGCGCCCAGAGGCGGCCGAGCCAGTTCACCATATCCTCTTGATCTCTTCGGCCGGTTCGTACTCGCCTTCGCTGTTGATGAAGGTCAGGAAGACGCGGTCCGAACCCTGGTTGTCACCGGGGCCGAAGGTGAGGGGGAACCCCCCGATGTCCATGACGCCGCCATCCAGAAGGCCTTCCAGGAAGCAGGCGCGGGTCGGTTCGGGTCCGCATGCCTCCAGGCCGATGATGGCCAGCCGTCCCGACAGGTACCCCTCCAGGGACACGAAGCTGGGCGAAGCATCCGGTGCGTAGGCCGCCAGGGCGTCGTTGTACGAGGCTACGACCGGTATGGACGTGTCCGTGGGGAACGGCACCACCTGGGTGACGAACACGCCCTTGCCGTCGGGTCCGAGCTCCCTCGCCAGGGCGTTGCTTCCCACGAAGGAGATGGTGATGAAGATGGGATCGAAGCCGATGTGTCGGGACCAGGCGATCAGGGCCGCCACGGGCTGGTAGGCGCCGACCACGATGACCGCGTCGGGGTTGCCCAGGGTAAGGTCGATGAGGCCGGTCTTGATGGCCGTCGTGTTGCGGGGGTAGATCCCCACCGAGACGGGCTGCATGTCGCGGCGCTCGAGTGCTGCCTGGGCGCCCTGCAATCCGGTCCGGCCGAACGAGTCGTCCTGGTACATGATCGCGATGCGTTCGATCTCCAGGTCCTGGGTGAGACGGGCCACCATCTCCTCGGTCTCCTGTGCGTAGGACGCCCTGAGGTTGACGATATTGGTCCAGCTCTCGGACCGGAGGAAGGCAGCTCCGGTGAAGGGCGCCACGAAGGGGACGTCCGCTTCGGCCGCCACCGGCGTGGCCGATCGGGATGTCGGGGTTCCCACCTCGCCGATCAGGGCGAACACCCCCTCGTCCTCGATGAGCTGGAGGGTGTTGGCGATGGCCAGTTCCGGTTCGTAGGTGTCGTCGAGGCTGATCAGTTCGAGGCGGCGACCGGCCACCCCGCCGTTCGAGTTCACCTCGTGGAAGGCGGCGTTGATCCCCAGCCTCATTTCCAGCCCCAGCTCCTGGGCCGGGCCGCTGAGGGCCGCCGACTGGCCGAACAGGACCCGCTGGTCGTCCACACCCGGGGTGGTCTGGCCCGAGGCGACCGTAGTGGCGGAGGTGGTGGTGGGATCGGTGGCTCGGGGGCCATCGCCTGTCAGAGTCGACCCGCAAGCGGCCAGTGCGAGGACGAGAATGCCGCAACCGATGGCCTGAGGAGTCCGTGGCTGGCGCTTCCTGACCCCCATCCGGCCAGAAACCCCTATTGGGCGCGCCTTATGGTGATGGTCAGATGGTTCCAACCCTCTTCCCTTCGATACGCGAGGTCGTCCACCATCTCCCGGATGAGAAAGATCCCCAGACCGCCTATCGGTCGATCATCCATTTCCGCATCGGGGTCGGGGATCGGCGCGTCCTTGGTCGGGTCGAAAGCAGCGCCGTTGTCATGCAGCTCGATCACTATCTCCTCGATGCCGGGCGTGATCGATACCTGGAACTCGGACAGGCCCTTCTGCCGACCGTAGGTCATGGCGTTGAGCGCCAACTCCTCCAGGCATAACTGGACCAGGTAGAGCAACCTGGGGGACCACTCGTCCTCTTCCCCTATGCCTTCGATCTGAGCGGAGATGCTCTGGAGCATCTCCGCGTTGGTCTCCTGCGTACCTTGCTCGAAGTCCAACGCCAGCGAGCGCGAAGTCATCGCTACCCCTGGATCCGGGAGATGGTCAGGCAGGTTATGTCGTCCGACTGGGGCGTGCCACCGGCGAAGGAGTGCACGGCTCGGAAGACGGCCTCGTTGGTGTGCTGAGCAGACGTCGGCGGTTCTTCCTGGAAGATCGCCTGCAGGCGCTCCACGCCGAACTCCTCGTTGTCAGCGTTCATGGCCTCGGTGACGCCGTCGGTGTACAGCAGGAGCGTGTCGCCCGGTTGCAAGGTGAGGGTTCCCTGCGCGAAGGGCGCCCCTTGGAGGATCCCAAGGGCAATCCCCCCGACCCGAGGAACGAGCTCCGAGCTCCCATCGGCGTGGATGAGCAGGGGAGGGTTGTGGCCGCCGTTCGCGTAGGTCACTTCGCCGGTCATCGGTGAGTACACCGCGTAGAAGACCGTCACGAACATGGCTGTCTCGTTCTCCTCGGTCAGGAGGTCGTTGACATCGGACAGGACCATTCCGGGCTGTGGCAACCCGATGGCGGTTCCCTTGAGGAGGGTCCGGCTCGACATCATGAACAGCGACGCGGGCACGCCCTTGTCGGAGACGTCGGCTATGGCGAGCCCGACGTGGTCTCGCTCCAGCATGAGGATGTCATAGAAGTCTCCGCCGACGTTGCGGGCGGGTTCCATGCTGGCGTGTATCCCGTACCTCTCGTGCTGCGGGAACTCGGTCGGCAGGATGGACTGCTGGATCTTGCTGGCTACGTCGAGTTCGTTCTGGAGCACGACCAACTGGTCGCGAGAGGCCAGCGCCTCCCGCCACTCCACCAGGTTACGGAGGGTTCGCGCAATGGTGTGGCGCAGGTCCTTGAAGTCGAGGGGCTTGGTGACGAAGTCGAAGGCGCCGCGGTTCATGGCGGTGCGGATGTTCTGCATGTCGCCGTAGGCGGAGATGATCACGGAGCGGATGTTCGGATTGACGCTCGGTATCTGGTCCAGCAACGTCAGGCCGTCCATCTGCGGCATGTTGATGTCCGACACCACCATGTCGATGTCGGGTTGCGCGTTCAGTTTCTCGAGGGCCTCGACGCCGTTCTGCGCGAATTCGAACGTGTACTTGCCGGAGCGGATCGGACGGCGCATCCGCTGGAGGATGAGGGGTTGCAGGTCCGGCTCGTCGTCGACGACCAGGATCTTGTACGGGTAGTTGTGGCCCGACTCCGGGTCTTCACTGCCGGACCGGCGGGATCGCTTTTCCGATGCCATGACTCGACCTCGATGATGCTCGCTATCCGGGGAGGAGCGGATAGCCGGGTATTACGGTCACCGAAACGGGGTTCGCCCGTTTCCTACTTGAGCGAGCTGACAGCATCGGCTCCGGAGTCGAAGATGGCGATGATCTGGTCGAACCCGCTTATGGTGAAGATCTCCTTGACGGAACTGGAGAGCGAGCACACTCCGAACCCGGTCTGCTTCTGACGGAGTTCCTTGGCGAGTAGCAGGATTACCCGCAGGCCGGCGCTGCTGATGTAGTTGATGCCGCCGAAATCAAGAACGACCCCGTTGTCGTCGTCGCTGACCACCGCCTGAATGGACTCCAGGAACTGGGCGGAGTTCGATCCGTCAATGCGGCCCTCGGCATTGATCACGAGCACCCCGTCGGTCCGTTCGGTGTTGATTTCCATGGTTTCCCTTTCCTGGATCGTTGGTGTCGACGCTGCCTAGCAGGTATCGGAACGCATCAGTTGCCCGGATTCTCCACTCTATCGACTTTTGCCACTGGTACGCGATTTGAGGGTGTTGGTTCGAGTCGCCGACGGAGGATTCAACGTCAATTCGCCTCCTGATCAGAGGGACGCCGATGACTGCGGCCCCGGGGCACCCGAACGGTAGGATAGTGTGTCACCCAGGGTCTTGCACCCCGATACCTCCTCGATCCTCCCGAGGCCGCGCCCGTGCCGGGAGGGCCTGCCGTGCAGGGTGTCCACCGCCACCGTACCACGGGGCGGCAGGGCGACCTTCCCGCGGTCCAGGGGCGGCTCTACGCCTCGCAAAGAGGCATCGCATAACCGGCCGCCGGCGGGGGCTCCGAGGCCGCTCGCGCCGCTTGCGGGCTCCATGATGATCGGGACGATAAGGACACGGTGGTCTGTCTGCCACGAAACTTGGTGTGCTCTGGCTGCCAGCGGTGTCGCGGCGCTGCCGACGCCACACCACACCGCACTAGCCTGGCATGGCCTGCGTCGAAGGGAGCCCGATGTACGAGTTGATGGAATTCCTGCATATCCTGGGCGCGGCGGCCTGGTTCGGCTCCAATCTGGTGCGGGCCTTCGCTCGCGGCCCGATGACCACGGTGGACGACGGCGCCGCTGCTGCCTGGCACCGCGTCACCGTCTCCATGGGACGGGTGATCCATACCCCCGCGTCGATCGTGGTGTTCGTATCCGGCTTCGGCCTGGTCGGATTGTCGGACGGCGTCTACAGCATGACCGACCCGTTCGTGGTGGTCGGGATTCTGGCCGTCGTGATCGGCGCGGTGCTGGCGATGACCGTCATAGGTCCGAACGGGAGACGGATCGCGGCCGCGTACGAGCGGGCCGACCATGAGCAGGCCGCAACGATGTCGCGTAGCTCCAGCCTGGTGGGCTGGGTAGACACGGCCGTGCTGGCTTTCGCCATCCTCGTGATGGTGACGCGCTGGGGCGCCTGACGCTTCCGACGCTTCCCGGGGGCCGGCCCGGCATGGAGGGCTGAGAAGGCTCGTTCAGGCCTGTTCCAGGTTGTGGTTTGCCTCGAGCGCGATCCTCACCATCTGGTCGAACGTGCGCTCCCGCTCGGCCGAGGACGTCTGTTCCCCGGTCACGAGGTGGTCCGACACGGTGACGATGGCGAGTGCCTGAGCGCCTTCTTCGGCCGCGATGGCGTAGAGAGCCGCCGCCTCCATCTCGACCGCCAGCACCCCCATCCGTTGCCAGATCGCCAAGGCGTCGTTGTAGCTGTTGTAGAACAGGTCGGAGGAGTGGAGGTTCCCCACGTGGGTGTCGATACCCATGCCGTCGGCGGCATCGGAGGCAGCCCGCAGAAGGGGGAAGCTGGCGGTGGCCGCGTAGTCCCAGCCGTTGTAACGGGTCCGGTTGATGCCCGAGTCGGTGCCGGCGCCGATCGCCAGGATGACGTCTCTCATCTTCACGTCGGTGGAGATCCCGCCGCAGCTTCCCACCCGGAACAGCCGCCTCACCCCGTAGAAGCGGGTCAGCTCGGTGACGTAGATCGACGCTGACGGCATCCCCATGCCGGTGCCCATGGTGGACACGGGATTCCCCTTGTAGGTGCCGGTGAACCCGAGCATGTTGCGAACGGCGGTCACCTCGGTTACGTCCTCGAGGAACGTCTCCGCGATGTAGCGGGCCCGGAGCGGGTCGCCGGGCAGCAGGATCGTCCGGGCGAACGCGTCATCCTGAGCTGAAATGTGGGGGGTGGCCATGGATGCCTCCTTAGCCCTGATTCTTCATGTTTCCTGTCGCACCGACGTACATTGGGCACGTCAACTTCATGAGTTTATGCCTGCCGCCCCAACCGCGGGCCGGTGAAGGTGACGCCAAGCCGAGTCAAACGACCGAATAGCCATACCCCAGGTCTGGAGTCCGGAAACAAGCGCGCCACTCACCGTTCAAACCCCCGATCACTGAAGGGTTGGGGTTTCAGGGCGATCAGGACCAGCCAGACAACCGGCGCGGGAGGCGAGGCTAACCGAGGTGCTCGCTACCCAGGGTCTCGCCAATGGGATTCCCTCCCCCATCAGCACGGACCGGGAAACGTGCCGGTGTTCCTCGATGCGGTCGCGGTCCACGATGTGGTACGTTCCCCACGCGGGGTGGTACGTCAGACACTGGGGAGATCCGGCAAATGGGCAGGGTGCAATCAATCGACCGGGCCTTCGCCATTCTGGACGTCATCTCGACTTCCGACCTGGGAATCACCCAGTTGGCCGAGCGGGTCGGAATGCCCAAGAGCACCGTGGCCCGGCTGGTCAATACCCTGGTGGAGTTGGGAGCCGTGGAGCGTGTCTCGCCCGGTTCCACCTACCGGATCGGTCCCCGCCTGTCCGGTCTCTCGGCCGGCAGGAGCCGCTCAGCCGAACTGGTGGCCCGTTCCCGTCCCCACCTGAAGGCGCTGGCCGACGGTCTGGGGGAGGACGCCGGGCTGGCGGTGCCGGACGGCAACCGGGTTCACTACATCGCCCAGGAGGATGCCCTCAACAACATCGTGGTCAGGGACTGGACCGGCACCCTTCTACCCATGCATGTGGTCTCGTCCGGCCTGGTGATCCTGGCCCACTGGCCGTCCGAACAGCTGGAGAGCTACATCGCCGCCAGCCCCGAGTCCTACACCCGCTATACGGTGACGGACCCCCACCTGATTCGGAAACGCCTGAAGTCGATCCGGACCACGCGCCACGCCTGGGTCGTGGACGAGTTCGTCGAGGGGATGAGCTCGGTAGCCTCCCCCGTCTACGACTGCCAGATGAGGGTGCTCGGGGCGATCCACGTCCACGGCCCGTCATACCGGTTCCCGGGCTCGGCCGACCGGGACGCCATCGCCGCCCGCGTGACGGAGGCCGCCGAGCGAGTCTCGATCGCCCTCCAGTAGTCTCTAGTTGTTAGTCTCTAGTTTGTAGTTCTTGCCACTGTTAACTAGTTCCTTTGTGGACTCGGTCGGCTACGAGGATGGGTTGGAGTTGTTGGCGGCCGGCCGACGCGTTTGAGGAGTTCGCTTCGGTGGTGGGTCGAGGTCTTGGCGGGGGGGCAAGGCTGAACTCTATGGCTCTTGGGGGAGCAATCCTTGACTGAGTTTCATTGTTCGGCTGTTAGTTATGTTAGACACACTCAACTAGCAACTAGCAACTAGCAACTAGCAACTAACTCAAGGGGTGTCGTGGCGGCGGGTCGAAATCACCCGTCGCGCCATCGGTTCGAAGAACTCCAGAGGCAGGGACTCGTAGTCGGGGTCGAAGCAGTTCTGGTCGTAACGGGCGCAGAACTCCACCGTGTCGTCGTACCACGGGTGATCCTTGTACCTGTCGCGGGCGTTGCGATCCCCGCCGAAGTAGTGGAAGTAGTAGTAGCCCTGGAAGAGTCCGTGGTGCCTGATGATCCAGTAGTTCTTCTCTGATATGTAAGGACGCAGCATGTCGGCCGCCACCTGGCTGTGGTTGTAGGGGGAGACGAGATCGCCTATGTCATGGAACAGGCAGCACACCACGAACTCCTCGTCCTTGCCGTCCCGGTAGGCGCGGCTGGCCGACTGGAGGGAGTGCTCGAAGCGGCTGACCCGGTAGCCGGTGTCTCCCTCGTTCCATTGGACCCACTCGAGAAGGCGGTCGACGTAGTCGGTATGGAGTTGGTGTTCCATCCTCTCGAGGAGTTCGTACTCCTCCTTCGTGCCGTCTTCCATCCGGGTGAACGAAACCTGTTCCACGACCATCCCCGCGCGTGACCGGATACAGGATACAGGCAGGAGGCGCGTGACCGTTGCCTGCCGGGTGGGGATTCCAGGTGCCGTGGTGGGGATTGCCGGCCTCCTGAAACGGTCCTCCAACTACCCGTGTCCTCTCCCGGGTCGGGTTAACATCGCGACGGCGGGTATTTCCCCAGGGGAGGGCAGCGATGAACACCGGAGTCGAACACGAACGCCAGGCCATAGGGGCAGCTATCGGCGACATGACCTTGGTCGGACTGCTCGGCCGGAACGCCGAGCGGTTCGGTGACCATCCGGCCATCCGGTGGAACGCCGGCGAGGAGACCCGGACGCTGACCTGGTCCGAGTACCGGGGCCAGGTGGTGGAGGTAGCGGCCGGGTTGCGCACCCTCGGAGTCGAGGCCGGGGACTTCGTCGCCATCATGGCCGGCAACCGGCCCGAGCACGTGATCGCCGACCTCGGGATCGTTCATGCGGGCGCCGTTCCGGTGTCGCTGTACAACACCCTGGCTTCCGAGCAGATCCAGTACATCGCCGGTCACTGCTCCGCCCGGGTAGCGGTGCTGGAGAACGCCGACTACCTGGAGCGTTGGCAGGGAATCCGGGGGGACCTGCCCAACCTGACCCACATCGTCGTCATGGAGCCGCCCGAGGACGGTGACGATGAGCGGATCATGTCCTGGGAGGATCTCCGGTCGGCGGGCCGGGAGGCGCTGGCAAGCGATCCGGAACTGGTCGAGCGGTCGTCGATGGCGGTGGCGCAGGACGACCTGGCCACCTTGATCTACACCTCCGGCACGACCGGAGTGCCCAAGGGGGTGATGATCAGCCACCGCAACGTGCTGTGGACCCTGGAGTGCGTCTCCCGCACCTACTCGCTGCCCGATCACCTGCGGCTCGTGTCCTACCTGCCGCTGGCGCACATCGGCGAGCGCATGGCCAGCCACTACGTCAGCCTGTATTGGGTCGGAACCGTTCGCTACATCCCCGACCTCACCGAGGTGGCGGCGGCGGTCCAGGAGACCCGCCCGCACGTCTTCTTCGCCGTGCCCCGGGTGTGGGAGAAGTTCCACGCCGGCCTGATGGCGCGGGTCAACGCCGAGCCCAACGCCCGAAGGCGGGCCCTGGCGCTCGGCGCCATCGAGTTGGCGATCGAGGGGCAACGGGCCGAGCAGGAGGGCCGCCACCTCGGGCTGGGGGCCCGCCTCAAGCTCAAACTGTTCGATCACATCCTCTTCTCCAAGAAGTTCCGGACCGGTCTAGGCATGGACGCGCTGAAGGTGGCCATCTCGGCCGCGGCGCCCATCTCGCCGGATCTCCTGCTCTTCTTCCGGGGTATCGGCCTACCGGTCTTCGAGCTGTACGGGATGACCGAGTCCTCCGGTCCCGGCACGTCCAACGTCCCGGGGGCCAACCGGATCGGGACCGTGGGCCGGGCCATGCCGGGGGTGGAGCTGTCCATCGCCGATGACGATGAGATCATGTTGCGCGGCGGGCTCATCACCGAGGGTTACTACCGCGACCCGGACACGACCGCCGCCACGTACGGCGAGGACGGATGGTTGCGCACCGGTGACCTGGGACGGCTGGATGACCACGGCTACCTCAGCATCATCGGGCGCAAGAAGGAGATCATCATCACCGCCGGGGGCAAGAACGTGGCCCCCGCCCGGCTGGAGAACCTCATCAACGAGCATGCTCTGATCTCCCAGGCCTGCGTGGTGGGCGACGGTCGCCGCTACCTGACCCTCCTGGTGGCCCTCGACTCCGACATGGCGGAGGGATGGGCCGAGAGCCAGGGCGTGGAGTACGGCAGCTTCGACGAG
This sequence comes from Acidimicrobiia bacterium, assembly GCA_009838635.1. Lineage (GTDB taxonomy): Bacteria > Actinomycetota > Acidimicrobiia > Spongiisociales > Spongiisociaceae > Spongiisocius. The sequence goes on along the minus strand of VXRE01000049.1, from coordinate 7,254 downwards.
TTCACCCGCCATTCGAAGGTGCTCGCGGAAGTCGACCGGGTGGTGGAGTCGGCCAACGCCCGGGTCTCCCGGGTGGAGCAGGCTCGCAAGTGGACCGTTGTGTCGGAGAAGTGGTCGGCCGAGTCCGGCGAGCTCACCCCGTCGCTCAAGATGAAGCGCCGGGTGGTACTGGAGCGCTACTCTCGCCAGATCGAGGACCTCTACGAGGACTGAGCCCTCCGGTGCGGTCGGGACGGGGCGCGAGCGCCGGCACCGGGTGGTCGGCGGCATGACCCGGGCGCAGGTGGTGGTCACCCGACAGCCACCCGGTGCGGTCGTGGAGATGCTCCGGGCGGTGGCGGAGGTGTGGGTGTTTCCCGAGAACCGAGCCATCCCGCGGGCCGAACTGCTGGCGAGGGCGCCTGATGCCGACGGCCTGTACTGCATGCTCACCGACCGCATCGACGAGGAGTTGCTGGAGGCCGCGGGCCGGCTCGAAGCCATCAGCCAGATGGCGGTGGGTGTGGACAACATCGACCTGGCCGCATGTACGGCTCGGGGTATCCCCGTCGGCTACACCCCCGACGTCCTCACCGAGACCACCGCCGACACCGCGTTCGGGCTGCTGATCGCCGCGGCTCGCCGGTTCAGGGAGGGTTTCGAGGAGGTGGTGGAGGGCCGTTGGGGGGAGTGGGACCCGTTGGCGCTGGTGGGTCGGGACATCGCCGGATCCACCCTGGGCATCGTGGGCCTCGGGCGGATCGGGCAGGCCATAGCCCGGAGAGGTGCAGGGTTCGGCATGCGGATGCTCTACACCAAGCGGCGCCGGGACCGCCGCGCCGAGGAGGTGCTCGGAGTGGAGTACCGCACCCTGCCCGAGCTGCTGGCGGAAGCGGATCACGTGGTGGTGGTGGCCAGCTTCCACCCGGGCACGCACCACCTGATCGACCGGGATGCCCTGGCGGCCATGAAGCCGACCGCCACCTTGGTGAACGCGGCCCGGGGCCCGGTCGTGGACACGGACGCGCTGGTCGAGGCGCTGGCCGGGGGCACCATCGCCGCCGCCGGCCTAGACGTGACCGACCCCGAGCCGATCCCGGCGGATCATCCGCTGGTGGCCCTGTCCAACTGCTTCATCGTCCCGCACATCGGGAGCGCCACCGTCCGGACCCGCATCCGGATGGCGGAGAGGGCGGCGGCCAACCTGGTTGCTGCCCTGGAGGGGCGCCAGATGCCGCATTGCGCCAACCGCGAAGTCTACGCCTAGTTGCTAGTTGCTAGTTGCTAGTTGCTAGTTTATGTTAGATTACATGGTGGACCTGCTCACTGCCCACCTGGCAGTGTTCGGGTTGTTAGCCTTGGAACCTCGGAGAATGCGAGGGAACCCATGCAGGAGATACAACTAACCGCGGTTGTCCGGCAGGAGGGCGGTTGGTACGTAGCGCAGGCATTGGAGGTCGACGTCGCCAGCCAAGGTGAGTCGCCCGATGTTGCACTTGACAACCTCGCCGAGGCGTTGGAACTCCATTTCGAACCGCCCCGTTCGACAGTGGCACCACAAGTTCATCACCTCCGAGTGAAGGTTGGAGCGGCTTAGCCCCCTCCCCTACAGGCAGGTCGCTCGCAAGCTGCACAGTGCGGGGTTTGTAGAGGTCAGCCAAAAGGGCAGTCACGTCAAGTTCGTGAGGCGGGATGGCCATGAGATTCGTACCGCCGTTGTTCCGCGTCACAGGGAAGTGCGAGTCGGGACCTTGAGCAGCGTATTGCGCCAGGCGGGACTGAGCGTTGAGCAGTTCAACCGCCTGTAGATTGCTGGATCTGACTAGCGGAGGCTGACCGACCCTGGTTGAAGATGGCCAGGACGGCGCCCTCGGCCACCTCGATCTCGACCTCCTCGCGCGACGCGACGTTGCTGATGCCCACCGAGCCGTGAACTCGGAGCGAGGCGTCCCGGAGCGGCCATCGGGCGTGGCGGATGTGCACGCCTCCGGCGTCTCCCCCGATCGGGATGAGGCTGAAGAGTTGCCCTGGCGTGGTGGCGATGGACCGGCTACCCCTTATGACGTGGGCCGTCTCCCGCTCCATGACCCAGCTGACCCGGACATGGCGGGCCGCCGGGCTCCCGATCACCCCGACGTTGCCCAGCAGGTGGTCGAGCCGCCCGCCTCCACCGCCCACGAAGACGATCTCGTGTGGGTCGTTGCGGAGCGCTACCTCTAGCGCCAGCTCCAGATCGGTGGCGTCCTTGTCGGGGGAGTGGGCTTCGATGACGGTTTCGCCGTCGAATATGCGCTCCATGGCGCTTGCGGATATCGAGTCGAGGTCGCCCACCAGGATGTCGACGGTCACGGCGGCCGCGGCGGCGATGTCGGCGCCCGAATCGGCGGCTATGACGAGGTCGGCCGGTCCGAGCCGCTCGATCCGTTCCGACGTGACCGGATCACCCCCGGCGAAGACGTGGACGACGGTCATTCAGGTCCGCGGCGCGAACACCGCCATGGATCCGGCGCCCAGGACGACGGGACGCTCCTCCTCGAGAGGCTGGAGGAAGACGTAGTCGTCTCCCCGGTCGGAGGCGGCGTACACGAAGGCCGAGCTGTCCGGCGCCCAGAGCGTGTGGCTGTGGCCGTACTGGTTCCAGAAGGGGATATAGCTGCGCAGGAAGTTCTCGGTGGGGGCGATGCCGGGGTATGAGGTTATGGCGCCGTCCTGGTACACGTCCATCGAGAGCCGGCTCGCCTCGCTTATTCCGAGCAGGAGTATCTTGCGGCTGTCGGGGCTCCACTGCCAGGCCACCGTGTTGGGGGCATCGAGCTCCGCCACCTGACCGCTACCCGGCTCCACCAGGTACATGGAGGTGGGGCGGGCCAGGTTGTGGAGCGAGTAGGCCACCTGCCTGCCGTCGGGGGACACCGCGAAGGCGAAGAAACCGGCTCCCGTTGCGATCACTTCGACCTCACCGCTCACCAGGTCGTGGATCACCAACTCGTCCGGGGGCTCCTCGCTCTGGTTCCCGGCGGGGCGCACGTACATGATCGAGTGGCCGTCGGGCATCCAGGACGGCGCCTGGTATGCCGACCAGACGAAGTCGAAGGTGGCTACGGGGGTGATCTCTCCGGAGGCCGGGTCGATGATCTGGAGGCGGGAGTTGTCGAGGTGGGTAAGCAGCCGCGAGCTGTCCGGCGACCAGTGGAAGTAGTACGAGAGGGCGGAGTCCACGATCTCCACCATCCCCGTATCGAGGTCGAGGATCGCCAGGCCGACCTCGGAATCGGTGGCTCCCAGCATCGCCACGAAGCGACCGTCCGGACTCCAGTGGATGTAGAACACCACGAAGGGTGTCTCGTAGGCGGCCAGGGTTCCGCCGGTTCCGGGACCGATGACCAGCCAGCTCTCGGTGGTCGAGGCTCTCGAAAAGGCCACCAGCCGGCCGTCCGGCGACCAGATGGGCTGGGCCAGGAAGCCATCCGCCCGCTCCACGTACAGGGCGTTCCGCTCGGCTCCCGGGCCGAAGACGGTGATGCCTCCGCCGAACCGCTCGTCGACCAGCACCGGGGCGGTAAGCGCCTCCATGCCTGGGGCCGACCGCTCCGGCGCGGCCGGCATGGTCGTCGTATCGGCTGCCGAGACGGTCGTGGCGACGGTCCCTGTCGCGGCGGGCGCGGTGGTGGCGGTGGTCGTTGCGGCTCCTGTCTCGGCGCCGGCGGTTAGGGAGGTGGTAGCCGTGGCGGCGCCGTCCTCCGCTGCGGCGGCGGTGGTCGCCTCCGTGGAGGGACTTCCCTCGAATACGACCTCGTTGCTCGAGGTGGAGCAGGCCGGGCCGAGAGCCATCATCGCTGCGACGAGGGCAAGCATTCCTGGTCGCCACGATCGGGCCGCGCCTGCTCGGAGGCTCATGGGTGGACTGTACCCGACTCGCCACGGCAACGGTTGGCCGGACGGGTGGCTACCCTTGCTGACCATGAGCAACAACGCATTGATGAACTTCAGCGACGAAGCCCTTGAGCGGATCATCGAGATCCGTGACCAGGAGCCGGGCGAAGACGAGTACGGCCTGCTGATCGAGATAACCGGCGTGCAGGGACTCCAGTTCGGATACTCGTTGTCGTTCGTCCCGCTCGACGAGGCCGAGCCGTCCGATCACGTGGAGCGCCACGGCGACCTGGCGGTCGTCATCCCGGCTGCGGACACCGGGAACATGACCGGCGCCCGGCTGGCCATGTCGTCGAACCCGATGACCCCGGGGTTGGCCATCGACAACCCGAACAACCCGTCGCCGGACATCCCGGACTTCGACGCCGGGGACCTGACCGGTCCGATCGCGGAGCGGGTCCAGCAGGTCCTTGAACACCAGGTGAACCCGGCGATCGCGGCCCACGGAGGCCAGGCCAGCCTGGTGGGTGAGGAGAACGGTGTGGTCTATCTCCAGATGGGAGGAGGCTGCCAGGGTTGCGGGATGGCCGCCATGACCCTGCGCCAGGGCATCGAGCGGATCCTGCGGGAAGCCATCCCCGAGATCGTGGAGATAGTGGACATCACCGACCACCAGAGCGGCGAGAACCCCTACTACGCGGCCTCCCACGCACATTCTCACTAGTTACTAGTTGCTAGTTGCTAGTTGCTAGTTGCTACAACTAATTAACAATTATAGCCACAGACTAGAAACTAGAAACTACAGACTAGAAACTAAAGGTTTACCTGGCGTTCACCCGGGAATGCCGGTCCCTTAACCCTCACGGCATAGCGTTCCCTCCGGGATCGAGGGTTAGGAGAGCCTGGGATGCCGATCGGCAACATCTGGCGCCCGCTCGCACTCGTCGTGGTCATGGCGCTGGTTGCCTCGGCCTGCGGTTGGGGACCCGACTACAGCCGCGTGACCACCGTCGCCACCACGTCCCCGACCCAAGGGGCTGCCTCGCACGGTGGTGGTTCGGCGCTGTCCGGCAGCCGTGGTCTGCCTCCGTCCGATCCGTTGTCGGTGTCCGGGGACATCGTCGTGGCCGGTTCATCGACGGTGTTTCCGTTGGCGGAGGCGATGGCGGCGCGGTTCGAGGACGAGGGCTACTCGGGTCTGATCACGGTCGATTCGATCGGCTCGGGCGCCGGGTTCGAGCGGTTCTGTTTGGCCGGCGAGTCGGATGTCTCGAATGCGTCCCGTCCGATCAAGGACCAGGAGGTGGAGCAGTGCCGGGCGATCGGTCGGGATCCGATCGAGTTCCGGGTGGGGACGGATGCCCTGGCGGTGACGGTCTCGCCCGGGAACACGTTCGCAACCGACTTGACGGTTGCGGAGTTGGCGGTGCTGTTCTCGACGGCGACGACCTGGCGGGATGTCCGGGCCGGGTTCCCGGCGAATCCGATCCAGCGGTTCATTCCGGGTACGGACTCGGGGACGTTCGACTACTTCGTGGAGGAAGTGTTCCACGAGGATGAGGGTCCGATCCTGGCGGCAGGGAATACGCAGTTCTCGGAGGACGACAACGTGTTGGTCCAGGGCATTTCGGGGGATGGTTGCGATCCGTCGAATGCCGCGACCACTTGCTCGGTCGGCTTCTTCGGGTATGCGTACTACACGGAGAACGGCGATCTGTTGAGGGTGTTGGATGTCGAGGGCGTGGAGCCGACCACGGACTCGGTGAGTGCGAACACCTATCCGCTGGCTCGCCCGCTGTACATGTACTCGACGGCTTCGATCATCGCGGAGAAGCCGCAGGTCGGGGCGTTCCTGAACTTCGTGCTCCAGTTCGTGAACGAGGAGGTCGGCGAGGTCGGGTACTTCCCGGCGCCCGACAGCGTCCTCGACAGCGCGGCCGCCGAACTCAACGCCGCCCTGTAGATGGGTACCGCAAAAGTGTCCGGTTGGCCCGACTCTCGACAACGAGACGGCGAGATGGACAGTCCTGGCCATCGAGTGGAGACGGAACCATCGCGACCCGTGTGACATCGGAGGCCTCACCGCCCGGTTCCCTCCGCAAGAGGCGGCGGCCGGGCGAGGCGGTGATAGGCGGGCTGCTGTTCATCGCAGCCGCCCTGTCGATCCTCACCACGGTGGGCATCGTCTTCGAGTTGGGGAAGGAGGCCCTGCTCTTCTTCAGGTCGGAGGAGGCGTCGCTGGCCGGGTTCCTGTCCTCCACCCAATGGCAACCGGCCATTCTGGACTTCGGGATCTGGCCGCTGGTCCTGGCCACGCTGACCACCTCGGTCACGGCCATGGTGGTGGCGTTGCCGGTGGGCCTGGCCACCGCCATCTACCTCAGCGAGTATGCCACCCCCCGGGTGAGGGGCACCATCAAGCCGGTGCTCGAGATCCTGGCCGGCATCCCGACGGTTGTCTACGGCTACTTCGCCCTCACCTTCATGACCCCGCTCCTCAGGTCCATCCTGGGAGTCAGCGTGGTGGAGATCTTCAACACGGCATCCGCCGGAATCGTGGTGGGCATTCTCATCATCCCGCTCGTCAGCTCGATGTCCGAGGACGCCCTCCACGCGGTGCCGATGTCGCTCCGGGAGGCGTCGTATGCGGTCGGGGCCACCAGGTTGGAGACCTCGCTTCGGGTGGTCTTGCCGGCTGCTCTCTCGGGTATCACGGCAGCCTTCGTGGTGTCGATCTCCCGGGCCATCGGCGAGACCATGGTGGTGGCGATCGCGGCCGGCGCCGGTCCCAAGAACTTCACCTTCGGCGAGGACAGCCTGTTCGGCTACATCCTCAACCCGTTCGTGGCGGGCGAGACCATGACCGGGCACATCGTTCGCATCAGCGGGGGTGACCTGAGCTACAACTCGATCGACTACAACTCCATCTTCGCCATCGGCCTGGCGCTGTTCGTCATCACCCTGACGCTCAACGTCCTGAGCCGCCGGTTCGTGGCCCGATTCCGCGAGGTGTACGAGTGACGACGTCCGGCACGGAAGTCAACGGCGGGGCCTCCGACCTCCTGCAGACCTCCGCGCAGATGAGGCGCCGGCAGCGCCGGGGACTCGTCGCGAGGCTCGCCCTGCTGGGCGCCCTGATGGTGGCCGTGGCGGCGCTGGTGACTCTGATCGTGACCATCCTGAACTCCTCCTTCGGCCTGGTGGCCGTGGAGAACGAGCGCTCCCCGGACGAGCTCGTGGCCGGCCTCGGATACCCGGAGGGCACCGCGCTCGGCGACCTGCCCAAGGAGGACCTGGTAGCCCTCCTCGAAGCCGGGATCTCGACCAACCTGGGGCGGCGGTTCGAGCGGGAGCAACGCTTCTTCGGCGACCGGATGGTCTTCGAGGATCTGTACGTCCTCA
>VXRE01000169.1 GCA_009838635.1 Acidimicrobiia bacterium | reverse complement strand
GGGAGATGTGTTTAAGCGCCAGGGGGAACTCCGTTGGCGGTGCTGTCGTCGGCGCCCGTGGGGGGCGGGCCGGGCGAGGTGGAGTGGGTGCTCAACATCGGTGTCGGGTCGGACTATGACCGTACCGACCTCTCCGACCACGCCGGGGAGGTGGCAGCCGAGCTGGATCTGCGGGGAACCGGGGTGGCGATGTTCACGGCGGTGGACCTGAGCCGGCGGCAACGCTGCATCTCCGGAGGGGTGGTGGTGGATGCCACCGTGGGGATCAGCCATCCGACCTGGGCCGCCGGAACGCCCGCATCAGAAACGCCGGCGGTGGGAGGCACGATCAACCTCGTGGTGCAGCTTCCGGTCGGGCTGGACCCGGGGGCAGCAGTCAACGCGGTGATCACAGCCACGGAAGCCAAAGCCCAGGCGTTGGCGAGCCGCGGGGTGCCGGGAACCGGGACCGCCACCGACGCGATCACGATTGTGTGGCCGACCGACGCCGCAGCGGAACGGTTCGCCGGTCCGCGTTCACCGTGGGGTAACAGAGTCGCCCAAGCCGTCTACCAGGCAGTATGGGCCGGAGCCCAACCACGGGGCTGATCAGGCCCGCAACGGCAATCCGGCCAACGGACAGGGCCATTGTTTCCCTGGAGTCCGGGCTAACCAGACAAGGGACCCCACCTCCCGGCAGCGTTCGCGGTCCGCAAGTCCGAGAGCCGGTAGCGGGTTACCCGACACAGCCGATTCCCGGTTACACGCGTAATCAATTCCCGGTTTCACACACATGCGGTTCCCCGTCCGCCCCGCTATCGCAGAACCTGGTCCCTCAAAGAGCTCCCAGGTCCGGATGCCGGCAGCGGTATCTTGCCCAACCGTTCCGGTACGGTGGAGCATGAAGCCAACGCAGGCAGGGTTTCTGACGGGAGGCATCATGCGGGTGTCCAGAAAGGGCCAGATCACGATTCCCAGGAGGTTGCGGGAGCGATTCGGCCTGAGTCACGATGTCGAAGTGGAATTGACCCCCACAGAGCGAGGAATCCTCATCCACAAGCGGACCGCTGCCCGACATCCAATCGAGCGGGTCTATGCCATCCTCGACCGCGGCAAGGACACCGACGGCTACCTCGAGGAGATCCGAGGACGGTGATCATGGCTGTCGACGCCGGTCTCCCAATGGACAGCTCCGGAGACGTGCGTAATCGGTGGCGGGCTCTCGTAGTGCTGGTGGTGTCGGCTGTCGTCGCGGCGGCTTGTGCGGGTGGGGAGGATTCCGAGCCGGTGACGCTCAGCTTGGGGTATCCGTTCGCGGCGGATCACCCGGTACGTGTCGGGGTCCTCGACCAGTGGGCGGAGGACGTGTGGGAAGCCACCGGCAACACCGTGCGGGTGGAGTTCCATCCCGAACAGGCTCTCAGCACAGCGGCGGAGACTTACGGGAACGTGGCCGCGGGCGGCCAGGACATCGGCTGGGCATTGCAGGGGTACTCGCCGGGACGGTTCCCGGCCACCGGCGTGGTGGAGATGCCCTTCGTGTTCGGCAGCGGTGCGCAAGCCACCATGACACTGTGGGCTTTGTATGAGGAGTTCGAGGCCTTGCGCGATGAGTACGCCGACGTGAAGGTGCTCGGTTTGTGGACCTCCGGCCCGGGTGACCTGTGGCTGGTGGACGGTACCGCATCGTCTGTGACCGACCTAGCGGGGCTCACCCTGCGATCACCGACCCCCGTACAGGCCGCGGTGATCACAGCCCTGGGTGCCATCCCTGTGAACATGGCGGCGCCTGACATGCGGGCCGCCATCGACGCCGGCGAGATCGACGGTCTGCTGACAGTTGACACGGCTCTGGCCACCCACAACCTGACCGATGTGATCGCGAGCGGCACCGAGTGCAGGTGCTACGTCCTCGCATCATTCCTGGTGATGAACCTCGACACGTGGAACGGCCTGTCACCGGACCAGCAGGCAGCCATGGACGGTGTGGCGGGCAGGACCGTTTCCGATGCCGCAGCCGGCTTCTATGACCGGGCCAGCATCACCGCAGCCCAGGAAAACGCGGCTGCTGGGATCGTCAAGATCCAGCTTGACGATGACCAGCTGGATGAGTGGAAGCAAGCCACCCGCAGCGTGGTCGACGACTGGGCCGACAGCAACCCCGGCTTCGACGCCCGGGCCATGTACGAACGCATGCTGGAACTAGCCGCCGGCTAACGCAGGAGAACATCGATCATGTCCGATGGCAGCATCAGCGAGTCTTACCGCAGGGACGGCTACTACTTCCCGATCCCTGTCCTCTCGGCCGATGAAGCCCGGGAGTGCCGCCGGCGCCTGGAGGCCTTCGAGGCCGAGCACCAGGGGTTGCCCGAGAAGTACCGCTTCAAAACCTACCTGGTGTGGACATGGCTCGATCGGCTGATCCGGCATCCGCGGATCCTGGATGCCGTCGAAGCGGTCATCGGACCCAACATCCTGTGCTGGTCGACCGACTTCTTCATCAAGGAGCCACGCGATCCGGGGTTCGTGTCATGGCACCAGGACTCGACCTACTGGGGATTGGAACCTCCGGACGTGATCACCGCGTGGCTGGGACTCACGGACAGCACCGAGGAGAACGGGTGCGTCCGCGTGGTGCCGGGCAGCCACCTGTGGGGCCAGGTCACGCATCACGACACCTTCGGGGAGGACAACCTGCTGTCCCGAGGACAGGAGGTGATGGTGGAAGTCGATGAGAGCGAGGGCCTCGACCTCAGCCTGTCCGCCGGGGAGATCTCGCTCCACCATGTCCTGGCGGTCCACGGGTCCCGGCCGAACGCGTCATCGGACCGTCGCATCGGGATCGCCTTCCGCTACCTGCCCACCCACGTGCGCCAGACCGTGGGGGTGCGGGAGTCGGCCATGCTGGTGCGAGGAGTCGACGAGTACGGGCACTTCGACCTCGAGCCCCGGCCGCAAGCCGACTTCGATGACGCGGCGCTGGCAGCCCATGCCGACGCCACGGACCGTTTCGAGAGATTCGGAGAGACATAGCTCTCGACACCTCGCCCTGATCAGGAACCTTTGGTCAGACCTGGGTGGCTTTCCGGGTGTCGTAGCGGTGGTGGCGTTGGGCGTATTCGGGGGAGATGTGGCCGTCGGCGAGGTCGTCCTGGACGGCTTGGGGGTCGCGGTCCAGGGGGTCGCCGTAGCCGCCTCCGCCGCCGGTGTAGCAGCGGACGACATCGCCCTCCCGGAGGGGCATGCGGTTGGTCTTGAGGCGGCGGGTCTCTCTGGGGGTTCCGGGGTTGATGACCACGTCGGGGGGTGCTCCGCCCTTGCCGCCGAAGAGTCCCCAGGCGGGGTTGCCGGAGCGCTCGAACCAGAGGCTCATCTCGGTGTCAGTCGTCATCCGGTACTCGCGGATGATGCCGTTGCCTCCCCGCCACCTGCCGGGGCCGGCGGAGTCCTGGCGGTATCCGTACTCGGTGATCCGGGCGGGGAACTTGGACTCGAACACCTCGATGGGCATGTCGTGGAAGTTGCCCGACAGGGTCCAGATCATGCCGTCCTCACCGTCCTGGCCGTGGGAGGCGCCCCATCCGCCCACATGCGGCTCGTTGTCGAGGAAGAGCTCGTCAGTGCGGGGGTTGATGCCGGTGAACTGGAACACCATCCCGTCTCCGTAGTGAGCGGCGGGGACGGTGTCGGCCAGGGCGGGCGAGAGGGCGGAGCAGATCAGGTCGATCATCAGGCCCAGGGGGGTGAAGTAGAACTGGCAGGCGGCCGGGGACCGGGCGTGGAGGATCGAGCCGGGCCGGGTCTTCACCTCCAGGGGGCGGAAGGTGCCTCCGTTGACGGGGTGATGGGAGTTGAACAGGTACTTGAAGGCCAGGCGGCAGGCGGACAGGGTCTGCACGGCCCCGCAGTTGATGGGGCCTTGGCCGGGTCCGTCCGCGTCGGTGAGGTCGAAGAGCAGGCGCTCGCCCTCCACGGTGATCCTGACCTTGACGCGGACCGGGTCGTCCCCCACCCCGTCGGAGTCGAGGAAGCCCTCGGCGGTGTACTCGCCGTCGGGGATGGCTCGGATGGCTTCGCGGTCGAGTTGCTCGCTCTGGCGGAAGATCTCCTCGGCGGCGGCTTCCACGGTGTCCCGCCCGTAACGGTCGAAGAGGGCTCCCAAACGGTGCTCGCCGATGGACGCCACCGCGAACTGGGCGGTCATGTCGCCGATGGCGGAGCGGGGGAAACGCACGTTGGCCTCGATGATGTCCCAGATGTCCTGCACGGGCTCGCCGCCACGGACCACCATGGTGGGAGGCAGGCGGACCCCCTCCTGGAAGATCTCGACCGAGTCCATCGGCACTCCCGGGTCCTTGGCGCCGATGTCCAGCCAGTGGGCCCGGGAGGCGGCGAAGCCGGCCAGGTCGCCCTGGTAGAAGATGGGGGCGAAGACCGTCACGTCGTGCATGTGGGTGCCGGTCAAATACGCGTCGTTCATGATCCAGATGTCGCCCTGGTCCCATACGGACCGCCCGAACATCTCCTCGGTGGCGAGGGTGCAGGCCTCCAGGTTGCCCAGGAACAGGGGCACCCCCGAGGACTGGCCCAGCACCCGGTGCCTGCTGTCGATGAGAGCCACCGCGCAGTCCTTCGACTCGTAGATCACCGGCGTGTAGGCCGAACGGATCAACGCCGCGTTCATCTCCTCCGCCGCCATGATGAAGGCGTTCCGGAGGATCTCGATGGTGATCGGGTCGGGTTTCATGGTGGAGTCTTCGTCTGTTGCAGGTTCCATAACACAGTGCCTAAAGCGGCCCGCAGATGTTAGACCGGCGGGTACGGGCTGATTCAGTTGCCTTCCGACTCCCCGGATGGCCTCCTCGGAGGTTGGACTTGAGCCCAAGCGCTGACCCGTCATTCGGCTAGATGAGGAAGGATCTGGAGAGGCGGCACACCCGCTTGAAGAGCCACGTCGGTACATGGACAATGATCGACAGATCCTCCGGGGGAGCACCTGAGCTTCGGCGGTTGCGCTGTCAGCGCCTGCGGAGGGCCCACCCCGCTGGAGGTCAAGTTGCATGTCACAGCTTGCCGATACGCTCTGATGAGCGCCGTCCTTGTAGGACTTGGGCGCAGTAGCAAGGTGCCCCGTTGGGGCTGAGCCGAGAGAGAGGATAAGTCGGAATGGCAAGTCGAAGGAGATACTCCGGTCGGCGAGGCAGTGGCCGCGTACGGGGGTACACGCTCCGGGGCCCGAGAGGTCGAGTCAACTACGTTGGAATATCGAAAAACCCCCGGAGCCGGGTTTCTCAGCACCGACGGGCAGGCAAACGAGGCCGGCTGCGCGTGGAGACTACGGGCATGTCGCGCAAGGCGGCACGGCGTTGGGAAGGGGCGACTCTGGCGAGGCATCGTCGGGGGAACCGCGGCAGAAATCCCCGTTACAACAAGACCAAGAGCGGCGGGTGGCAGTCCTAGAGGGATTTCCGCTCCATTGCTGCTTTCCTGCCGCAAGCTGCGGTCTCTTGCGGTGTCTTATCTCATGCGAGGCAGCGGTCGACGAGGGAGTGCGGAGAGCCGTCAGCGGTTGGTTGGTGTGATCACCGGTTACGGGCGGACACTTCCCGAACGAAAACATGGGAATTGCGCTACCCCAATGTTGAGATTCGCGGCCCCGAAACTAGGAGATTCGCGCTCCAGAATGGCTAATGAGGAGCTGTCAACGGAAGTTACCGATAGTGATCGGGCCTGGCTTCATAGCGGTGGGGCTTCCGATTGTCAGGAAGTCGTTGGCTTGGAGTGGTGCGGCACCGTCCACAGGTTGTCTGGGGTCACCGGGAGCTCGTTCTTGCACCAGTGGTTCGACCGATTCGCTAGTCGGTGAGGTCGGCCGATCGATCGATGTAGGCCAGTGTGGACTCTATCTCTTCCTGGATGGCAATCAACTGGGCGCGGAGTTCCATTGTCGCCTTGGAGTAGTCGTCGGGGCTGCGGAAGTGGGACGTGTTGGTCAGCTCGGCTGCGAGGTCGTTGAGCCTTTTGGCAAGCGCTTCGTACTTGATACGTGCGTTCTGGATCTCGTCCGCGAGGTTCAGCATGCGAGTCACCGTAACCGAATAGTAGTTGGTACGGCAAGCAGCGCGACGGAGATAGTGGCGTCGCGTTTCCTGCTCGTCATCGCAGCACCGCGATGACGACACCACCTACGACGGTGACCCAGCCGGTGACCCACTGCGTCGTCCGTAGCATGTGGTTCCGCAGGTCCGCGACAGCTCGGGCAAACTCGGACCGCAACTCTCCCTTGACCGCCTCGTTCTTGGCGTCCACCAGTGACTCGGAAACGGGAGCGGCCATGTTCACCTCACCTTTGGACCGGATTCTTCTCAACAATACCTACCACCATCCCGACCAGCAGACAAGAGGCATGCGTGTGGACGGGTTTGCGTGGTTGAGAGCTCCTAGGCAGGCTTCGGGAGCCCCGGCTCCGGTTCGATGCCGTGTCGGGTAGGATGGAAGGGCGAGCAATACTCATTACGAGTGGCGGCCAGCCGGGGTCGGTAGAGCTAGCAAGGTAGCGCCCGGCCAGCCGCCGCCTCGCATCCTACTTCACACTTACTCGTGTTTTGAGTTGTCTGAGTATCACAACCTTCTCAAGCCAGTATCGGCATGTGTCTCCCTACTGTATTGATGCTTGGAAATCACATACGAGTCCCGACCGGGCGAAACGCCCATGTCAGGAGCATGCCGAGTGTTCTATATGGGAGGCGCCTTGATGATCAGGCAGCCGTACTCGTCGATGGTGGCGGAGCCTTCGTCACTCGGCGGGTCGCACTCTCATCCGTCCAGCCACTCGTCTCGCGAGATGCCGGCCTGGCGCAGGATCTGCCGGAGCAGGGGTACGCTCACTTCCTGACCGGAATGCGGGTTCGGGATGGTCAGGGGATACTCTCGCCCCGGTCGCACCATGTGCGAGTGCTTCGAACCCCTCATCGGTCCTTCCCAGCCAAGGCTACGGAGCTTCCTCAGGAGATCGCGGTGGCTGACGGGGGTTAGCCGTCGGCTCATCAGCCGAGGCTTATGCCGCCCATGGCTGGTAGCGGTGGCTGGTTCCCGGTGCGCAGGTGGACCTCTGCCCAATCAGCCAGAACGTCTTCGAGCTCGCGGATGGCCGCCTCAGGAGTAGACCCGCTAGCCCACGCACCCTTGCAGGACGGAACGGTGGCGAAGTAGCCGGCCGGATCGCTCATGGCCTCTACCTTGGCCTGAGCGATTGCGGCCTTAGCCCATCGAGCGATTGCAGTGGTGTCTTTTGCAGTTATTGCGACGGCAGTGTCAGTCGCAGCCATCGGTGGCTCCTTCTTCTGCTTCGTCACTACAGTATACCGAGTAGCAGTGTAAAACATACCCCAACGCTGAGGAAGTCGCGCTGCATTTGATCGTCTCCAAGACCTGCGTGGTGGCCGGCGGCGGCCGTCTAGAGCATGCTACAGCGGCGGGGCCTTGATTATCAGGCAGCCGTACTCGTCGATGGTGGCGGAGCCTTCGGGGGGGATGACGGTGGTGGCGGTGGCCTCCTCGACGATGGCGGGGCCGGCGATGGCGCTGCCGGGCATCAGGTACTCGCGGTGGAACCGGTTGGTGGGATAGGAACCGGTGGCGAACAGGACCGGGGTGGTCTTGGACGGCTCGTCGGAGGGGCGGTCGGGACGGTAGTTGGGCTGGAGGAGGGGGCGTCCCACGTCGCCGAGCGCGGTGAGCCGCAGGTTGACGGTCTCGAGCGAGGCGTCGGGGTTGGAGTGGCCGTAGCGGGCGCGGTAGGTGTCCTCGAAGCGTCTGCGCAGGCCGGCGAGATGGCCGTCCGCGGACGGGGAGGCGCCGTTAGGGAGCGTGACGGTCAGGGTGTGCTCCTGGCCCTGGTAGCGCATGTCGAGGCGCGGTACGAGGGAGATGGCATCGTGGGCCACGCCCTCTCCGAGCAGGCTGGAGACGGCATTCTCTCCGAGGTTGGCGAAGCGAGCCTCCATGTCGGTGGTGTCGAGGTCGGTGAAGTCCCGGAAGAAGGCCTCGCTGAAGTCCTGGCGGACCGCCGACTGCAGCATGCCCCAGGCCGAGAAGCCGCCCGGGTCGGGGGGCACGATCACCTCGGCTATGCCCAGCTCCTGGGCGAGGGCCACGGCGTGCATGGGCCCGGCGCCTCCGAAGGCCACCAGGCTGAACTCCCGGGGTTCGATCCCCCGTTCCACGGTCAGCGTGCGGATGGCCTGGGACATCTTGGCGTTGATCACCTCGATGATCCCGAGTGCGAGTTTCTCCCCGTCCAGTCCCAGCCTGGCACCTAGATCCTCGAGGGCCTGCCGGGCCGCATCTACGTCGAGGGAGAGGTTGCCGCCCAGGAAGTAGCCGGGGTCGATCCTGCCCAGGTACAGGTTGGCGTCGGTGACGGTGGGTTGGGTCCCGCCCCTTCGGTAGCAGGCGGGGCCGGGATGGGCGCCGGCGCTCTCGGGTCCCACCCGCAGGCCGCCGGCCTCCTGGTAGGCGAGGGAGCCGCCTCCCGCCCCGATGGTGTGGATGTCGACCACCGGCATCAGCACGGGGAGGCCCTCCAGCAGGGCCGAGGGGGAACTGTCGGCGTGGCCGGCGGTGATCAGGCTCACGTCGAAGCTCGTGCCCCCCAGGTCGATGCAGATCAGGTTGGGCCGGTCCAGGACCTCGGAGAGCGCCACGCCTCCGGCCGCGCCCCCCACGGGGCCGGACAGGAGGGTCTGGAGGGGTCGTTCGGAGGCGGAGCGGGCGGAGATGACTCCCCCGTTGGACTGCATCACCCGCAGGGGGGCCTCCATCCCCCGGCCGGCCAGCCGGGTGGAGAGGTCGGCCATGTACCGGGACACGGAGGGGGCGATGTAGGCGTCCATGACCGTGGATGCGGTCCGTTCGTACTCCCGCCATTCGGCCGCCACCTGGTGGGAGAGGGAGACGGACACCTCGGGCAGCAGTTCCGCCAGTGTCTCGCCCGCGGCCAGCTCGTGGGAGGGGTCGACGTAGGAGAACAGGAAGGCCACGGCCACGGAGCGCACTTCCTCGGAGCGGATGCGCTCGGCCGCTCGACGGAGGTCGTCGTGGTCGAGGGGGGCCAGCTCGTTGCCGTCCGAGTCGAGCCGCCCGCCCACGGGGATTATGTCGCGGCGCGGGATGAGGGGAACGGGCTTGCGGTAGCGGATGTTGAACATGTCGAGGCGGTTGCCCCGGGCCACGTGGTAGATGTCGCTGGCGCCGCTGGTGGCCAGGAGGACGACCCGCTCGCCCCTCCGTTGCAGGAAGGCGTTGAGGCCCACCGTGGAGCCGTGCACGAAGGACTCGATCCCCGCCGGGTCGTCGACCACGAGAGCGAGGGCGTCCATCACCCCGCCGGCCAGGTCGTCGCCGCGGCTGGGGGCCTTGGCGGTGGTGTACCTGCCGAGGTCCGGGTCGTACGCCACCACGTCGGTGAAGGTGCCGCCGATGTCGGTTGCTACCCGTAGCTTCAAGTCCGCTTCCAACAGGCGACGCGGTGTTGGGCGCCGATGTCCACCAGCACCTGGGGGGTGTCGGCGCAGACGTCCTCGGCGATCGGGCACCTCCCGTAGAGGGGGCAGCCCGGGGCCCGGTCCAGGGCGGAGGGTTGCTCGCCGACCAGGTAGACGTGGTCGGTCTTGTGGGAGGGGTCGGGACGGGGGGCGGCCCGCAGCAGCGCCTCGGTGTAGGGG
>VXRE01000009.1 GCA_009838635.1 Acidimicrobiia bacterium | reverse complement strand
GTGGCAATGTCATAGACGCCACGAGTACCGCAACGATCAGGCTCAACGTCCCGTCCAAGGTCTCGCCATCTACATCCGTGAACCAGGCCGCTCCCCCGACCGTTCAACCGCGATGACCCGCTAGTAGCGTGCACGATGCGCACCGGATTGAGACCAAGGAGACCGGCACAGTGAAGAGGAAGGGACTGACATCGGCACGGCACGCCGAAGAGGGCGTCCCCCCGTACGAGGACCATATCGGCGAGAGCCGGCCGTACTGGCGGGACATCATTCTGGGTGTCAACGACGGGCTCGTCTCGATGCTGTTGCTCGTGGCCGGGGTTGTCGGCGGAGGTCTCAACACCGACCAAGTCCTGCTGGCGGGGGTGGCCGGCGCGATCGCGGGCGCCATTTCCATGGCCGCTGGGGAGTACCTGGCAACCAAGTCTCAGGACGATGTCCTGGCGGCGGAGTTGGATTTGGAGCGCTCGCACATTCGCCACCACCGCGAGAAGGAGTTGGAGCAGCTGGGCGACATGTTCTCCGACATGGGGCTTCACGATGACGATGTCAGGAACATCGTGGAGGCGTTCGACCGTTCGGACGAGGGCATGCTGAACGCGATGAAGGTGCTGGAATTCGGCATCGTCGACTCGGAGCGTCGTTCTCCCGTTGTCGCTATGGCCATGTCGGGGCTGCTCTTTCTGGCGGGCTCGAGCACCTCAGTCCTCCCCTTCGTCTTGACGAACGACACCGGCGTAGGGCTCTGGTGGGCCGCCGCCCTGACTTCCGTCGGACTGTTCATCGTCGGCTCGGTCAAGGCCATCGTGGCCCGCACGAGCATGGTTCGCGCCGGGTTCGAGAACATGCTGATCGCCGGACTCGGCGGCGTACTGGCCTGGTACATAGGCAGCCTTGTCGGGTCGGCAGTCGGTTGATCTCTAGTCGACTGGCGCACCAGGAGCTTCAGATCACCTGCCGGATCGCCGGTGCGCCGACCACACGCCTATCCCCGGGCCCATGCTCGGGAGCCACCTGCTCTCCCCCTTGTCGGACCGGCTGCCCGCGGGTTGACTACATCGGGTCTCGACGCCGCAAGGTCACCTGTCAGCGGCATCAGGCCGACCAGCGCGGCACGCGCCGCCTCCAATACGGTGTCACCGGCCATGTCGATCCGGATGAACTCATTGGGGCACGGCGGTCCGCCGGCCACCGACAGGCTCGGTCTGGCAGGTGGTTACTACCTCAAGTACTACCTGGATGCGGGACTAAGGGGTGCCAACTGAAGTCTCTAGGAACAAGGATCGACCAGGCAATCCAACAAGGTTGCTGGTCAGAGGCCCCGTGGGATAGTACGAAACGTTACGGTGGAGCTGAGGGGATTTGAACCCCTGACCCCCTCGTTGCGAACGAGGTGCTCTGCCGAACTGAGCTACAGCCCCTGGAGGAACGCTCATTCTACCCGCCCTTCGGCAAGGGAACGCAGCCGGGATCGAGCTTCAGTCGGGCTCTCGCCGGTCGCTGAGGGCGGCAATGTCCTGGCGGATGCGGTCGGCGACCAGGGCCGAGGTCAGATCAGCCCGGCTCCGTTCGGTGAGGCTGCGGGCGACGTCGGTGGTACGGCGCAGGCCGCCGGTCATGCCGTCGGGGTAGTCGAGCGAGGCCAGCAGGTCCACCACCTCGTCCATGATCTCCAGCAACCGCTCTGCCTCGGCGAAGTCCTCTCCTCTCAGCTGATCGAGAAGCCTTCGCCTCAACTCCCCCACGGCTTCGCCCAGGCCGTTGAGATAGGGCGCCATCCGCGTTCCCAGTTCGGCGGCCGTCGGGAGCTCGTCTCCCCTGGCCAGGGCCAGGAACAGGTGCGCCTCGGCGTACTCCTTGGCCGCGTCGTTGAGTATCCCTATCTTGATGTCGGGATGATCAGCGACGGCTGCCGTCGATTCGGCCAGTAGCTCCCCGGCCTCGGCCAGCATCGCTCCGGCTCTCTCCAACTCACCCCGGTGACCTGCACGGATCGCCTTGGCGGAGAACCGGATCACCTGCCGTCCGTTGGCGATCGCCACCTCGCGGGCCGCGAACTTGGGGCCCAACTCGGCCCGCGCAACCTTCTCAATGGAGGACAGGTCCAGCTTGCTCATCAGAACCTGGTGGTGTGACCGAGGGGTAACCGGATTGTTCTGGCGGCCATCGACCTTCCCCAGACGGACCGCTAGCGAGGCTGCACGACCCTTATAGCGGAGTGGTCACGGGTGGGGGCAACGTATTCGTGGTCGGCGAAAAGAGCGTTCACGTCCTCGCGGAATGCCCGTATCCGGCGCAGCATCATGATGTACCAGACAAACACCGCATCCACGATGACGTGAATCAGAAGCATCCACAGGCTGTTGAGAACGAACCAGGCAGCGAGGCTGGCTACGGCAGCACCTAGGAGAACCGACGCCATTCGGCGCCGACGGGCCAGCACCGCTTCTCTATGGGTAACCGGGCCGCCATCCTCGTCCGACCGGGCCAAGACCCGTTCGATCTGCCGACCGAATCCAGCTTCGGAGTTCGATCGCTGGAGGGGTCTGAAGTCGGGGCGTGTGGAGCCGGGACTCTGGCTGGCGCGATCGGCCCACCATCTCGGAATGAGAAACATCGCCCAAACAGCCGCGACTGCTAGAAATATGGCCCAAGGCATCTCCGAGGCCGTCTCCCGGATCGACTAACCCCGGGAGAGCTTATATCCGGGCACTGCCAATGCCAAGGATTTCCCGGCCGGGCGACCGCCTCTGGCGGGGGGGCGGGTGAGTTACTCGCCGGGCCCGGAGGCTGACCACTCCCCCGAGCGCCCACCTGTCTTGTGGAGCAGATGCACGCTCTCGATCCGGGCGCCCCGCTCCACCCCCTTGATCATGTCGTACAAGGTCAGCGCGGCCACCGCCACCGCGGTCATGGCCTCCATCTCCACTCCGGTACGGTCGGCGTTGCGCACCGAGGCCCGGATCCGGGCCGCCGAGGAGGCCCTCTCTATCTCGACCGCCACCTCGGACAGCGAGATCGGATGGCATAGCGGGATGAGGTCCGAGGTCCTCTTGGCGCCCATGATCCCGGCCAGGCGGGCCGTACCGATGGCGTCGCCTTTGGGTAGGGCGCCCTCGAAGATCAGGTCGAGCGTGGCATCGGACATGGACACCTGCGCTTCTGCCATAGCCCGACGCTCGGTGACCGGCTTGCCACCCACATCCACCATCCTGACCCGGCCTCGGGCGTCGGTGTGGGTGAGGCCTCCCTCACCCATCGAGAACTTCCGAAGCGGTCCGAGCCTCCGGCGACCGGAACAGCTCGATGGTGACCGGGTCACCGGGATGCACCCATCCCGTGCCCACGGGAATGACCGCGAAGGCATCGGCCCGGGCCAACGCAGAGAGCACGTTGGACGACTGGCTTCCGCTGCTCCGAACCAGCGTCGTCCCGTTCTCGATCTCGGTGACCGCCCTGGTGAAGACAGTCTTGGCCGGATCCGTCCGCCAGGTCTCGGCGGCCTGGGCCACGGCCTGGGCCCGGAACAAGGCCCGGCAGCCCATCATCTGTAACAGGGCCGGGCGGGCGAACTGCTCGAACGCCACCATCACCGACACCGGATTGCCGGGCAGGCCAAGAAGCGGCGTCCCCTCGATGTGGCCGAAGGCGAAGGGTTTGGCGGGCTGCATCGCCACCTTCCAGAAGTCGATGGTGCCGAGCTCCCGGAGGATGATCTTCACGAGGTCGTACTCCCCCATCGACACACCACCCGACGTCAGCACCATGTCGGCTTCCCCGGCCCCCCGTTCCAGGGTGCTGCGGAGCACGTCAGCGTCATCGCCCACGATGCCCAGGTCGACGACTTCGACCCCCAGCTCGTCCAGCATGGCCGCCAGGAGCGGCCGGTTGGTGTCCCGGATCTGGCCGGGACCCAGGTTCCCGGTCTCCGGCGGCAGGACCTCGTCGCCTGTGGACAGCATCGCCACCCTGGGCCGGCGATGTACTCGCGGGCTCACTCCCAGCGATGCCAGCACGGCCAGATGCGGGGGCGTGAGCCTTTCCCCGGCGGGAAAAACCGGATCCCCGGCTGCCAGGTCCCCCCCGGCGGGGCGTACCGCTGTGCCGGTCGGCGTGGCCGCCATGATCCGCACTCCGTCCGGCAAGGGTTCGGTGTCCTCGACCTTGACCACCGTATCGGCGCCCTCCGGCATGGGTGCGCCGGTCATGATCTTGATGGCCGCGCCCCGGCGGACGGCCTGATGCGCGACATGGCCCGCCGGGACATCCTCGAGAAGCCGCAGGGTCACCGGCGCCTCCCCGACATCGGCGCCCAGCACCGCGTACCCGTCCATGGCCGAATTGGTGAAGGGGGGAACGTCGTGGGGTGCCACCACCGGACTCGCCAGGCCCAGCCCCTGGGCGTCCCACACGGGAAGCTCGAGCACCGGAAGGGGCGGAACGGCGGCCAGCACGTCGCGTTGAGCCTTCTCTAGGGATCGCATGGAATCATTCCACCAGAAGATCGTCGACTATGGAGCGGTAACCCTCACGGTAGGCGGGATCGGCGAGGCCGAGCACGGTGTTCGCCCGTAGGTATCCCAGCGGGTTGCCGACATCGAGCAGTTCTACGTCGGCCACGTATGCCCGGCATCGGCCTGCCCGGGCAAGCGAGTCCACGGCATCGGTGAGCTGTATCTCACCGCCGTAGCCGGGGGCGATGCCCGGCAGGTGATCGAACACCTCGGGCATGAACAGGTAGCGGCCGTGGATTGCGTAATCGGAGGGGGCCCGGGCCGCACCCGGTTTCTCCACCGCCCCCCCGATCTCCATCACCGAATCGGAGGGGCCCGAGCGGGGAACGACCACTCCTTTCGCACCCATCATCTCGTCCGGCAGCCTCCGGACGTACACCACGGAGGTGTCCGGGTCAGCGGCTCGAGTCAGTGGGCCGAGCAGATCCTCCTGTGGATGGATCAGGTCGTCGGCCAGCATCACGAAAAAGGGCCGCAGACCGATGGCCTCCCGGCCGGCCAGCACAGCATGTCCCAGCCCCCTCGCCTCTTCCTGGACGACAGTCCGTACCTTGACACCGGAGAGGCCGGGCAGGAACCGCGACTCCTCGAAGTGTCGCTCGATGATCGCCCCGCCGTCGGGATCGACCACCACCACCACCTCCGTGACCCCGGCCCGGGCCGCTTCCTCCACCACCCACTGGATACTGGGACGATCCACGACCGTCAAGAGGGCCTTGGGGATGGCGTTGGTGGCGGGCCGCATCCGCGTTCCGCGGCCGGCGGCCGGGACCAGCGCGACGTCTACCCTCATCGCGGCGTAACCGTACGGCGCATCAGGCGAGCCGGTTCTCGGTGCCGGAGCGGAGACGGCTCAGGTTGGAGCGATGCCGGAACACGATCAGCGCCATTATCAACCCGAACCAGGCCACGGTCGGGCCCGGCTGACCGGTGAGCAGCAGGGCCGGAATCGAGACCACCGCCGCCGCCAGGGACCCGACCGCCGAGATACGCGAGGAGGCCAGCGCCACCCCGTAGACGATCACCATGGCCACCATGACCAGGGGCGCCACGGCCAGCATCACGCCGCCGGCCGTCGCCACTCCCTTGCCTCCCCGGAACCGTTGGTAGACCGGGTAGCAGTGACCCAGCACCGCCCCCAGGCCGGCCACGGTTCCGATGGTGGGTGACCAGGCGAGCGACCCGACCACGGCGGGTAGGAAACCCTTCGCCAGGTCGACCAGATAGACGACGACTGCCGGGCCCTTACCGACCGCACGCAAGACGTTGGACGCGCCCGGATTGCCGCTCCCCACCGCCCGGATGTCCACTCCCCTGGCCCGGGACACGACCAGGGCCATGTTGACACCACCCAGCAGGTAGGCGGCGAGGAAGAGGGCGATAGCACCGATCAGCATCTCCGGTGGAGTCTAGGAGGGTGCTGGTATGATCTCGCCGTTGCGGTCCATAGTCGCGGGCCGTTTCCCAGTCCCGACCGGAGTCTCTGCGAAATGCCCACCTATGTCTATCAGTGCAAGGAATGCGGTCACCGGTTCGAGATCTTCCAGAGCTTCTCGGCGGAGCCGCTCGATACCTGCCCGGAGTGCCTGGAGGTCGCCCTGCGCAAGGTGCTGTTCCCCGCCGGAGTGGTCTTCAAGGGGTCGGGCTTCTACGTCACGGACTCACGTTCCAAGCCTTCCACCTCCGGTAAGAGGGAAGGGTCCGGAGACAAGAAGGACAAGAAGACCGACGGTTCCTCTAACGGCGCCGCATCCAAGAAGGAGCCCGCCAAAGCAGGCGCCGAGAACGACGGCTAGTGCTGCCGGCCCGGTGATACTCGAACGGGTACCGGTGACGTGAATGAGGGGTGTGGTCGGGATCATCCTGGCGGGCGGTGAGTCTCGCCGCATGGGGAGCGACAAGGCCCTGGTCGAGGTGGGCGGCCGCCCGATGGCAGGATGGGTGGCCGATGCCATGGCCGCATTCGACCGGGTCGTGATGGTGGGACGCCCCCAGGGCGTAGCGGGTCTGGAGGCGATTCCCGACCTGCAACCCGGCCCGGCCGGACCATTGAGCGGGCTCCAGACCGCGTTGGATGTCTTCAGGTGCCCCCTGGTGGTGGTGGCGGTCGATCAACCGCTGGTGCGATCCGGAACGCTGGACCGCCTGGCCGAGTGGGCAGCTAACGACCAGACGGCCGTCTGTGTCGACGAACGTCCGCAGGTGACCTGCGCCGCCTACTCCGCGGACTGCCTTGACGAGGCCACCCGGATACTCCGGTCCGGAGGGTCGATACAGCAGCTGCTCCGGTCGGTGCCCTGGACCCGGCTGGAACGGGAGGTCTGGTCGTCCTGGGGAGAGGACGGCCGGTCGTGGTTCTCCATGGATTCCCAGGACGCTATCGCCGCAGCCGAGCGGCGCTTCCGCATCGACCTGCTCGGATAGGAGCGGCGGGGCGCCCGGAGGCTGGTGACAAGCCTCTTCAATCCATGCCGGAACAGCGATACGTTGCCGGGCGTGCTCTGGTTGACCCGCCCTCCGTACCTGCGCTGGTCGCTCGTCGGCCTGATGGTCATCGTCAGCCTCTGGGTGGAGATTCGCCCTACCTCCAGCGCCCGGCATCCCTACGTCACCCGTGACGTGGCCCGCGGGGAATCGGTGGAGGGCGCTCTCGAGTGGAGGACCGTGGCAGGCGGCGTGCTCGAGCCCGTGCTCGGCACAGGGTTCGCCGACCGTGACCTGACGACGGGCCATCCGCTCCTGCCCGGCGACACCACCGACGCCCCGATCCTGGTTCCACCCGGTTGGTGGCTGCTCGACGTAGCCGTCCCGGCCGAGACCACCGCCGGGATGAGTGTCCAGTTGGTGATCCTCCCCCCGTCAGGCGAGCGGGCCCTGCCACCGATCGGCGGACTGGTGACCAGCGTCCGTCCCGGTGACTACCAGAGCGACGGACTGGTCGGTTCGGTGGCCTTCCCACCCGACCGGGCAGCCACTGCGGCGGTGGCGATCGCCGAGGACCGTGTCTCGGTGCTGATCGAAGGCCCGGCGTGACCGGACCTCCTGCAATCTCTGGGCGCAGGTAGACGAATCCCGCGGTTCGGAGTCGAGGACCAGGGCCACGAGCGCGTGCACCCGTTGCGCGGGATCTTCCGGGTACCCTCCTGAGGCATGCTGGAAGCCGTGGTCTGGGGACTCGTCCAGGGCATCACCGAGTTCCTGCCGGTCTCGTCGAGCGGGCACCTACGGATCATTCCCGACCTCTTCGGGCTCGAGCCGCCCGATCTGTCCACGTCGGCGGTCCTCCACCTGGGCACCCTTGCCGCCGTGGTCGCGTATTACCGCCGGGACGTCGCCTGGATACTGGGCGGGCTCAGGCGGGATCCGGCCGCCCGACGGATGGCGGCCATGGTCGTGGTCGCGACGGTCCCGGCCGGGATAGTCGGGTTGCTGTTCTCATCGGCTGTCGAGAGATTCCAGGAGTCAGCCACCGGCGTGGGGGTGGCATTGGTGGCCACCGGTGGGGTGCTGTTCCTGACCCGGTTCGTCAGCCGTGGTTCCGGGCGGGCCGAGGATCTCACCACGGGGAACGCCGTAGTGATCGGGCTGTTCCAGGCACTGGCCCTCCTGCCCGGAATCTCCCGGGCGGGGATGGTCATCACCGCCGGAATCCTGCGGGGACTGTCGCCGGAGGAGTCGGGACGGTTCGGCTTCATCATCGCCATCCCGGCCATCCTCGGCGCCGGCCTGCGGGAGTTCATCAACCTGGGCTCGGCCTCGAGCCTGTCGATCGAGCTGGCGATCGGGACGCTGATGGCCGGCGTGTGCGGATACTGGGCCATCAAGTTCCTGATCGATCGCCTTGCCCGCCGGAGCCTCGTTCCGTTTGCCGCCTATTGCGTGGGAATCGGGCTCCTCACCCTGATCTGGCTCTAGAAGAGCGTCTGACAAGCCGGCCCGGGCCTGCGCGAGGTCAGCCGATCCGAAGCTCCGGATGCATCCTGATGCGGGGTCGGGTCTCGACGAGACGGGCGGCCAGATCCTCGAAGGCGTGCACCGCCTCGCTGCCGGGCGCGGCCACCATGACGGGGTCACCCCGATCGGCGCCGGATCGCATGGCCTCCAGGATCGGGATCTGCGCCAGGAGGTCCACACCCGTAGCCTCGGCCAGGTCGGCTCCGCCACCCGATCCGAAGATCTCGTAGTGCTTGCCGTCGTCGCCCACGAACCAGCTCATGTTCTCGACCACACCGATGACCTTCTGGTCGACACGATCGGCCATTCGAGCCGCCCGCGACGCCACCCGGCTGGCGGTTGGCTGGGGCGTGGTGACCAGGAGTACGCGTGCCCTGGGCACGAACTGGGATATCGATATGGCGATATCGCCCGTTCCGGGGGGCATGTCGATCAGCAGGAACTCGGGTTCGTCCCAGAACACGTCGGTCAGGAATTGCTCCAGAGCCTTGTGGAGCATGGGCCCTCGCCAGACCACCGCCTGGCCGTCCGGCACGAAGTAGTCGATCGAGATGACCGACACCCCGTGGGCGCGCAGCGGGATGATCGAGTCGGCGATCACGGCCGGAGCGCCCTCGGCGCCCAGCATCTTCGGAATCGAGTATCCCCATACGTCGGCGTCGATCACCCCGACCCTGTGGCCCAGGCCGGCGAGGCTCACCGCCAGGTTGGTCGTCACCGAGGACTTGCCCACCCCGCCCTTTCCGGATGACACCGCGATCACGTAGGTAGAGGAGCCGGGGCCACCGACGGGCCGCTTCTCGCCCCTCACCCGGTTCATGAGGTCCTCACGCTGCTCGTCGGTCATCAACTCGTGCCGGATCTGGACCGAACGCACCCCGGGAACGGACCGGGCCGCGGCCGTGACGGTCTCGATCAGGGCATGTCCCGGCGGGCCGGGTACCGGGAGTAGCACGTCTATCACCGCCGCTCCCAGGCGCTTCGTCCGGGCCGAAGTTATGTAACCCAACTCGGCAAGGGGCCGTTGCAGGATGGGATCGATGGTGCTGGCAAGGGTCGAGGAAAGCGCCTCGGTCTTGGAATCGGTCATCGGTGGGTCCGCCCGGGAATCGGCTCCATACGTTAGTGGCCCGGCTATGCCCCGAAACCAAGCTCCCGGCCTGGCCACCGCGCGGCGAACCTCAGGTTCAGGACGTCACAGATGGTGCCCTGTTCCTGAGGATCAGGACGTCACAGATGGTGCCCTGTTCCTGAGGATCAGGACGTCATATATGACGCCCTCTGCCTCAAGAACGCTCCGAAGTCCCAAGTCGCGAAAAACCCGTGCTCCCCCC
>VXRE01000151.1 GCA_009838635.1 Acidimicrobiia bacterium | reverse complement strand
GCTCCCGAATTGATCCCGGTTCCGGTTCCCTCGACGTCGAATAGCAAGAAACCGGTGGTGCTTGTGACTGCCGTAAGTATGTGGCAGGCCCGTGACATGTTCAAGACCCTTGTTCGGGACACAGAGCCCGCGGCACCCACGACGGGTCACAGAACGCGGCCAACCGAAGACATCGGGCAGCAGGAGTACTCGGTTAAAACCGGGCAACCGACGCGTGCCTAGAGGCGTGGCCGGGGCCGGCAGGACCCGCCGAGAGCTTTAGAGGTTGACCGCTGCGGCTAGTCCGCTACCCAGCCTTCGGCTGTCCAGCCTCCGTCGACGAAGATGGTCTCGCCGGTGATGTAGCTGGCCGAGTCTCCGGCCAGGAACAGCACCGCGTTGGCGGTCTCGGATGGGTCGGCGAACCTCTTCATCACGACCTGGTCGCGGATCGACTCGAACAGCTCGCGGTTGGCGGGGTCGGTCCGGAGCTCGTAGTTCATGTAGGACTCGGTCCAGCCGGGGGCCACCGAGTTGGTCCTGATGCCGAACTCGGCCCATTCGATCGCCATCACCTTGGTGAGGGCGATCACCCCCGCCTTGGCGGCCGAGTAGGCGCCGATGCTGGCGAACGCCACCGGACCCGCTATCGATGAGATGTTGACGATCGAACCGGACCGCTGCTCGATCATCGAGGTGGCCGCCGCCCGGGACATGTAGAAGACGGAGGACAGGTTGGCCTCGATCGCCAGGCGCCACTCCTCCAGCTCAAGGGTGTCGAGCCGGCTGAAGTTCTGCCGTCGGCCGGCGTTGTTGACCAGGACATCGAGGCCCCCGAGTTCGGACCGCACCCGGTCGAGAGCCGACGCGGCCTGATCGGGATCGGTCACGTCGCAGGTCAGGGCCAGGTGGGCGCCGGCCTCGCCCTCCAGCATCTCGACCGTGCGCGCCAGATCATCGGCGGTCCGGGCCAGGGCGGCCACCCGAGCGCCCTCGGCGGCGAACGCCTGCGCGATCGCCCGCCCGATCCCGCGGCTGGCGCCGGTCACCACGACTACCTTGTCCTTCAGGCCCAGGTCCATCGGTTCGCTCCTTGTAATCGGTTGATCAGTTACTCAGCTGTCCGTACAGGTCCGGCCTGCGGTCACGGAAGAAACCCCAGTCGTTGCGGATCCGGGGAATGACCGACAGGTCCAGATCGGCGACCAGGGCCTCGTCCTCGGCGTCGCTCGCCTGCGAGATGATCCTCCCTTTGGGATCCACCCACATCGACGACCCGTAGAAGTGCGAGTCGGAACCTCCTTCGTCCACCCCCACGCGGTTCACGCCGCCGACGTAGTAGATGTTGTCGACCGCGTGGGCCTGGAGTTCCAGCTCCCACAGGTAACGGCTCATGCCGGTGGTGGCGGTGGGGACGTAGACGATCTGGGCTCCGTTGAGCGCCAGGGTGCGGGCTGCTTCGGGGAAGTGGCGGTCGTAGCAGATCAGGATCCCGATCGTCACGTCGAAGGGCGTGGGGAAGGTGATGAACCCGGTGTCACCAGGCGCGAAGTAGTACTTCTCCACCCCGGTAAGAGTCGGAACCGAGACGATCGGGATGTGGCTCTTGCGGTAGATGCCCAGCAGGTCGCCGTCCGGGCCGATCACCGGGGCGCTGTTGTAGAGCAGGCCGTCGAGCGCCTTCTCGTAGATGGGGGCGATCAGGACGATCTGCAGCTCGCGGGCCAACTCGCGCATGGCTTCCATCGTGGGACCGTCGATCGGCTCGGCCAGATCGAGATGGCGTGCGTTCATCTCGAAGGGGAAGTACACCGTGTGGAACAGCTCCTGGAGGCATACGATCCGGGCGCCCCGGTCCGCCGCTTCACGCACCAGGTGTTCGGCCCGCTTGACGTTGCTCTCCGTGTCGTACTCCGTGCCCATCTGGACGAGTGCGGTCCTGATCATCCGGATCTCCTTTCAGGAAACGAGTGTGGAGCTGCTGAGTGCGGCGGACTCGGCGCTCCTTACAAAGCTCCCCGCCGGCTTTGACGCTACGTAGCGGCCGTCGCGCACGATAGCCCGGCCGCGCAGGAGCACCTCCCGGATGGCGCCCTGCAGGACCGTGCCCTCATAGGGGTTGTAGTCGCAGTTGGTGACCTGGGTGTCCAGGGCCAGCGTCGTGGTAGCCGCAGGATCGAGCATCACCAGGTCCGCATCCGATCCTGGCGCGATCTCGCCCTTGCGCGGGTACAGGCCGAACAGCTTCGCCGCGTTGGTCGAGGTGATCTCCACGAACCTGTTGAGCGAGAACCGGCCCTGAGCCACGCCGTAGTGGTACAGCAGGCCCATGCGCCATTCGATGCCCGGAAGGCCGTTGGGAATCTTGGTGAAGTCGTCCCTCCCCACCAAGCGCTGCTCGAAGAAGAACGGCGCGTGGTCGGTTCCCACCGCCTGCAGGTCCCCGGCCGCCAGGGCGTCCCACAGCGGATCGTGGTGGTCTGCGGAGCGGAGGGGCGGGGAGCAGACGTACTGGGAACCCCGGAACCCCGGCTCGGCCAGCCTGTCGTCCGTCAGCACGAGGTAGTGCGGGCAGGTCTCCGCATAGGCGCGCACCCCCCGCTCCCGGGCCTCGGCCATGGCCTGAGCCGAACCGGCCGATGACATGTGGACTATGTAGAGCGGCACGCCCGCCATCTCCGCCAGCGCGATCCCCCGCCGGGTCGCCTCGTCCTCGGCGAGGGACGGCCGGGTCCGGGCATGGAAGATCGGATCGGTGTCCCCGCGGGCCAGCGACTCCTTGACCAGCGCGTCGATGGCGTATCCGTTCTCGCAGTGGAGCATGATGAAGCCGCCGTTCTCGGCGGTCCTCCGCATCGCCTTGAAGATGGCGCCGTCGTCCAGCATCCAGACGTTCGGGTAGGCCATGAAGAGCTTGAAGCTGGTAACGCCCTCGGTTACCAGGCCGTCGAGAGACGGGAGCAGGCTGTCGGGCAGATCGGTGATGATCTGGTGGAAGGCGTAGTCCACAGCGGCCTTCCCATCCGCCATACCGTGCCATCGCATCAAAGACGCTCTGGGGTCGGCACCCTTCTCCTGGATGGCGAAGTCGATGACCGTGGTGGTACCGCCCACGGCGGCGGCCCGCGTCCCCGTGTCGAAGTCGTCCGAGATCACCGTGCCCGCCACCGGGGTATCCAGATGGGTATGGGGATCGATGCCGCCGGGGAACACCAGGTGACCGGAGGCGTCGATGATCTCGTCCGCCTCCGTGCCCGCGAAATCGCCGATGGCGCGGATACGTCCGTCCTCGATGAGGACGTCCGCCACGTAGTCGTCCGTGGCGGTGACGATCCGGCCTCCTTCGACGAGCGTCGTCATGCCGCGACCACCTGCAACGCCATCACCTGGCCCCCAGCCAGTGGGCGCACGGGCCAACGATCACATATACGGCTAGCCGCCGGCCTGGTCGATCAGCGACCACAGGCGGCTCGGCGTGACCGGGGTCTGGTCCGCCTCGACTCCGAGGTGCGACAGCGCGTCGGTCACCGCGTTGGCCAGCGCCCCGGCGGCCGGGAAGCATCCCGCCTCGCCCATGCCCTTGAAACCGCCCTCGGTGTGTGGCGAGGGGGTCACCAGGTGGTGGATCTCGAAGTCGGGCAGATCCGTGAAGGACGGCACTAGGTAGTCCATGAGGGTCGAAGACAGCAGCTGTCCGGTCTCCTCGTCATACACGAACTCCTCCAGCATCGCGCCACCGAGCCCGTTGGAGAGAGCCCCGTGGATCTGGCCCTCCACCAGGAGCGGGTTGATGATCGTGCCGGCGTCGTCCACCACCACGTACTTGACCCATTCGATCTTGCCGGTGTCGATGTCGACGTCCACCACGGCCACATGGGTCCCGCAGGCGGTCGTGAAGTTGGCCGGGTCGTAGACGTAGGTCGCCTCGAGGGTCGGTTGGTCCCCCTCCGGGAGCTTGTGCGCCCAATAGGCCTGCTGCGCCACGTCGGCCAGACTGAGGGACCGCATCTCCTCGGCGCCCTTCACCGATATCCGGCCGTCGGCGTAGGCGACGTCGTCCGGATCCGCTTCCAGGAGCCCGGCGCCGATCCGCACCGCTTTGGCCTTGATCTCCTCGATTGCCTTGATGACCGCCACCGCCGCCACGTTGGAACGGCTGCCCGCCGACCCGAAACCCGTATACGGGGTCTGGTCGGTGTCGCCCCAGACGACCCGCACGTTGGCGATGTCGATCTCCAGGTGATCGGCGGCCACCTGGGCGAGCGTGGTCTCGGTGCCCTGACCCATCGGGATCATCCCCGTGTACAGGGTGGCCCTGCCGTGGGGGTCGATCTTGACGGTCGAGCCCTCGTAGCCGCCCGTGTAGTAGTCGAGAATGCCGAGGATGGCCGAGGGGCCGAAGCCGGACACGTGGATGTAGGAGGAGATGCCGATCCCGCGGTACACGCCTTGGTCCCGCAGGCTCTGCTGCTCCTCTCGCACCTTGTCGTACTCGACCGCCTCGAGGGCCTTCTCCAGCGCCGCGGGGTAATTGCCGCTGTCGTAGACGGCGCCCCCCGGGCTGAAGTAGGGGAACTCATCGGCCTGGATCATGTTGCGGCGACGCAACTCGGCCGGGTCGATCCCCAGCCTGCGAGCCGTCTTGTCCATCATCCGCTCGATGCCGAACATGGCCTCCGGGCCTCCGAAGCCGCGGAAGGTGCTGTTCGGGGTCTTGTTGGTGGCCACCCCCACCACGTCGCAGTGGTAGTTGGCGATCTTGTACTGGTTGACCGCGGCGGCGCCCGTCACCCAGGCGGGCCCGATGCCCACGCTATGCAGGTGGGCGCCCTGGTCGCTCAGCACCCGGCCCTTGAGGCCGAGGACCGTCCCGTCGGAGTTGGCCGCGAGCTGCCATTCCTGGAGTTGCTCGCGCCCGTGCACCGTGGCCTGGAGCGCCTCCCGGCGGTCCTCGATCCACTTGACCGGCCGGCACAGCTTCATCGACGCCAGCGACACGAGGATGTCCTCGGGGTAGCGGTCCCATTGATTGCCGAACGCGCCACCGATGTTGGGAGTGAGGATCCGGACCGACGTCTCGGGAATGCCGAGAGCCGCCGCCAGCTCCGTACGGAGCAGGCTGGCCACCTGGCTCCCGGAGTGGAGGGTGAGCGTCTGGCGGAGATCGTCCCACTCGGCCACGTGACCGCGCGTCTCCAGCGCCACGCCCGAGTAGCGACCCACCTTGAACCGTCCCGAGATGATCTCGTCCGCCTCCTCGAAGGCGCCGTCGACGTCACCGGCCACACCGAGGGCGTTGATGCCCGGGAAGGTGTACTCGATGATCGTGTTGTCGCCCATGTCCTCGTTGATCACCGGAGCGCCATCGGCCAGGGCAGCCTCCACGTCGACCACGTGGTCGAGGATCTCGTAGTCCACGTCGAGCAGGTCGAGGGCGTCCTCGGCCAGATAGCGCGAGTCGGCTACCACCGCGGCGACCGGCTCACCTACGTAACGAGCCTTGCCGGGGGCAAAGGCGGGCGTGGTGCATTCCTTCTGGCCCGGCAGGCGCCAGATGGTGGGAAAGTCCCCGATGCCCTCGAGGTCGGCGGCCGTCAGCACGCAGTGGACGCCGTCCATCGCCTCCGCCGCGGCCGTGTCGATACCGTTGATGCGGGCGTGGGCGTACGGGCTGCGGAGGATGGCCATGTGGACCGTCCCGGCCGGCTCGATGTCGGCGATGTAACGGCCCCGGCCCCGGATCAGCGGAGCATCCTCCCGGCGGGGCGCCGAGACTCCGATCCACCGGTTTTCCTGCGTGGTGGTCATGCGCTCCCCCCTTCAGCGGACATGACGGCAGCTGCCGCCTGCACCGACTCGACGATCTTCTGGTATCCGGTGCAGCGGCAGATGTTGCCGCCCATCTCCTCCCGTATCTCCTGCGGGCTCGGGTCCGGGTTCCGTGACACCACGTCGATCCCTGCCAAGATCATCCCCGGCGTGCAGAAGCCGCACTGCAGGCCGTGGTACTCGGAGAACGCACTTTGCATGGGGTGGAGATCGTCGCCGTCGGCGATGCCCTCGATGGTGGTTATCTCCGCGCCGTCCGCCTGTACGGCGAGCATCAGGCACGATCGGACGACCTCGCCGTCGAGCAGGATCGTGCATGCGCCGCACACCCCGTGCTCGCACCCGAGATGGGTCCCGGTCAGGCCGAGGTCCTCGCGTATGGCATCCGCCAGTGTCTTGCGCGGCTCCACCGAGACTGCCCGGCCGGCGCCGTTGACGTTGATTACGACACTCATGTTCTCAGCCATTTCCGCCTCCTGCTTGGCCGGACGCATCATTCAAGGCCCGTACCGTCAGAACGTTGATTAGATGACTCCTGTACTCGGCCGTTCCGTGAACATCCGAGGTGGCGGGAAAGTCCGCGGCCGCACCGGCCCCGGCCGCCGCGAACGCGGCGTCTCCCGTCTCGGCGCCCACCAGAGCGGCCTCCGCGGTGGGTAACCGGGTGGCATGGGTGCCCCCGAAAGCGCCCAGCGCCGCGTGCGTGATGGTCGACCCATCGGTCGTGATCACCGCCGCCACCCCGGCCAGCGCGAAGTCGCCATGCCGGCGGGCGAACTCCCGGAATCCGAAAGTGCTCCCCGCTGCTGCCGCCGGTATCCGGATCTCGGTCAGCAGTTCGGTGTCGCCCAGGGTCGTGTCGAACAGGCGATCCTCGATCAGGTCCTGCATCCCGATGACCCGCTCGCCATCCGTCGACCGGGCGGTGACCTCGGCATCGAGAGCCATCAGCACGGCCGGAAGCTCCGCCGCCGGATCGTTGTGGGCCACCGAGCCGCCGATCGTCCCCCGGTTGCGGATCGCCCGGTGGCCGATCTCGGCCACGGCCGCGGGGATGACCGGATGGGCCCCGGCCACGGCACCCGACTCGCCGACCGCGGTCAGACGGGTCATGGCACCGATCCGGAGCGACCCGTTGGCCGAGATGTAGGACAGCGAGCCGACCCCGTTGACATCGATCAGGTGGGCCGGCCTGGCCAACCTGAAGTTGAGCATCGGCACGAGGCTCTGACCGCCGGCGAGGACTTTCGCCCCCGATCCGTGTTCGGCCAGAAGATCGAGGGCCTCCCCGATGCTTTCCGGCGCCGAGTAA
Organism: Acidimicrobiia bacterium; assembly: GCA_009838635.1. Classification (GTDB taxonomy): domain Bacteria; phylum Actinomycetota; class Acidimicrobiia; order Spongiisociales; family Spongiisociaceae; genus Spongiisocius. The sequence goes on along the minus strand of VXRE01000151.1, from coordinate 3,020 downwards.
TCAAAGACCGCTGGTTTCATAGGCGGTTCACCTCCTGCGTGACGGCGCTCCGGTCAGACCGCCGATTTCCCGTCCCCGGAGGATCATAGACACGCCCGACCTGGGGGTGCGGTGATACGCGCCCAAAGCCCGAGCCCGTGCTGAAGACCCGTCGGATCGAGGCCCGTCGTGCCGCTCCCGGACCCGCAACGAGTCACAGGGCACCCTGGTCGTTGCAACGGAGGACGGGCACCGGTACGTCGATGCCGAGGACCGCTCTGACTATGATCTGGCGCACCCCGTCCTCGACCACCGACCACCGCCGAGACTGGGAAAGTGGGTTCGTATTCGCCTCGCCGTCGCTCTGGTTGCCGCCACCACCCTGATCCTCGGCCTGGCCGCGTGCGGAACGGACGAAGAGGGGCCGGCTACACCCGATGAAGCGGCTACCGGCTCCTCGTTCGCCGGAACGATAAGGATCGGGGCGGCCCTCAGCGAGACCGGCAAGTTCGCGGTGGAGGGACGCGACTCTCGCGAGGGTTACGACACCTGGGTGAGATGGGTGAACGAGGAGTACGGGGGCATCGAGATCGGCGGCCGCCGCTACGCCGCCGAGATCATCTACTACGACGACGAGTCCGACGCCGACACTGCCGCCAACCTCGTCCAGAAGCTCATCGACGAGGACAAGGTCGACTTCCTGCTAGGTCCATACTCCAGCAGCCTCACCACCGGCGCCAGCGCCATCGCCGAGGCCAACAACGTCATCATGGTGGAGGGAAACGGGACCTCCGACACCATGTTCGAGCGCGGCTTCCAAAACCTCTTCCTGGTGGCCACCATCGCCAGCGACTACACCAAGTCCACGATCGAGGCCCTGGCGGCCCGGGGGGCGCGCACCGCGGTGATCGCCTACGAGGACACGTCCTTCCCCACCGCGGTCGCCAACGGGGCCCGGAGGCACCTGGAAGCCGCCGGGATCGAAGTCCTGGCCATGGAGACCTATCCCAAGGACATCCAGGACGCCTCGGCGATCATGACCAAGTTCCGCGACCTGGATCCCGACGTGTTCATCGGCGGCGGCCACTACAACGATGCGGTGCTGTTCGTTAACGCGGCCAAGGAACTCGGGTTCGCTCCCGACGGGATGCTGATCACCGTGGGACCGTCCAATCCCAAGCTGATCGACGAGCTCGGCGAGGACCTGGACGGCGTGCTGGGACCTACCCAGTGGGAGCCGGTGATGGCCTACGAGGGCCCGTACTTCGGTAGCGCGTCGGACTACGCCGCCTACTACGAGAGCCTCTGGGGGGAGCCACCCGTCTACCAGGCGGCCAGCGCCACGGCCGCCGCCCTCGCCCTCCACCTGGCCGTCGAGACCGCCGGGACGACCGACACCGAAGCGGTTCGCGAGGCCCTCTACGGGCTGGAAGCCGACACGTTCTACGGTCCCATCTCGTTCGACGAGCGCGGTGTCAACACCTCCAAGCCGATGGGCACGGTGCAGGTGCAGGACGGGAAGATCCGGGTGGTGGCGCCCGGCGAGGCGGCGGTCGCCGACCTGGTGTACCCGCTGGCCGGGGCGAGCGGTGGAGGGAAGGCCTCGGCCGCCGAGCGGGTGGCGCAGACGCTGGTCAACGGTATCGCCCTGGGCGGTATGTACACCCTCCTCGTGCTGGGGTTCTCGATCATCTGGGGGGTGATGGGCGTCATCAACTTCGCCCACGGCGAGTTCGTCATGATCGGCGCCTATGCGGCCTGGCTCGCCAACGACCTGTGGGGCGTGGACCCGTTCGTGACCGTGCCCCTGGTGTTCCTGGTGATGATGCTGGTGGGCTTCGGGACGCAGCGGCTGCTGGTCAACCGGGTGATCGACCGCCCCCATCTCGTCTCGCTGCTGGTGATGTTCGCGGTGGCGATCATCCTCCAGAACGTCATGAAGGTGGTGTTCTCGGCCGACTTCCGGCGCGCCGACACCGCACTCGACGGCGTCTGGCAGGTGGCGGGCGAGGTGACGGTGCCGGTCACCCGCTTCTGGATCCTGGTGGTGGCGCTGGCCGTGGTGGGAGGCCTCAGCCTGTTCCTGGCGCGCAGCCGGCTGGGCAAGAGCATCCGGGCCGCCGCCCAGAGCCGGGAAGCGGCGCGGATCCTCGGCATCGATGTCGGCAAGGTCTACGCTGTGACGTTCGCCATCTGCATCGGGATCACCGGCGTGGCCGGCGCTCTCATCAGCCCTGTGCTGGCGGTGCAACCCTTCCAGGGGCCGCCCCTCACGCTCAAGGCCTTCGCCATCACCGCCATGGCGGGCCTCGGTTCGGTCAGGGGCGCCCTGGGCGGTGCCATGGTGCTCGGCCTCGTCGAAGCCGGGCTGGCCGTCTACATCCCCGAGATCGGCACCAACCTGGCGGTGGTGGCCTCCTTCGTGCTGCTGGTGGTGGCGCTCGTGGTGCGACCCCAAGGTCTCTTCAAAGGACTCCGGCCCGTGGACGCGACGGCGACATGATCCGGAACGGCCCCGCTCCAGGTCCGGTAAGCCTCGTGCCAGGCGCCCGGGGACCGACCTCATGAGGCCGGCGACCTCCGGCGAGGCTGCCGCCGGCGCCCGGCCGGGAAACCCCGGTCGCCGGCGGGTCGTAGTCGGGGTCTCGGTCGGACTGCTGGTCGTGCTCGCGGTATTGCCGGCCCTGCCCGGTGTCGGGGACTCGGCGCTGTTCACGCTCACCCTGATGCTCACCTCGGTGGCGGTGGCGGTGAACTGGAACCTCACCGGAGGGTTCACCGGCTACGTCGACTTCGGCCATGCGGCCTGGTTCGGGATCGGGGCCTACACCACGGCGATCCTGATGTCACTCCAGACCAACGGCCCGCAGATCGGCTGGGCCGCCCCTCCCGCCATCATCCTGGGCGCCGTGGTGGCGGGCGTCCTGGCCGCGGCCATCGGGAGGGCCACCATGCGCCTGAAGGGTCCCTACTTCTCCATCGCCCTACTGGGGACCTTCGTGGCCGTCCGGGAGATCGTGAGGGTTTCCGGGGGGCTCACC
>VXRE01000144.1:870-10180 GCA_009838635.1 Acidimicrobiia bacterium | reverse complement strand
CCCCCCTGCCGTGAGACCGGCCCGCCGCAGGGAATGGACCGTGCAGGCGATGGGCTCCCCCATGGCGGCATGCAGCATGGGGGCACTGCCGACCGGGTAGGTCGACTTGGCGTCGACCGAGATAGTCTCGACCAACCCTCCGAAGCTGAAGGTCCCGTCCGACAGGGAGCGACCCTGGCGGTACCGGCAGAGGGCGGTCCTGCCCCGCCGGCAGGGCCCGCAGGTCAGGCACCGGGTGAGCAGATCAACCGTCACCGCCTCCCCGACCTGCGGGGAGCCCTCCAGGCCGTCCACGGCGGAGCCCACCTCCACCACCGACCCGGAAATCTCGTGACCAGGAGAGACGGGGTACCAACGCTTATCGCCGGCGAACAGCCTCCTCTCGAAGGTGCAGACACCGCAGGCGGCCAGTTCGACCAACACCTGATCGGGACCAGGGGTAGGGCATGGCTCGGTGCGAAGCTCCAGCTGTCCGGGTCCTGTGATGACTGCCGCTTTCACCGGGACCTTTCCGGTTGCCGGGATGGAGGGCGCCTGGCTAGCGCCTGGACGGGATACCGGCCGGATGGTAGCCCTGACCATTCATGTCCCCAGCACACCGACGCGGATAACGCCACCCAACCACACCATTTGCGAAACGGCCACCATCGCCCGGCGGTCGACTTCGCGCCCGGCCCGAAGATGGGGCTGTCAGATGGCTATGACCCCAGATCAGGAGTACGGAGCATCCATGGGCCTCACCCGTACGAACCCCCATCCATGAATGATCGGGGCTAACCGGAGAGGCCCGGAGTCACGCCCCCTGCCTGCGGACTCCCCTGATGCGGACCAGGTCGGTCACCACCACTCCCGAAAGCACCAGCGCGCCGCCCAACAGGATGCCCGGCTGGACCTGCTCGTCCAGCAACAGAACTCCGGCGATGACAGCCACCAGTGGGATCAGGTAGGAGATGACCGATGAGAAGACCACCGGAACATGGCGGATCAGGAAGTAGTAGAGGCTGAGCGGAAGGAACATCCCGATGGTGCCGATGTAGAGAATCGCCAGGAGGCCGGTGGTGCTATGGCCGAGCGGCAACCCGTCGATCGTCAAGGCCACCACCCATTGGGCGATGCTCCCCATCGCCAGCTGGACCCCTGTCACGCCGAGCACCGAGTATTGCCCGGCATACCGCTTGGCATAGACGCCGGCGAACGAGATGAACACCACGGCGGCCAGGGCCATCACGCCCGCCGTCCTCGGGTCGCCGCCCCCGATGATTCCGGAGTCGCCGATGAGGATGAGCGCAGCCGTACCCGCCAGACCGAGCAGCAGGCCGAACGTGGTGCCCGGCTTGAGGGGCTCGTCGGCCAGCATGAAATGAGCCACCAGGGCGGTTCCCAGCGGGATCAGGGCGTTCACGAGCGTGACGAATCCGGCAGAGGCGTTGGCCAATGCCACGTAGCGGGCCTGCTGGGGCAGCAGTACCGCTAGGAAGGCCAGCACCAGACCGATGCGAAGCTCGGCCGGGCCCACCAGGTTCCGGCGGCGCATGAGGCCGATCATCAGCCAGACCGCCACCGCGGCAACCAGCGATCCTCCGGCAGCCACGGTCGAGGGGCCGATGCCCTCGGCGAGGCCGATCCTTCCGGCGATCGGGGTGGTGCCCCATGACAGGCTGATGATCCCGATGATCACCCAGATCCGTTGGTTGGTGATCCGCAGGCTCACGTCGCAATCCTAAGAGCCTCGTCCGTTCCGGCCGCTCCCGGTCGTCGCCGAGCATGCGCACATGGACGCCATGTGCAGGCTGATACAGTGAAACCGCGACGAATTCGTGTACTGCAAGGAGCCCGAATGCCCGATCCGGCCTATGCGAGCGGCGACCGGTCGACACCTCTGTTGCAGGAGACTATCGGCCAGAACCTGGAATCAACCGTTGCCCGGTTCCCCGACCGGGATGCTCTCATCTCGGTGCACCAGGGGATCCGCCAGACCTACCGGGCCTTCAACGACTCAGTGGACCTACTTGCGATGGGGTTGCTCCGGCTCGGTCTCGAGACCGGCGACCGGGTCGGCATCTGGAGCCCCAACTGCGCGGAGTGGGTATGGCTCCAGTACGCCACCGCGAAGACCGGGGTGATCCTCGTCAACATCAACCCCGCCTACCGGACCCACGAACTCCGCTACGCACTGGCACAGTCCGGCTGCCGGGTGCTGGTCGCCGCACAGACCCATCTGTCCTCGAATTACCGGGAGATGGTGGCCGAGGTGAAGGACGAGTTGCCCGACCTGGAGCGGGTGATCTTCTTCGGCACGCCCGAATGGGACGACCTCATGGCCCCGTCGGAGGACGGTATGGACGGCGCCCTAGCCGATCGGAAGGCCGGGCTGCATCATGACGACGCCATCAACATCCAGTACACGTCGGGCACCACCGGGTTCCCGAAGGGCGCCACGCTCAGCCACGCCAACATCCTCAACAACGGATTCTTCGTGGGCCAATCCTGCGCCTACACGGAAGAGGACCGGGTCTGCATCCCCGTCCCCCTCTATCACTGCTTCGGGATGGTGCTCGGAACGCTGGCATGCACGACCCACGGCGCCGCCATCGTGCTGCCGGGCGCCGGTTTCGATCCGGACCAGGTCCTCACCGCGATCCAGCAGGAGCACTGCACCAGCGTCTACGGGGTACCGACGATGTTCATCGCAGAACTCGCCCATCCCGACCTGGAGACCTTCGACCTGTCCTCGCTCCGTACCGGGATCATGGCCGGATCCCCCTGCCCGGTGGAGGTGATGAAGCAGGTGATATCCGACATGAACATGACCGACGTCACGATCGCCTACGGCATGACCGAGACCTCCCCGACGTCCACCCAGACGAAGACCACCGACTCGATAGAGAGGCGGGTGTCCACCGTGGGCCGGGTGCATCCCCACGTCGAGATCAAGATCATCGACCCCGAGACCGGCGAGACCGTGGAGCGGGGACACGACGGCGAGCTCTGTACCCGCGGTTACTCGATCATGTTGGGGTACTGGAACGACCCGCAGCGGACCGAGGAGTCCATCGACGCCGACGGGTGGATGCACTCCGGTGACCTCGCCACGATGGACCCGGACGGTTACGTGAACATCGTGGGACGGATCAAGGACATGATCATCCGCGGCGGCGAGAACATCTACCCGAGGGAGATCGAGGAGTACCTGTACGGCCATCCCGCCATCGAGGACGTGCAGGTGATCGGCGTACCGGACGTCAAGTACGGCGAGCAGGTCATGGCGTGGGTGAGACTGCGGGAGGGCGCCGAGGCGACCGCACAGGACATCAGAGACTTCTGCCGGGGCCGGATCGCCCACTTCAAGGTCCCGCGATACGTGAAGTTCGTTGACAGCTTCCCGATGACGGTTACCGGCAAGATCCGCAAGGTCGAGATGCGCGAGGCATCCATCGCCGAACTCGGACTGGAGGGCGCGGCCCGGGTCGAGTCCGCCTGAGCCACGGGTCATCCAGTGTTGCCACGGGCGGGTAGCCTCCGGGGTACGGCCCGGCCTCGCCGCCGATCGCCGCTCCAGGGTCATCCGCCTCGGCGACCCCTACGAAACCAGCCACACGGAACAGGATCGTTCGACCGGTGAACCCGACCACCAAGGGGATGTTGTGGGCTGTGTCCGCGGTCCTGACCGGCTCGTGGCTACCGCTGTTCTACCTCTATACCCATGTCAGCAACGACCCGTTCGTGTGGCGCTCCTGGCTGCTGGTCTTCCAGGTCCTCATGCTGCTCCCGGTGTTCTTCCTGGTCCCGGCACAGAACAAACGCTGGCTGGAGAACACCCGGCGGCTGCTGTACTACTGGGGAGAAGGCGGGGAGCCCGTCCGGGTACGGAACGCACTGGACATACTTCGAACCCCGGTCCTGTGGATGGCGATCTGCTTCGCCCTCGACCTGGCCTTCTGGGTATGGGCCGCCACGCTGATCGATCCGCTGGTGGTGACCATCATCTTCCAGTTGATGCTGATCGGGATGGTCTGGATGGCGGCCCGGCTGGGCAGGAAGATCTCCGGCGGGCAGCGATCGTCCCCGCACGTCATCGGTGGCAAGCACTGGACGCTCATGTTCTTCTCGTTCCTGGGCGCCGCGCTGGTCATCTGGTCGGAGACGGCCGCGGTAAGCACCCTGAACTGGCTGGGTATAGCCGTGGCGTTCATGGGCACCGCGACCGCAGTCGGAAGCCTATGGGGAACCGTTTCGATCGGACGCATGATGGGGTGGCCGACCCGCAATCCCCACGATCTGGTCTGGAACGCCACATTCGCGGCGGTAGCCGGACGGGCTCTCGCCCTACCACTGACCCTGGTGGGAAGCTTCCTGTTCTTCCCGCCGTCCGGCGACAGTTTCGACGTCACGTGGAGCATGGTGGGCCTCCTGACCGCGACCGGAGTGTTCAACGCGGCCGGCGCCCTCAGCCACCGGTACTCCCTCTACGTGACCTCGAGCCTGAGCGTCCAGAGGATCATGTTCTTCTCGCCGGTCTTCCAGATGCTCTGGTTGTGGCTGTTCGCCGATGTCTCCATAGCCAACCCCCAGGCCCTCCTGGTCGGGACCGGGATCGTGCTCCTCTCCAACCTGGGCTGGCAGCGAGAGCAACTGTGATCCGGACCGGATGAGTCCGGCCATGCCGCCGTTTCAGTCGGCAGCAGACTCTGTCTCGGCTTCTTCAGGCTCATCATCCCCGAGCCTTCCGTCGGTAGCCGCTACCGGATCGGGCTCGGCCTCGGTCTCGCCGCGGCGGAAGAGAGAGCTGAGCATCGAAACTCCCACCAGCACCAGGGCCAAGGGCAGGAGCCACCGGGCAGTGGCGATATTGCTGAACTCATCGCTGAGGTCGTTGGGGACCACCAACCCCACCGCGAGCAGGACCAGCACCACCCCGAACCCGAACGAGAACACGTTGAAAGGGTGGCGTTTCATCGGCTGTCCCCCACCGTCACCGTTGTCGATGGCCTTGGCGCTCCGGGCAACGTCCGGACCTCGATCTCACCCAGCCCCACCCTGGCATCGAGGATGATCATGCCGTGGGCGCCCTCCCAGACATAGTCGGACGTTATTCCGATCCCTTGCCTGGAGGTGCTTCCGAGATGGTCCCAGGTGCGTATCGACCCGATCCCTACCCGTCCGGATACGTCGGCCGCGACATCCTGGGGCAGGTAGACGATCAGTTCACCGATGCCGACCTCGGCCTTGACTTGGACCACCCTGCCCGTGAAGTCGACCTGCCTCATGTCGACCAGCAGACTCCCGACGCCGAGACGGTAGGCATCGGGGATCTCGTCCACTCCGGCCGGACGGTGGTATCCCTCTCCGGCGGACGTGCTGAACTCAGCCTTGTCCGATGACAACGACACCAGCACCACCGGTCCGTTATCGGTCGTCCTGAACTCGACCGTGTCGGATACGAGCGACACCAGCACCACCGGCACGAGCACGATGCCCAGAGCAACGAGACCGCCGATCCGCCCGAACCAGGCGCCTACCACCAGCCCGAGACCCACCAGCGCTACCAGCAACGCCATGTAGTGGCGGAAGGCCGGGTTGAACCCGGGTACCACTCCGTCCAGGAACCCGAGTATTCCCAGCGAGATCAAGGCGGCTCCGACCGTCACGCGACCGAGGTGCGACTTATCCCGCGGCGGCGCCGGCACGGGACCGGCGGGCAAGGAGGAGGAGGGAGGGCCGGCCCCAGGCTCTTCGACCTGGTCGGCAGGCGCCGCCTGCGGGACACTTGCGGAATCCGGGCTCTGCTGTTCCGGCGAACTCAGGTCGCCGCGGTACAGCAGAACTCCGATACCCAGGAGGACGAGGGCGAACACAAGCTCACCCCTCACCCACCTGGTCTCGGCGAGTAGCACGATCGCCGCGAGGCCGATGAGGATGACGCCCACCCACCGGCGCGCCGAGGGCCTGCCGGACCATCCCCGGACGATCGACTCGGTCTCGCCCTCATCCGGGATCAGGATCCAGCCTGCCGCGTAGAGGAAGATGCCGACGCCACCGACGGTCACGAGGACGATGAAGGCCACCCGGACGATCCAAGCCTCGATGCCGAGGCGGTGGGCGACGCCGAGCGCCACTCCCGCAATCCAGCGGCCCTCGCCGGGTCTGCGGAGCGATGCATCGCTGCTGTTCGTCATGACCCGTATCATCCATCATTCCGGACCCTGAGTCTGTGGGGTATCACCCTGAAACATCCCCCAAACCGGCCGCCGGCCAGGGGTATATCTCCGGTTCCGGGCCCGAACGGCAACCGGACGATGCCAACATAAGCCTCATGCGAAGCCATACCGCACAGCAGGGCACGGCATTGCCGGCACGGCGGGAGCGGGGCCGACTGGTGGCCGGGGTGGCCGGAGGGATCGCCGATCAACTCGGCATCCCCGATCTCTACGTCCGCGCCGCCTTCCTGGTTCTCGCGCTGGTATGGGGACTCGGGGTAATCCTCTACCTGGTGCTGTGGGCGCTGACCCTGGACAAGACCGGCCAACGGGAACCTGCCCCCGCGGCGGACGGGGAGCGGCGGGCGGCATACGTCCTGATGTTCATCGGCTCGTTGTTGTTGCTGCGCAGCCTGGGGATCTGGAGCGGAGACGGTTGGGTGTGGCCGGGCCTGGCACTGAGCTTCGGCATCGCCTTCCTGATGGACAGGGGTGACATCGATCCCCGCTCGGCCATCCTCGGACTGTTCGATCCGCAGAGCGGGCGGTTCCGGGCGCGCACGGCGATCGGGATCGTGCTGGCGGTCATCGGTGTGTCGATCTTCGCCAACGTGGCCGCTCCGGCCGTCGGAGCCGTGCTGCTGGCGCCGCTGATCACCGGGGTTGGCATGGTGGTGCTGTTCGGACCTTGGGTGTGGAAACTCGTGGCCGACCTGGGGGCGGAGCGCCGCCAGCGCATCCGCCAGGAGGAACGGGCCGATATCGCCGCCCACCTCCATGACTCCGTTCTCCAGACCCTGGCCCTCATCCAGCGGACCGACGACTCGCGAAGGATGGTGACGCTGGCCCGGGTCCAGGAGAGGGAGCTACGACGCTGGCTCTACGACACGAGCCCGGCCGACGGCCCGGAGCTGCTCTCCGCCGCCCTGCAGGAGGAAGCCGACCGGGTCGAACACACCTTCGACGTCCGGGTCCAGTTGGTCACGGTGGGGGACCGTCCCGTGGATGACGACGTCAGGGCGATCATCGCGGCCACGGGCGAGTCCCTGAACAATGCCGCCCGGCACTCGGGCACCGACCGGATCTCCGTCTACTCCGAGGTGGGCAGGGACGCAACGGATGTATGGATCTCCGACCACGGCGTCGGGTTCGACCCCACCGCGGTGGCCGGAGACCGACACGGAATCGCCGCGTCCATCATCGGGCGGATGGAGAGCAAGGGCGGCACCGCCACCATCTCGTCGGCGCCGGGCGAAGGTACCGAGGTCCATCTGTATCTGGGAGGAGAGCCCCGATGATCCGCGTCTTTCTGGTGGATGACCACCGGCTGTTCCTCTCCGGAGTCAGGACGGAACTGTCCGATCCGCACGACATAGAACTCATCGGCTCCGCCGGCGATGTGGACGATGCCATCGACGCCCTCCGGCTCGATCCCCCCGACGTGGCGCTGGTGGATGTCCACATGCCGGGAGGCGGAGGCCTCGCGATCCTGGAGAACGTGCTCCAGACCCATCCGCAGGTCAAGTTCCTCGCCCTGTCCGTGTCGGACGCGGCCGAGGACGTCATCGCCATGATCAGGGCCGGGGCCCGTGGATACGTCACCAAGTCGATCCGCCCGGAGGCTCTGGTCGACGCGATCAGGCGGGTCCATGCGGGCGATGCGGTCTTCTCCCCCATGCTGGCCGGATTCGTGCTGGACACCTTCGCCGCCACCATCCCGGCCCCGGAGGACCCCGAACTGGATCAGCTGACCACCCGTGAGCAGGAGGTACTGCGCCTGATCGCCCGCGGCTTCTCCTACAAGCAGGTGGCGCACCGGCTGTACATCAGCCACAAGACGGTCGAGTCCCACGTGTCCGCGGTGCTCAGGAAACTCCAGCTGAGCAACCGCTACGAGCTCGCCAACTGGGCGAGCCGGAGGCGGATCGTCTAGCCCGGGGCCAGGTCCCATACCAACCGCCCGTAATCGTGGGTGCCGCGCCCCAGCCGATCGCGGTAACGTTGCGGTCTCGAATCCCTGGATGTGACCGCCTACCGGGAGCCTTTGGCCGATGACCGAGATACCTTCAGAAGCACCCGCCGAGGTACTGGCCTTCAACGAATGGGTGGCCGACCAGACGCGGCACGCGCCACCTGTGTGGGAAGTGGGCGCCGCGGCGGGCCGTCAGGCCAGGGAGGAGGGCAGGTCGTTGATCGGTCCTCCCCGTCTCTCGCCGCGAGCCTCGGTGCGCACCATCGACGGGACCGGCGGGCCCATCCGGCTGCGGGTCATCCACCCTGAGGGAAGGGCGGCCCGGGGGGTATTCCTGCACATCCACGGGGGAGGATGGGTGTGGGGCGGACCCCACCATCACGACCCTCAGATGACGGCTCTCGCGGACGCAACCGGTCTGATCTCGGTGTCCACCTCCTACCGGCTGGCGCCCGAGCATCCCTACCCGGCCGGTCCCGACGACTGCGAGGCCGCGGCCCTCTGGCTCCACCGGAATGCTGCCGAGGCATTCGGGCACGAGCTGGTCGCGATCGGTGGGGAGTCGGCGGGCGGGCACCTCACCGCCGTCACCTGCCTGCGGCTGCGGGACCGCCACGGCCTTACCCCCTTCCGGGCGGCGCTGCTCACCTACGGGGCCTTCGACCTGCGCGGGACGCCGTCGATGAGAGCCTTCGGTGACCAGCCACTGATCCTGAACACATCCTCCATCGACTGGTTCGTGGAGCTGTTCACCGGAGACCGGGACCTTGAGGACCCCGACATCTCCCCCATCTGGGCCGATCTCGGTGGAATGCCGCCGGCGCTGTTCACCGTGGGAACCCTCGACCCGCTGTTGGACGACTCGCTGTTCATGGCCGCCCGCTGGAAGGCCGCCGGCAACGCCGCCCGGCTCGACGTCTGGCCCGGCGGCCTGCACGCCTTCGACCTGTACGACAACGCCTACGGGAATGCCGCCCGGGACAGGATGCACGAATACCTCAACGCGGTTCTCGACGAGACTCCGTAGCCGCCCCGGCGATCATTACCCTCACTCACTCCCAACCTAAGGCTCGAGACGCGCTGGACCTCACTCCCAACCTAAGGCTCGAGACGCGCTGGACCTCACTCCCAACCTAAGGCT
>VXRE01000144.1:0-860 GCA_009838635.1 Acidimicrobiia bacterium | reverse complement strand
CTCACTCCCAACCTAAGGCTCGAGACGCGCTGGACCTCACTCCCAACCTAAGGCTCGAGACGCGCTGGACCTCACTCCCAACCTAAGGTTGCGGGTGCTGGGGGCGTCGAGCGACCGAGAGGAGGAAGACGTGGACGTATTAGAGGCGATGCGGACGCAGCGCAGCGTCAAGCGCTTCAAGCCGGACCCGGTGTCAGACCATGACATCCGCACCATCCTGACCGCGGCCACCTGGGCACCCAACGGCCACAACGCTCAGCCGTGGGAGTTCATCGTGGTCAAGGACCCGGAACTCAAGAAGCGACTCGCCGACCTCTACCGGGAGGGCCTGCAGTTCCTGCTGGACCACCCTCTCCGCCAAGGTCGTACGGAGGTCGACGAGCGCACCTTCGAGAAGACCATGATCAGGAAGTCGGTCTACCTGCGCGACCACCTCGAGGAGAGCCCGGTGCTCATCGTCGTGGCCATGAACCTCGACAAGCACAACCTGCCCCGATACGGCGTCCTCAAGGCCATCCGCACCGAGGCGGTCTACACATCCATCATGCCCTGCGTCCAGAACCTGATGCTGGCGGCCCGTGACCTCGGCCTCGGTACCTGCCTCACCACGGCCCTCAACATCCTCGAGGAGGACGCCAAGATCGCGCTGGGGATGCCGGAGGAGACCCAGATCATCGCCCTGATCCCGCTCGGGTATCCCGCCGACGACTTCAAGCCCGTCACCAGGATCCCGGCCGCGGAGTTCACGCACTGGGATGGCTGGCAAGGGCAAGACAACTGACGGCAAACGGCCGCTGGTTAGCCGGTGGTCTGTCTGTGGAATGGCGGTGTGGTATGGCGTCGGCAGCGGTGTTCCTCGC
>VXRE01000146.1 GCA_009838635.1 Acidimicrobiia bacterium | reverse complement strand
CGTATAACGGCTTCGAGGTCGACCTGGTGAAGCTCATCGCCGCCCACCTCGGCATGACCGTCCAGATCTACGCGGTCGACACCGTGGCCAAGCAGGTGGATGACATCCACCGCGGGGTAGCCGACGTGGGATTGGGGGGCGTGGCGATTACCGGCCCGCGCGAGGAAGCGATCGACTTCTCGCTTCCCCTGCTCGACACCGGGCTCACGATCATGACCCCGACCAGCGGCTCCCAAGCGGTTTGGGACCGTATCTCGGTCTTTCTGTCGGCCATCTGGGGCTCGGACCTGCCATGGCTGCTCGTGGTGTTCGCGGTTGCCGTTCTGATCGCCGCTCACCTGATCTGGTGGCTGGAACGGACGCACAACCCGGACTTCGCTACGCCCTACGGCCGAGGGATCTGGGACTCGTTCTACTGGTCCGTCGTGACCATGAGCACGGTCGGCTACGGGGACAAGGTGGCCCGTGGAAGATTGGGCAGGCTGTTCGCCTTGATCTGGATCGCTCTGGGGACCCTGGTGTTCGCCAGCTTCACGGCCGCCATCGCCTCGTCGTTGGCGGTGAACGAGCTCCGAGGCGCCATCGACGGACCCGCCGATCTTCCCGGTCACCGGATCGCTACCGTCCACGACTCGGCCGGATACGACTACCTGACCGGTCTCGGAGTCGGCCCGGTCGTGGTGCACGGGGTCGAACATGCCTACGACCTGCTGGCGCAGGGCGAGGTCGATGCGGTCGTATTCGACGCTCCGGTCCTCCAGTTCCACGTGGCGCGCCAGGGCCAGGGCAGGGTGACCACGGTCGGCCCACTGTTCGAGAAGGTTCAGTACGGGCTGATGGTCAGCGAGGACGACATCGCGCTACGCGAGCAGATCGATCTGGGCCTCCTGGACCTCATCGAGTCCGGCGCCTACAAACAGATCCATGACCGCTGGTTCGGCGCCTTCGGTTGATGGATTCGCCACCGATGAGAGTCATCCCGTGAAGCGCCCTCTTCCGGCCGAGATCCCGGACGCTCCGGGCGCCTACCTGTTCCGTGACCGGCACGGCCGGGTGAACTACGTGGGCAAGGCCAACTCTCTCCGCAAGCGGGTCTCCACCTACTTCACCCGAGATCTGCCTCCGCGGACCCAGGCCATGGTCGAGGCGTCCGACGGGGTGGAGTGGATCATGGTCGACAGCGAGGTAGCGGCCCTTTTCCTGGAGTTCTCGCTGATCAAGGAGCACCGTCCCCGTTTCAACATCCGGCTGCGAGACGACAAGAGCTATCCGTACCTGGCCATTACCAGGTCCGACCTGTGGCCGCGGGCCCGTGTGGTACGGGGTGCCAAGAAGAAGGGTACCCAGTACTTCGGCCCCTTCGCCCATGCCTATGCCATCCGCAACACCCTTGACCTGCTGCTCAAGTCGCTGCCGATCCGCACCTGTTCCGACACGGTGTTCCGGCGCCACGAGCTCAAGGGCAGGCCATGCATCGAGTACGAGATCGAGCGATGCTCGGCGCCCTGCGTCGGCTACGTCGACCCGGATGCCTACGCCGGGTACGTGAGCGGCCTCGAGCAGGTTCTCTCGGGCAGCGCCGAAGACCTGATCGATGGCATCGAAGCCCGGATGCGCGAGGCGTCGGACAGACTCGACTTCGAGAGCGCCGCCCGCCTCCGGGACCAGGCTCAGGATGTGCGGCGCGCGGTGGCCCGCCAGGAGGTCGTCACCGAGCGGCGCGAGGACTTCGACCTGATCGCCACGGACGAGACCGACCTCGAGACCTCGGTGCAGGTGCTCAAGGTGCGCAACGGCCGCATCGTGGGCCGGCTGGGCTCGATCATCGACAAGGTCGAGGACGTGACCCCCTCCCAGGTCACGGCCACCGTCCTCCGGGACCTCTACGACGAGGCCTCACCACCGCCCCGTCTCATCCTGGTGGAAGCGCTGCCTCCGGATGACGAGCCGTGGTCGGACCTCCTGTCACAGCGACGCGGTACCCGGGTGACTCTCAGATCTCCCAAGCGGGGCCCCAAGCGCCGCCTGCTCGAGACCGCCAAGACCAACGCCTCCGAGGCTCTCCTGCGGCATCGGCTGAGACGCCAGTCGGACCACAACGCCCGGGCCCGGGACCTGCGCAGCCTCCAGACCGCCCTCGCCCTTCCGGAGCCGCCCCTCCGGATCGAGGCCTACGACATCTCGACCATCCAGGGGCGCCACACCGTGGGTTCGATGGTGGTCCTGGAGGACGGGCTGCCCCGGCGGGGCGACTACCGGAGGTTCCGGATCCGCACGGTGACGGGGCAGGATGACTTCTCGTCCATGGAGGAGGTCATCCGCCGTCGCTTCAGCGCCTACCTCGCCGACCTGGACAAGCCCGTCTCCGAACGGGGCAAGTTCGCCTACCCACCGTCGCTCGTCCTGATCGATGGTGGGCCGGGGCAGATCGCCCGGGCGGTCGAGGTCCTCGCCCAGCTCGATCTCGACATACCGGTAGCGGGACTGGCGAAGCGCATGGAGGAGGTCTACGTCCCGGGCCAGGTCGATCCGATCGTCATCCCCAGGGACCAGCCCGCGCTCCACCTGCTCCAACGGGTCCGCGACGAGGCCCACCGCTTCGCCCTCATGTACCACCGCCAACTCCGCGGGAAGCGGATGATCGATTCCATACTCGACGACGTGGACGGGGTCGGACCGGCTCGCAAGAAGGCGCTTGTCCGGACGTTCGGCTCGGTCAAGAAGATGCGGGAGGCCAGCGTGAGCCAGCTGGCCGAGGTGGTGCCGCTACGGGTGGCCGAGAACCTCTACGCTACCCTGCATGGCTGAGCCCGACGCCCAGGCACCGTCCAGGACGCGCCCCGGCTCCCGGTTGCTGGTCCTGACCGGGCTTTCCGGCGCCGGTCGCTCCACGGGCGCCAAAGTCCTCGAAGACCTTGGCTTCTACGTGATCGACAACCTGCCCCCCTCCCTTCTCCGCCCGGTTGTCGAGTTGAACGACCTGCGGGCGAGAGGGCGGCACCTGGCCGTGGTCCTGGACAGCCGGGGCGGCTTTCCCCTTACCGAACTCGAGACCCACATCCAGGAGTTGGAGCGGTCCGGCATCGCCATGACCCTGGTCTTCCTGGACGCCGACGACGACGTGCTGATACGCCGCTACGAGGAGCACCGCCGGCCCCATCCCCTCGGACTGCCCACCCTGGCCGACTCGATTGCCGCCGAGCGCGAGATGATGGTCGATCTCAGGCTTCGAGCCGATATGTACATCAACACCAGCGAGACGAACGTCCATCAGCTCCGCGAGTGGTTCGGGAGCCACCTCTCGGCGCTGGTGGACGAGCATGCCATGCGGCTGGCGGTAACCTCCTTCGGCTTCAAGAACGGTACGCCCCGCGACAATGACCTGATGTTCGACGTACGCTTCCTCCCCAATCCCCACTGGGTGCCCGGCCTCCGCCTCCTGACCGGTCGGGACGAGCCGGTCCGAGACTTCGTGCTCGGCACCGACGACGCGCGCGGCTTCCTGGATCGGATCGGTGACCTGCTCTCGTTCCTGATCCCCCGCTACCGGGAGGAGGGCAAGTCCTACGTGAGCATCGGGATCGGCTGCACGGGGGGACGGCACCGCTCCGTGGCCATCGCCGAGGAACTGGGGGAGTGGCTGGAGGGCCAGGGATATCACGCCACCATCAGGCATCGGGACGTCGAGTAGCGAAGGGCAATGGCGGACAGGTTCTTGACCGTCGCGGATCTTCCGGTGTCCGCGCGCCGCGTCCTGCTGCGGTCCGACCTGAACGTCCCCCTGCGAAACGGGCGCGTGGCCGACGACTTCCGCCTCCGAGCGGCCATCCCCGCCATCCGCCAGCTCCGTGACGCGGGCGCAGCAGTCGTTCTGTGCAGCCATCTCGGGCGTCCCGGAGGCCGAGTGGTGGACGGGATGCGGATGGCGCCCGTCGCCGGCGCGCTGTCCGAACTGGGCGGATTCCCGGTCGTGCACGCTTCCGACTCGGTCGGCCAGGACGCCGGGCGCCTGGTCAAGGAGGCACGCCCGGGCGACGTGGTGCTGCTCGAGAACACCCGATTCCATCCCGGGGAGGTCACCAACGATCCCGATTACGCGTCCGAGTTGGCCGCCTGGGCCGACTTCTTCGTGCTGGACGCCTTCGGCTCGGCCCACCGGGCCCATGCCTCCACCACCGGAGTCTCCGCCCTGCTCCGATCGGCGGCGGGGCCGCTGCTCGAGCGCGAGCTGGCCGTGTTCCGGTCGCTCATGGAGAACCCGCCCGGCCCGTTCACCGTGGTGCTGGGAGGCGCCAAGGTCTCCGACAAGCTTCCCCTGATCCGGGCGCTGCTGCCCAAGGTGGACGCCATGCTCGTCGGCGGCGGCATGTGCTTCAGCTTCCTGGCCGTAGAGGGCTACGAGGTCGGGGACTCGCTGGTGGAACCGGACTACTTCGACTCGCTGGACGAGCTCTTGAGCACACCGGAGGCGGACCGGCTGGTCCTCCCCTCGGACATCGTCACGGCTGACCGGTTCGAGGAGGATGCCGACGGCGCCGCGGTCGGTGTGAGTTCCATAGAGGAGGGCACCTGGGGTCTGGACATCGGCCCCGCCACCGCCCGACAGTTCGCCGAGGTCATCCGCGGGTCGGGATCGGTCTTCTGGAACGGGCCCATGGGCGTGTTCGAGTGGGAGGCATTCCGGTCGGGAACCGCGACGGTGGCGGATGCGATGGCCCGGTCCAGCGCCTTTCGAGTGGCCGGCGGCGGCGACTCCGTGGCCGCGCTGAGGATGCTCGGCCGCGAGGCCGACCTAGACCACCTGTCGACAGGCGGCGGGGCCGGGCTGGAGCTGCTGGAAGGCCAGACCCTGCCGGGCGTGAAGGGACTGGAACGATGGATCCGCTAGCGCGCAAGCCCCTGATGGTGGGCAATTGGAAGATGCATGGAACCTACTTCGAGGCGATGCAGTGGGTACAGGCGCTTAGCTACCAACTCGATCCGGCCGACTACGACCGAGTCGACGTGGGGGTTGCGCCCTCCTTCACCTCGCTCCGGTCGGTCCAGACTGTGGTCCAGATGGACGGCCTTCCGATCCACATAGTGGCGCAGGACGTCCATTGGGCGAAGGAAGGCGCCTACACGGGCGAGGTATCGGCCCGCATGCTGGCCAAGCTGGCCGTCAGCTACGTCATAGTCGGCCATTCGGAACGCCGCCGGCACTGCGGCGAGGACGACCGGATGGTCAACAGGAAGGCGCGGGCGGCGCTGTCGGAAGGGATCGTGCCGATCGTGGCGGTGGGGGAGACCCTGGCGGAACGCGAGGCCGGAAGCGCCGAGGAGACGGTGGGCCGGCAGCTCTCGGGCGCTCTGGCCCGGATACCGTCCGAGCAGGTGGCCCTCCTGGTCGTCGCGTACGAACCGGTGTGGGCGATCGGGACCGGCCGGCATGCCCGGCCATCCGTGGCCCAGGAGATGATCTCGTACATGAGGGACCGCGTCCGATCGCGGCACGGCGATGCCGCCGACAAGGTGCGGATCATCTACGGCGGGTCGATCAATCCGGGTAACGTGGCCGCTCTCATGGCCAAGCGGGACATCGACGGCGGCCTGATCGGGGGGGCCTCTCTCGATTCCGGGACGCTGGCCGCCTGCGTGAGGTACTGGACTTGAGGGAAGGGAAAGGGAGCGGACGCGCATGACCCGACCGAACGAAATGGTCCTGTTGCGCCATGGTGAGAGCACCTGGAATCTGGAGAACCGCTTCTCGGGCTGGACCGACGTTCCTCTCACCGCCGGCGGCGAGAAAGAGGCGGTATCCGCCGGCGTTCTGATGGCCGAGGAGGGCCTGGGTTTCGACATCGTCCACACCTCGCTGCTGCGAAGGGCCATCGGCACCGCCAACCTCGCGCTGGACCGTATGGATCTCCACTGGCTGCCCGTCAGCCGGAGTTGGCGGCTCAACGAGCGTCACTACGGCGGCCTGCAGGGCCTGAACAAGAAGGAGACCGCCGCCCTGCATGGCGCGGATCAGGTCTTCCAATGGAGGCGGAGCTATGCGGTGCCGCCCCCGGCGCTGGGAAGGGAGGACCCGCGCCATCCCCGCTTCGACCGGCGTTACCGGGACGTTGCCGACGATGAGCTCCCCGCCTCCGAGTGCCTGGCCGATGTGGTCGCCCGGGCGGTGCCCTACTGGAAGTCGGGGATCATGCCCGACCTGTCCACGGGACGCCGCGTCCTGGTGGTCGCCCACGGCAACAGCATCCGCGCCCTGCTCAAGTACTTGAAGGGAATCGGCGACGAGGAGATCACCCGCCTCAACATCCCCACCGGTATCCCCTTGGTCGTGGAACTGGACGACGATCTGGAGTACTCCGGAGACCGATACCTGGGCGATCCGGCGGTAGCGGCGGCCGCCGCGGCGGCAGTCGCTGCCCAGGCGGGCTAGTGGTCAGTGGCTAGTGGTCAGTGGCCAGTTGAACGGCTGTAAACCTGGCGCGTCGTAGCACCTACATCGGTAGCCGAATACCCCGAAAAGTTGTCACGGACGACGGATAGCGCTTCGCGGATGTTCTGGGCTAGGCCGACGAAGTTGGTAAGCTGACCACTGACCACTGACCACTGACCACTGACCACTGACTAGGAACTAAGTAATGACTATCGCGATCGCCATCATCACCGTCCTCCACCTGATCGTGGCGGTCGCCCTGGTCTTCCTGATCCTGCTTCATGCCGGCAAGGGTGGGCTTGGCGACATGTTCGGCGGCGGGATGCAGGCCGGCGGCATGGGCGGATCGACGCTCGCCGAACGCAACCTGGACCGAATGACCGTCATCGTGGCGGTGCTGTTCGCGGCCACCACCGTCAGCCTGGCGATCCTGCTGGGCCGCTGACCTCATGATCCCCGGCCGGCGATCGGGAGCAGGCCGGCACACGAGTAGATGACCGGACCCTCCGGCGAGACCACGGCGTGAACCCCGGACGCCGCCGGGCGCTTCTGATCGGCCTGGTGGCCCTGGTTGGCGTCGCCGTGCTGGTCACCATCCGATCCGCGGGGCCACCGAGCCGGGACACCGCGACGCTCGAGGTCGAGGACCCTCAGGAAGCCGCCACCACGACCGGCATGACGGCGCCCTCCACCGCGTCCGGCGGTGACCAACCGACCGACACGGCTCCGGCAGCCGCCGCGGTGGAGGAGTCCGCCGGAACCCTCGCGCCGCCCGCCGAGCCGCCCGATGAACCGCCGGCCACTACGGCGGAGCGCACCCTGGCGGGAGACGTGGAAGCCGATCTCCAAGCCCTGCTCGACTCGTTGACCACCGGGGTGGACACCGATGCCATACTCCGCCTCGGCCGGTCCGGTGACCTCCGCGTGGCCTGGATCATCGCGGATCTCATGCGCTTCATCCACCCCGAGGCCTCGGGCCTCCAGTTCGCCTTCACCGAACTGACGGGCGTGGACCTCGGTCCGAACCCGTGGCGCGACGCCACCAACCAGCTGATCGCGTGGGACACCCCCGCGCCGCCCGGACTCGGCGCGTGGAAGGGCGGGTTGTACACCCTGATCGAGTTCGGTTGGGCCCCCTTCTTCGCCGACGAGGACTCACTCATCGACTGGCGTCACGTCACATGGGGCGGGGTGCTGATCGACGATCGCCCACTCAACACGACGCACCTGCCGTGCCCGCGCGGCTGCATCCCGGCCCTCAACGATCCCCTACTGGTACCCGCCTCCGAGGGTGACTACTACCCCGACGCCGCCTACGTGTTCGCCGTGACCGTCAACGGTGAGTCGGTGGCATTCCCCAAGAACATGATGGAAGTCCACGAGATGGTCAACATCACCATCGGGGGGAGGCGACTGGGTATTCCGTACTGCACCCTGTGCGGCTCCGCCCAGGCCTACTTCACGGACGTGGTGCCCGACTCGGTACGCGACCGGCTCGGGGACGCCGGGACGTTCGAGCTCCGCACGTCCGGGCTCCTTTCACGTTCCAACAAGATGATGTACGAGTACCACACACGTTCCATGTTCGACACGTTCACCGGCCAGGCCGTGAGCGGCCCGCTCCGGGAGGCGGGCGTCCGGCTACCCCAGACCACGATGGTGACCTCGCGGTGGGGCGAGTGGAAGGCGGCCAATCCGCATACCCTCATCGTGGCGGAGGACGGTGGGTTAGGCCGGTCCTACCCGGACGACCCCCTGAGAGGGCGCGACGATGACGGGCCCATCTTCCCGATAGGGGACTGGGACGACCGCCTGCCGGTACAGGAGAAGGTCCTGGGCGTGCTCTTCGAGGTTGGAGCGGAGTCGATCGTGGTGGCGTTCCCCGTCGTGGATGCCCATGCAACGCTTGACGGCGGAGGGTCGGTGGAGCACTTCGGGATCGTAGTGACCAAGGACGGGGGTGGCCTGCGCGCCCTGGGGCCGGACGGAGTCGATATCCCCGCCCACGAGTCCTTCTGGTTCGCGTGGAGCCAGTTCCATCCCGGAACCGACCTCTGGGCACCATCCGTCGGGTAAGGCCTCGGATCGGTCCCGGCCACTAGTCTCTCCGACAACGTCAGCAGAGGAGAGGAAAATGCCACGGACCGTGCAGGGTGTGGTATCGAAGGCAGTCGGCGAGCCGGTGACCCTCGAGGAGATCGTCATACCGGATCCAGGTCCCGGTGAGGCCGTTGTCCGCATCCAGGCGTGCGGGGTATGCCACACCGACCTCCACTACCGGGAGGGAGGCATCAACAACGACTTCCCCTTCTTCCTCGGTCACGAGGCGGCCGGGGTGGTCGAGGAAGTGGGCGCCGGGGTGACCGAGGTGGAGCCGGGTGACTTCGTCATCCTGAACTGGCGGGCGGTTTGCGGCCAGTGCCGGTCATGCTTCAGAGGCCGGCCCAACATATGTTTCAGCACCCACAACGCCTCCCAGAAGATGACCCTGGCCGACGGCACGGAGCTGTCGGCTGCCCTGGGCATCGGCGCCTTTGCCGAAGCCACGCTCGTGGCGGCCGGCCAGTGCACGAAGGTGGACCCCGCCGCATCGCCGGTGGCGGCCGGCCTGCTCGGTTGCGGGGTCATGGCCGGCATCGGCGCGGCGATCAACACCGGTGGCGTGGGCGCGGGCGACAGCGTGGCGGTGTTCGGCTGCGGAGGCGTGGGCGACGGCGCCATCGCCGGGGCCAAGCTGGCCGGAGCAACCACCATCATCGGCGTCGACATCGACGACCGGAAACTCGAATGGGCGACAGAGTTCGGGGCCACCCACACCATCAACTCCAACGACGAGGACCCGGTCCATGCCATCAAGGCGCTGACCGGAGGTAACGGGGTGGATGTGGCCATCGAGGCGATCGGCCTGCCACACGTCTACCAGCAGGCCTTCAAGGCCCGTGACCTGGCCGGCACCGTGGTGCTGGTGGGGGTGCCCGCCCCAGACGCGACCTTGGAGCTGCCGTTCATCGAGGTCTTCGGCCGCGGAGGCGCCCTGAAGTCCAGTTGGTACGGGGATTGCCTGCCCTCCAAGGACTTCCCCATGCTGATCGACCTGTACCTCCAGGGCCGTCTCGATCTGGACCGCTTCGTCTCCGAGACGATCGGCGTGGGAGACGTCGAGGAGGCCTTCCACAAGATGGAGCGCGGGGAAGTACTTCGTTCGGTCGTCGTCTTCTAGGGCGGGCTCGACCATGCCACTCGAACTGGTAACCACCGACGGGCTGTTCCGCCTCGACGGCGGGGAGTGGGAGGTCACCAACAACATCTGGCTGATCGGTAACGATCAGGAGGTTCTGGTGATCGACGCCGGCCACGATCACGCGCCGATAGTGGAGGCGGTAGCGGGACGGCGGGTGACTGCCATCGTCGCAACCCACGGCCATAACGACCACATCAACTCGGCGGTCGCCCTGCGTGAGCGCGTCGACGCACCCATCATGCTGCACCCCGACGACCGGATGCTGTGGGACATGGTGTATGCCGATGCCACACCTGATCGCGACCTGGCCCACGGCGCCACCCTGCGGGCGGCCGGACACGAGCTGGCGGTGATCCACACCCCTGGCCACTCACCGGGCTCGTGCTGCTTCCTGGACGATGGAAGCGGGCTGGTGTTCTCGGGAGACACCCTGTTCAACGGGGGTCCGGGGGCTACCGGACGGAGCTTCAGCGATCGGCCCACCCTGCTCCGGAGCATCCGCGACATGTTGCTGGTCCTACCGGACGAGACCGTTGTCCACACCGGCCATGGTGACAGCACCACCATCGGCGCGGAGCGAACCGGGGTGCTCGACCGGATCGCCCGGCTCGGCGTCAACTGATCAAGGGCCCCGCGGTGGGTATACTCGTGCCCCCGCTCGGGTCGGAGTGGCGGAACTGGTAGACGCGCTAGGTTGAGGGCCTAGTGCCCGCAAGGGCGTGGAGGTTCGAGTCCTCTCTCCGACAC
>VXRE01000104.1 GCA_009838635.1 Acidimicrobiia bacterium | reverse complement strand
TCCTCGTGGGGCGGGCTGGCGGTTTTTTTTTTCTCCGCACGCGGTTCATCCACCCCGGCCTCGGGGCGCCCCCCCCCACCACGGAGTCCTCGACCAGGGTGACATCGGCGCCTAGCGCAGCCGCAGTCGAGGCCGCCGCGCTGCCCGCAGGCCCGGCGCCGACAATCAGGAACCGCAGAGACGAGTCCTCGCGATTCATCCGCCTGCCTCCATCCTTCCGGCCGGAACCCGAACCCCGTTACCGGGCACGGTGCACGCCGAAGACCTGCCGCAGGGCATCGGAGACTTCGCCCAGCGTGGCGCCTTCGGCCAGAGCATCTTTCATCGGGTACATGATATTGCCGGCTCCTCGGGCTGTCTCAGCCAGTCGTTCCAGTGATCGATCCACCGCATCCTGGTCGCGATCGGCGCGCCACTCCCTCACCCTCGAACGCTGGTCGGCTTCGAGGGCCGGGTCGACGCTAAGGGCTTGGACCGCCGGACCGGCATCGTCGGTGAACCGGTTCACCCCGACCACCGTGTCCTGCCCGCTCTCGACCCGTATCGAGGCCCGGTAGGAGGCCTCCTCGATCTCCCTCTGCGGGAAGCCCTGCTCGATGGCGGCCACCGCCCCACCCAGCCGGTCGATCTTCTCGATGATCCCCCCGGCAGCCTCCTCCAGGCGGTCCGTGAGGCTCTCCACGTAGTAGGAACCCGCCAGGGGATCGGCCGTGTCCGCGAGACCCGACTCCGCCGAGAGGATCTGCTGGGTGCGCAGGGCGATGGTGGCGGAGCGTTCGGTGGGCAGGCCGAGCGCCTCGTCGAACGCGTTGGTGTGGAGCGACTGGGTACCCCCCAACGTGGCCGCCAGCGCCTGGACGGTGGTGCGGACGATGTTGTTCTCGGGTTGCTGGGCGGTGAGGGTGGACCCGGCCGTCTGGGTGTGGAACCGCATTCGCTGCGCGGCCGGACCGGTGGCGCCGAAGCGATCTCGCATGATGTAGGCCCACATGCGCCGGGCGGCCCGGAACTTGGCCGCCTCCTCGAACAGGTGGTTGTGCGAGTTCCAGAAGAACGACAGGCGGGGGGCGAACTGCTCCACGTTGAGGCCGGCCTCGACGGCGGCCTCAACGTAGGCGATGCCGTTGGCGAGGGTGAAAGCGATCTCCTGGGCGGCTGTGGAACCGGCCTCACGGATGTGATAGCCGCTTATGGAGATGGTGTTCCAGCCGGGAAGCTCCTTGCCGCAGTAGGCGAACACGTCGGTGACCAGCCGCATGGACGCCCTCGGCGGGTAGATGTAGGTTCCCCGGGCGATGTACTCCTTCAGGATGTCGTTCTGCACGGTTCCACGGATGCGATCCGGCGGGGTGCCCTGCTCCTCGGCCACCAGCTGGTAGAGCAACAGCAGCACGGGCGCCGTGGCGTTGATGGTCATCGAGGTCGTCACCTCGCCGAGCGGCAGCCCGTCCAGGAGAACACGCATGTCGGCCAGGCTGTCGATGGCCACCCCCACCTTGCCGACCTCGCCCTCCGCCAGCGGGAAGTCCGAGTCGAACCCCATCTGGGTTGGGAGGTCGAAGGCGGTGGAGATACCGGTCTGTCCGGCGGCCAGGAGGGCCTTGAAACGCTGGTTGGTCTGGCGGGCGGTGCCGAAACCGGCGTACTGGCGGATGGTCCAGGGACGGCCCCGGTACATGGTCGGGTAGGGCCCGCGCGTGAAGGGGAAGCACCCGGGATCGCCGAGATCGCCATGGGACGCCGGGCCGTAGACCACGTCGATCTCCAGTTCGCTGGAGGTGACACGCCGCGGCGATGCCGGAGAATTGGACACGGGCACCGGTATCCTGGCTAGCCGATGACCCGACATGCTACCGGTTCGCAGACAGGCCACGGTGGTCTCCGTTGACCGGTCCGAACATCCACGACATCGAGCGGGGCGAGCTTAAGCGCCGGTGGTCGCTCGCTCTCGTGCTGAGCGTGGCCATTGCGATGATCGTCGCCACCTGGATCGGGCTCTTCGGATTCCTCGGAGTCAACGCCGCCTACGCGACATTCGACCGGCTCCTGGACCGGTGGCTTCCCCAGGTCGAGATCGAACCCACACTGCTGGCTCTGCCCGACCTGTCCCGGGTGTCACGCGTCTACACCGAGGACGGGACCCTGCTCGCCGAGCTGCACGCCGGGCGCATCTCCGAGCCTGCCCGCTTCGTGGATGTTCCCAAACACCTCGTCTCCGCCATACTGGCCGCCGAGGACGGGGACTACTTCGAACACCAGGGTGTCGACTTCACCGCCATCGCCAGTGCGGTGCGCGACCACGTGACCGGCGTGGACCGGCGGGGTGGGTCGACCATCACCCAGCAGGTGGTCAAGAACAACATCGTCGGCGACGAGCAGACCATCCAGCGCAAGATCCTCGAGGCGCTGTACGCCATCGAGCTCGAACAGCGGCACTCGAAGCAGCGGATCCTCCAGTTCTACATGAACTCGGTCTACTTCGGCTGGTCGGCATACGGCGTGGCGGCCGCCGCCCGGGAGTACTTCGACAAGGACCTGGCCGAGCTCACCATCGCCGAGTCGGCCACCCTGGCCGTGACCATCCGCAACCCCACCCTCTACGACCCCCGCCGCCAGCCGGAGCGGGCCGAGGACCGGCGCAACGATGTGATCGACGCCATGGCGGCGTCCGGGTTCATCAGCTACGAGGCGGCCGCCGAGGCCAAGGAGGAGCCTTTCCTCATCAAGCAGCCGGAGCCATTCCAGAGCCGGGCCGAACACGTGGTGGCCGAGGTGCGCCGCCAGATCCTCAACGACAGGGAGTTCGACGAGTACTTCGGCGTGACCAACGAGGAGCGCCGCCAGGCGCTATTCGGGTGCCCGGCCCACGAAGAGGACTGCGAGGGAGGCGGCGGGCTCAGGATCTACGTGACGGTGGACCTCGACCTCCAGGATGCAGCCAACCGGATCCTGCGGTCATGGCTGCCGCTACCGGACGAGGAGACCACCGACAGCAGGGGGGCGCCGACCGGGGCCATCGCCATGGTCGAGAACCACACCGGGGCGGTCCTGGCGATGTCGTCCGGGCTGCCTTTCGAGCAGGAGCAGTTCGATCTGGTCATCCAGGGTCGCCGCAACCCGGGCTCGGCCTTCAAGCCCTTCGTGCTGGTGGCCTACCTCGAGGCCGGCGGGAGCCTCCAGTCCTACTGGGATGCCCGCAGCCCGTTGGAGATCGAGTGCGAGGATCCGTGCGGTCCTGACGGCGGTTACGTCTGGACGGTGCGCAACGCGGGCTCGGTAGACGACCTGCTCACGGTGGCACAGGCCACGGAGCGATCTGTCAACACGGTATACGCCCAGCTCTCCGTCCTGGTGGGGCCCCAGGCGATCATCCGCACCGCCCACAAGATGGGCATCACATCGGAACTGGAGGAGGTCTACTCCCTGGCGTTGGGAGCGGGCGTGGTGAGCCCGCTCGAGATGGCCTCCGCCTACAGCACGTTCGCCACCAACGGCTCTCATGCCAGGCCTTACCTGATCTCCCGGATCACCACCGACGACGGAGAGGTGATCTACCAGCGCAGGGTGGAGACCACCCAGGCAATCGAGCCGGTCCTGGCGGCCGCGGTAAGGAGGCCGATGGAACGGGTGGTCTGCTGCGGCACCGCCCGGCGGGCGGACATTGAGGGCGTGCCCCAGGCCGGCAAGACCGGAACCCACCAGGCCTACCGGGACGCCTGGTTCGTGGGATACGTTCCCAACTTCACCACCGCGGTCTGGGTGGGCTACCCGGACGAGCAGATCTCGCTGGAGAACGTGGTGATCAACGGGGAGACCTACCCCCGCGTCTTCGGCGGTTCGGTTCCGGCCCCGATCTGGAAGGAGTTCATGGAGGTCGTCCTAGACAAGTACCCGGTGGGCGAGTTCCCCGGCAGCCTGGGCATCGGCTACTACAACGAGCTTCCCTTCACGGAGGTGCCGGACGTGACCGGAATGACCGCTCCCGAAGCTCGCGACGCGGTCCTCGGCGCCCACCTCATGGCGGAGGTGGAGGAGGTGCTGTCGCCCGAGCCCCCCGGCACCGTGGTGGCGTCGCACCCCGCAGCCGGGCTCGAGGTGGACCAGGGTTCGACCGTGACCATCCAGGTGGCCGGCGAGGCCAGCGTCCTCGTCGTGCCGGCGCTGGAGGGACTCAGCTCGCAGGAGGCGTTGGAGGCCATCCAGGTCGCCCAGGAGGAAGCCGGGACGGCGGTGGCCATCGAGATCCTCTACCAGCCGACGGACGATCCCGGGTTGGTCGACCGCGTGCTGCTTACGGTGCCATCCGCCGGCGAACTGGTGCCGACGGACGGCGCGCTATCGCTGGTGATCGGTAGCTAGCTGGTTGCTAGATGAGGATATTGATAAAGGGATATTGTCATGCCAGCACCGCGAGGATCACCGCGGTAGCTATACCAACGACGCCCACGATGAACCCGAGGGTCCAGAGAAGGTCTTTCTTGGCTGACTGCGGTAGCGTCAGCAAGGCCTTGCTGTCTCTGTGTGTCTGCCTCGGCCTTGACCCGGTTCACGCCGGCCTCGATGAGCGACTCAGTGCTCACCATTGCGGTGCCTTCTGTTCGCTGACTCCTGGCACTTATCCTGTCACGTCTAGTAGTACTAGGTGACAACCGTTGTGGCTTGGTCTCGTGCCCCAATGATGGCCATCTTGCTGCAGGTGCCCCTCTCATGGTTACTACCAGTCGATTCTTGATCAAGAACGGGAAAAAATTCTGAGAACGCTAAAAATAGCCTATTGACCGAATACGCATTCGGCGGCATATTGCGGTCATGCGGTTCGCAGCGCCCGGTACTGTCCGTCTAGACGACCGTCCTCCCGTCGCCACGGACATCGCGCCGTTACCGGGCGCCGCGCTCCGCGTGTCGGCCCAGGAACGCTTGCGGATCACTCCCCGGCTCTGGCCCGAGCGCTTCTGCTCCGGCGTGGAGCCCTCCCATCCGTACGTGCTGACCTACTGGACGGCCGCCCTGGGGCCCAACGCCGTATCGGAGCTCCTGCGCCTGATCATGGCCGCCAAGCGCCGGTCGGAAGTCCCGCATCCGGTCTTCCTGTCGGTGTTCTGCCGGGAGGGCCTGGTCCACTTCCACAGCCGGGCGGTGTGGGTACGGCCGTTACTCCCCCCGATCGGACGCCATCACGTCGGCCGTCTCACCCCGCGGCTGCGACAGCAGCATCGCCGAGATCTACTCTCGGTCCGGTATTCGCGACCCGCAGCAAGCACCGGAGGGATGTGACCCGGTGCCTCCGAAGCGTTGTCACCTGAGTGGTGGCAGGTTACACTCCTGAGTGATCATCCACTTCCGGCACAAGGGCCTGAAGATTCTCTATGAAAGGGGGGATCGACGCCGCATACCGCCCGCCCACGTTCCCAAGGTCGAGCGGATCCTGGCGCGTCTCGATCAGGCAACCGGGATCAAGGACATGGACCTGCCCGGCTTTCGGACCCATGCCCTGAAGGGCGACCTTGCCGGCTACTGGGCCGTGCGGGTGTCCGGAAACTGGCGAGTCGTGTTCCGGTTCGAGGGCATCCACGCGACCGACATCGACCTGGTCGACTACCACTGAGGGGGGAGACGACATGCCCATGAAGGACCCGCCCCATCCCGGGCTGTCCGTTCGCCATGACTGCCTGGAACCGCTCGGTCTCAGCGTTACCGAAGCGGCCAGGAAGCTTCGGGTCAGCCGCAAGCAGCTGTCGGACGTAGTCAACTGCCGGTCGGGCATCTCGCCGGAGATGGCGATCCGGCTAGACAAGGCTTTCGGAGGAGGCGCTGACACCTGGTATCGACTCCAGGCAGCCTACGACCTCGCCCGGGCAAGGCAGAAGGTTGGTCAGATCAAGATCGAACGCCTCACCCCGGCCGTTTAGGAGAGCACCGAAACGACGGAGAACCTTCGGCCTGCGATGCCTCGGCCTGACACTTCGTTCCTGGCATCCGGGCCGGGCAGCGACTTCCGGCAGCCCTCCTAGCATCCTGACGGATGGCAACCGACCCGATCGAACGGGCCGCCGACCTGCTGGGAGCGTCGAGCCGCCTGCTGGTCTTCACCGGCGCCGGGATCTCGACCGAGTCCGGGATCCCGGACTTCCGCGGCCCCGACGGCCTGTGGAACACCGTCGACCCCGAAGACTTCACGTTCGAGCGGTACCTGGAGTCCGCAGCCGCCCGCCGCAGGAGCTGGATCAGGTGGTCCACATCACCGCTGCGCCAGGCCAGACCCAACCAGGGGCACCTGGCGACCACCGAGCTGGCCCGGACGGGTCGGCTGGCGGGCTGCGTGACGCAGAACATCGACGGCCTCCACCGGGCGGCCGGCCTGGCGGATGAGCTGCTGGTCGAGGTGCACGGCAACGTCTGGACGGTCCGCTGCCTGGTGTGCCCGGCCGAATGGCCCACCGAGACGGTCTTCGACCGGGTCGAAGCCGGTGAGGCGGACCCGCACTGCCCCCGCTGCGGCGGCCTCATCAAGCTCACCGTGATCTCGTTCGGCCAGGCCATGCCGGCCGCTGAGATGCACCGCGGGTACGCCATGGCGCAGGCCGCGGACGCGGTCCTGGCGGTGGGCACCACCCTCTCGGTCTGGCCGGCCGCCGACATTCCGGTCGCCGCCGCCCGCCGCGGTGTGCCGTTCGTGATCGTGAACCTCGGCCCGACAGACTGTGACGGGATCGCCGACCTCAAGCTGGAGACTCCCGCCGGCCCCACCATGAGCAGGCTGGTCGACCTCCTCGACTAGCCCTGAGGGGTCGCGGTCACCAGAGGCTCATGGGATAGCCGGAGAGCACCTCGTGACCATCCTCGGTCACCAGCACCTGCTGCTCGAGTTTGACCCCCTCGCCCCAACCCCGCCTGGCCACGAAGGACTCTACGCAGAGCACCATTCCAGGCTCGACCACACCGTCATAGCCGGCCTGGTCCCAGGTGTGGGGAAACACGATCATCGGCCATTCGTCGGCCATACCCACCCCGTGGTACTGGTTCGAATAACTGTGAAACTCGTCGATGTCGGGAGCCCACGAGTCGAAGGTGAGCTCCCGGAAGGTGACACCCGGGCGGACCATCTCGATGTTGCGCCGGATCGTCTCCTCGGCGCGGGCAAAGACATCCTGCTGGTTGGCATTGGGACGCCGGGAGCCGGCGATCCAGGTGCGCGAGATGTCGACGCACATCCCGAAGATGCCGATCAGGTCGGTGTCGAACGCCACCAGATCCCCGTCCTCGATCACCCGCCCTGCGGCCTCGTGGAACCAGGGGTTGGTCCGCGGACCGGAGCAGAGGAAACGGTTCTCGATCCACTCGCCTCCACGGCGGATGTTCTCCGAGTGGAGGATCGCCCACAGCTCCAGTTCGGTCATGCCGGGCTCGAGTGACGCCCTCATCGCTTCCAGGGATCGCTCGGCCGCCACCAGCGCGGCTCGCATCAGGGTGACCTCCTCCGGGCTCTTCACCGAGCGAGCCACCTCCATGACCTCGCCCCCGTTGCGGAGATCCAGTCCCCGCTGATCCAAGGCGTGAATCGCATCAGGGCTGGCCCGGTCGATTGCAACCCGCCGGTTGCCCGACCCGTGCTCCGCCACCACGTCGGCCAACTCCGAGGACCATCGACGTAGGAAGCGCTCCATCTCGATCCCGGAGAGCTCGTACATCCACTGGGTAGCCGGCCGGACCTCGTCCAACAGGGGGTTGTGGCCTGCCAGGAACGCGGTCTCCGAGAAGTCGAAGAGAATCATGGGGCCCTCGGCTCCCACCCAGAGGTACCGGCAGGGGTTGTGGGCGCTCCACAGGGTCATGTTGGTGGCATCGCACGCGTAGCGGATGTGTACCGGGTCGTACAGGATGATGCCTGCGTAGTCGAGGTCTCTCAGGCGATCTCGTACCCGTTGAAGCCGGTAACGCCTCACCACATCCGGGTCAGGAAGAACGATGCCCGCGGCTTCGATCTCGGCGAGGGTCCCGGCGGGCAATCCCACCGAGTGCCGGTTGTTCGCCACGTCCCGCCGGTACCGTCGGGATCCCATCGTGCCCGGTCCGATCCGCCTACCGGCCGGCACGCTTCCCGAACGACCATCTGAAGTCGCCACGCCGTTACCCTAACTATCGCTCAGTAGTCAGTGGTCACCGGTCACTCAGAACCGGCCGATGGCCATTAGCCTGTCGGCATGGGCGCTTCCTACATGGACCTCGTCGCCGAGGCACGCAGCCGGATCAGGGAGATCTCGGCCGATCAGCTGGCCGCGCTCGACCCCTCCCAGATCATCCTGATCGACGTCCGGGAGGACCCCGAACTGGAGCAGGGCAAGATACCCGGCGCCTACCACATCCCCCGGGGGGTGCTGGAGGGAAGCATCCACATGGTGTCCCCGCCCACCGATCAGCCCTTGGTGATCTACTGCGCGTCGGGGATCCGCTCGGCGCTGGCGGCATCCACGCTCCAGACCATGGGCTATAGCACCGCCTTTTCGCTGGCGGGTGGTTTCCAGGAGTGGAAGGCCCGCGGCGGTCCGTGGGAGCTCCCCAGCCGCCTTCCGGACGATCAGATGAAGCGGTACGACCGCCACATCCGGCTTCCGGAGATCGGGGAGGCCGGCCAACGCAAGCTGCTCGAGTCCCGGGTCTTGATCGTGGGCGCCGGCGGCCTGGGCTCGCCGGCAGCCCTCTACCTCTCCGCCGCGGGGGTGGGGACTCTCGGCCTCGTCGACCATGACAGCGTGGACATCAGCAACCTGCAGCGCCAGGTCCTCCACAGCACCCGGACGGTGGGCAACCCCAAGGTGGAGTCGGCCCGTGACACCATCCGCGCTCTCAACCCGGACGTGTCGGTCGAGACCCTGGACCTGCGCCTGAGCGCCTCCAACGCGCTGGACATCCTGGACGGATACGACATCATCATCGACGGCGCCGACAACTTCCCCACCCGGTACCTGATCAACGACGCCTCCATCAACCTGCGCGTCCCGGTGGTTCACGGATCGGTATTCCGCTTCGAGGGGCAGGTCAGCCTGTTCGACCCGTTGGAGGGACCGTGCTACCGGTGCCTGTTCCCCGAGCCTCCCGCACCCGAACTGGCGCCCAACTGCGAGGAGGCGGGCGTGCTGGGCGTCCTGCCCGGCGTGGTGGGAACCCTGCAGGCCGCCGAGGCCATCAAGTGGCTGGTCGGGGTCGGAGAAGGCCTGACGGGACGGCTGCTCACGCTCGATGTTCTCAGCCAGCGGTTCCGCATCCTCCGGTTCAGCCGGAATCCGGGCTGCCCCTCTTGCGGCGACCCGGAGGCGCCTCCGCCGATCGTGGACTACGACCAGTCGTGCCGGGCGCTGATCAGCGCGCCCCGAAGCCGCTGAGAACGGTCCAGAAGCTCCTTCCCAGGATCTCGAGATCGAGCCACGGGCTCATGTGCTTGATGTAGAACAGGTCGTAGGTCAGCTTCTCCACGGTGCCGGCCTCGCCGTCGGCGTATCCGTGGTTGACCTGGGCCCAGCCGGTGCATCCGGGTCGGACGAGATGGCGTTGGGAGTAAAAGGGGATGGTCCGATCGAAACGCTTGACGAACTCCACCTGCTCGGGCCTCGGTCCGACCAGGCTCAGATCGCCCCTGAGCACGTTCCACAACTGGGGTAGCTCGTCGAGCCGGAGGCGCCGGATGGTGCGGGCCACAGGCACCACCCGATCGTCGTCGCGGCTGGTGAAGGACGGCCCCTGCCGATCAGGATCATGCCACATGGAGCGGAACTTGTACTGGGTGAAGTGACCCCCTCCGCGGCCCACCCGCACCTGGCGGTAGATGACCGGCCCGGGCGAGCTGAGGCGGGTGATGGCGGCCGTCACGCCGGCCAGGACCAGGGTGATCGGTGCGGTTGCCAGCACCGCCAGGATGTCGAAGAGCCGCTTCCCCGGTAGGTAGGGAGCGGTCCGGATGACGGGTGTGGAGAGCTCCCAGCCCTCCACCAGAGCCACGATCGGCATCCGGCCGGTATGCATCTCGTAGACCTGCGATATCGGCCGCACGTCCAGACCGGCCAGGGCGCACGAGGAGACGTACTGAGCCATCCGGGAGGACAATGCCGCCTTCAGGTCGACCCCCAGCACCACACCCGGTTCGAGCGGGTCCAGGCGAGCCTCCGTGGCCGGATCGACCACCGAGACCACCTCGGCGTGGGGAGCGTTCCTGAGATCGTCCACCAGGCCCTGCTCGCCGGTGATCAGGACCATCGGCTCGGCCCAGGGACGGCGCCGTAGCCAGGCCCGATGGGTGAGCGCCCCCAGAACGAAACAGGCCATCGTCCAGCCGATGAAGGAACGGGAGAAGTAGACGCGGGTGGCGACCAGAGCCAGCGCGGTGACCCCGAGGACCATGAGCGTCACGGCCAGGGCCCGTCCGTATCCGGGCCGAGGAGGCCCACCCACCAG
>VXRE01000153.1:42152-82243 GCA_009838635.1 Acidimicrobiia bacterium | reverse complement strand
GTCCACCACCCCCCACCATCCGCCGCCGCGCCCCCCTCCCCGGGCGTCCCCCACGCCCACGCCTTGGACGACTACCACGCCGACGATGGAGGACACGCCCACGACCACACCGGCGGGGACCCCCACTTCTGGCTGGACCCGCTGCGAGTCGCCAAGGCCGCTCTCCTGATCGCTGAGGCGCTAACGGAGATCGACCCGTCGGGTGACTGGATGTCCCGGGCGGAGGCCTACGCAGCCACCCTGACCGATCTGGACGCAGAGATCCAGGACATCCTCGCACCGATCCCACACGAGAACCGCGTGCTGATCACGAACCACGACTCGCTCGGCTACTTCGCTGATCGTTACGAGTTCGAGGTCATCGGCGTGGTCATTCCGGGCGGCTCAACACTGGCCGATCCCAGTTCGGCGGAGCTCGCCGCGTTGGTCGAGGAGATCGTGGAAGAAGGCGTGAAGGTGATCTTCGCCGAGACCATCGACTCCACCGCTCTGGCGGAGGCGGTTGCGGCCGAGGCCGGCACCGACGTGTCGGTTGTGACGCTCCACACCGGATCTTTGGGTGAGCCGGGAACGGAGACCGACAACATCGTCGGAATGCTCAGAAGCAACGCCATGAGGATCGCCGACGCGCTTTCCTAAAGACGGGTTGCTACGAGAGAGCCGCCGCTTACGGTGCGCGGCGCTGAGAAGGACCTGAGAGTTCACCGGTGGCAGCCACCTGACTCAGGATTCGCCGGCTACCTCGAGGCCCTCTCCGTTCGGGGTAACCTCTCAGCGTTCTGTTGGACGGTCGACATCCGTCGCGCCCCGCACCGAGTGAGGTCTGACAACCATTGGAATGGTTTACCGAGCCCTTTGTGTTCGCTTTCCAGCAGCGCGCGATGCTGGGGGGCGCGCTGGCCGCCATCGCCGGCGCCGTGGTCGGGACCTGGGTGGTGATCCGGGGTATGAGCTTCTTGGGTGACGCCCTGATCCACGGGGTGATACCGGGCATCACGCTGGCCATCCTCCTCGACTTCAACGTGTTCATAGGGGCCGGTCTGGCGGCGGTGGTCATGATCGCCGGTATCAACCTGGTCCACCGCCAGACCGTCTTCTCCGAGGACACCGGCATCGGGCTGCTGTTCGTGGGAATGCTGGGTCTGGGCGTGATCTTCATCTCCCGCTCCCCTTCCTACAGCGGCGGGATCGCGGCGATCCTGTTCGGCGACACTCTGGGCGTGCAGGCGGCGGACATCCAGGTCCTGGTAATCGTGACCGCGGTCGTGGTCCTGGTCTCGGTAGCCCTATACCGACCCTTCCTCGTGCTGTCCTTCAACGAGACCAAGGCCA
Organism: Acidimicrobiia bacterium; assembly: GCA_009838635.1. Classification (GTDB taxonomy): domain Bacteria; phylum Actinomycetota; class Acidimicrobiia; order Spongiisociales; family Spongiisociaceae; genus Spongiisocius. The sequence continues at coordinate 80,911 of VXRE01000153.1, read as the reverse complement.
GCCTGCTGGGGCTACGCCCGTCTCTCACCAACGCCGCGCTGCTGACGTTGGTCACCCTCTCCATCGTCGGCTCCTACCGCACCGTCGGAACCTTGCTGGCGTTCGGCCTGCTGGTCGGGCCTCCCGCGACGGCCGCTCTCCTGGTGCGCCGTGTTCCGGCCATGATGGTCACGAGCGCCGTTATCGGGGTTTTCAGCGTGGCCGGAGGGCTGGTGATCAGCTACCACGCCAACACGTCCGGGTCGGCAACCATGGCGGTCCTCCCGGTGGTCCTGTTCTTCCTGGTGCTGGCGGTCACCAACCTCCGGGAGAGGATCGCGTCGAGTGCGGATAACGCGACCGGCAAATAGCCCTGGATCCTCATACCGCGACAGAGCCATCGAATAGCGATGATCCAGGTCAGGCACCCCGGAACTCCCGCTCCAACCACCCGCACCGACCCTCATGTATGCAGAATCGGGGCCAGACCGGCGCCTGCTATCCTTGGTCCTTCGTAGTCTTGGTCGGCTCCGGTCCTGATGGTAAAGGGTCGGACCCGGCGGAGATCCGTCAGCACGAAAGGAGCCCCGGATGGGTGCCCACGACACGCACGAGTGCGACACGCACGAGCACCACGGTGACGAGGAAGGCCACGTCCACGACCCCCACGAGTGCGACACGCACGAGCACCATGCCGATGAGCACGAGCATGATGAGCACGAGTGCGACACGCACGAGCACCACGGTGACGAGGAAGGCCACGTCCACGACCCCCACGAGTGCGACACGCACGAGCACCACGGTCACTGAGTAGTAGGCCGGTGGCCTGGACGGAGCGGTAACTCCGTCCAGGCGGACATCTTCCTGAAGAAACCAGAGGACTCGGTCCTCGGGTTTCTCGCGTCCAGACCGCCGGTTCCTGTTAGCTACCCCTCGGCGTTGAGGGCCGCCATCAGGAGGCGATGTGCTCCGCCCTTGGACAGAGGTTCGTTGAAGTTGCCGCACTTGGGCGACTGGACACAGGACGGGCACCCGGAGACGCATCGGCACCGCGCGAGTGCCGCCACCGTGGCCTTCACCAATTCCTCGGCAGCCAGGTACGCCACCGGAGCGATGCCGGAGCCACCCCGGTAGCCCTCATGGACAAAGATGGTGGCCTCGCCCGTCTGCGGGTGGCGAGTGATCGAGAGGCCACCTATGTCGGAGCGATCGCAGATCGCGAACAGCGGGAGCATGGCGATCATGGTGTGCTCCGCAGCGTGAAGCGACCCGGGCGCCTCTCGCCGGTCGATTCCGGCCCGGTCCATGACCGATCCTGGCACGGTGAACCAGAAGGCCTCGGTCTCGATCTGCGTCGGAGGCAGGTCCAACGGGATGGTTCGCCGGTCGTCGCGCCCCTCTCTGATCCGGTACTTGCGGCGGTAGCCCAGCACGTGAGCCGACACCCGCACGGGACCGAGGAAACTGCCCATCGCCCCAACGCCAGCCCGGTCGGAGACCCCCATCACATCGAGATCCTTCTGGACGTGCGGCTCGGTGTAGTACTCGACCCGGGCGCTCCGGGCACGGACCTCCAGCCCCGCCACATCCAGTTCCTCCACCAGGTAGGTCCGGCCCTTGTGCAGGTAGACGGCCCCCTCATGCGCGTCCGAGAAGGCCCGTTCCCAGTCCACTTCACCTATCACCCGGCGGGTCCCGAGGTCGTAGATGGAGAACGAGCGGGAGTCGGATGACCTGATGCTCCGGCCATGGGCGGGCGATCTCCGGCCGGTCCAGAGCAGCCGGCGGTCCTCGAGACGCAGATCCCCCTCCCCGACCAGGCGGGCCCCCGACTCCCAGAGGTCATCTCCGAAGAGGGGCCGATCCTGCCAGCCGAGAGGCAACTCGTGGGCAGCGCAGCTCAGGTGGTAATCCATGACGTTCGGGTTGGTCGGGTTCACGACCGCGGCTTCGGGTGTCCGGCCGAAGAGCTCTTCGGGATGGTGGACGAAGTACTGGTCCAGAGCATCCTCTCCGGCCACCAGGACCACCAACGCCATCTCCTGTTCCCGGCCGGCCCTCCCGGCCTGCTGCCGGAACGAGGAAATGGTGCCGGGGAACGTGCACAACAGGGCCGCATCGAGACCCCCGATGTCGACACCCAGCTCGAGGGCATTGGTGGCGGAGATGCCGACCAGCTCTCCCGAGAAGAGCCGGGCCTCGATGTCCCGCCGGTCCCGGGCCGTGTAGCCGGCCCGGTAGGGAGAAATCCGGTCGGCTGCGGCGCCGAGACGGCGGGCGGCGTTGACGTGGATCAACTCGGTGGCGCGCCGGCTGCGACCGAAGGCGATGGTGTGGATGCCGCGGCGCACCAGGTCGACGTACAGATCCGTCGTCTCTGCGATGGAAGATCGGCGACCGCTCGACTCCTCATTGAGCGGCGGGTTCCATATCGCCACCATCCGTTCCCCGGCAGCGGAGTCGTCGCTGTCCACCAGCGAAACCTCCACGCCGCAAAGGCGTTCGGCCAGATCCACGGGATTGCCGATGGTGGCGGAGGTCAGCACGAAGGTCGGATCGGCGCCGTAGTGAGCGGCGAGGCGGCGTAGGCGCCGGATGACATTGGCGGTGTGGCTGCCGAACATCCCTCGCAGGTAGTGCATCTCGTCGACTACCACGTGACCGAGGCGGGACAGGAAGTCCTTCCACAGGCCGTGGTTCGGAAGGATCCCGTAATGCAGCATGTCCGGGTTGGTCAGCACGACGTTGGCGCGCCTCCGGACCCGGGAGCGCTGCTCGCGTGGGAGGTCGCCGTCGTAGGCGGACACCGTCATCTGCGGGAGGCTCAGGGCCTGAATCGAACCGAGCTGGTCCTGCGCCAATGCCTTGGTCGGGAAGATGAGCAGGGCGGTGCTGGTGCGATCCTCGAGTGCTCGTTCCGCAATCGGAACCTGGTAGCACAACGTCTTACCCGATGCGGTGCCGGAGACCACGACCGTGTGGGTACCGCCCCTGATCGAGTGTATGGCCCGGGCCTGGTGGCCGTAGAGACGCTCGATGCCCTTGCCGGCGAGCCGTTCGGCGAGCGTTGGATCGAGCGGAGGATCGAGATCCCCGAAGCGGGGCGGACGGGCAGGGAAGATCCGGGCATGGACCAGGTCCCCGGGAAAGCGGTCGCTCTTCTCCCAACCCGAGACCAGGTCCCGGAAGTCAGTACTTGCCATCGGTCTCGATCCTCCTCGCAGCCGGGATGGGCCGGCTACTCGGCGCCGGCCACTACCTGACTATCGGTACGCGGCGCCGGAGTTTCAACCCCCTTGGAACGGACGTTACGTCAAACTGGGAAGCCTCTCCGGGAGCATCAAGCTGAGATCGTCCTCGGTCAGCTCGAGTATCTCATCGGCGAGATCGTTCATCTCGCGGGATACGCTGTGTCGATCCGGCGTGGCGATCACCACCCGGATTCCGACCTCCTGGGCTGATCGCAAGGCTTCCGCCAGATCCCGATCACCGGAGAAGATCACGGCCGTGTCGAATGCCCCGCGGCCGGACAGCCGGACGATGTCGGAGCACAGCATGGTGTCGACCCCACGCTGGCGACGTTCGGGCCGGAAGGTCCACTGCTGGTCAAACTCGTCCATCACCCGGTCCGGATCGAGGTTGAGGGCAACCGCAGTGCGGGTCAGGGCATCACGGATTCCCTGCTCGAACCACGGCCGGTACTCAACGATGTGACCGAGACGGAGTTGGATGCCCGGGGTCTGGCCGAGGGCCGAGAAGAAGCGGCGCTGGCCATCCGCCAACTCGTGGCCGCTGTCGAACCGGGCGTCGTACCAGTAGGCCCGGAGGAACCGTGCCCCCCGGTCGAAGGTCAGGTCCTGGAACCAGGAGACGACGGCCTCGCTGTCCATCCGCACGTTGCGGGGATTCTCATCAAGGGCTCGGGCGCCCTCGGCCCTCAGGAACCCGGCGTTCACGAAGCCGGCATAAGTAGGTAGCGTCATTGAACCCTCTCTCTCAATAGCTAATAGAATAGTAGAACAGTAGTTATCGAAGTATTACGAGGGCCTCGCCAGCCGAGAACCATGCGCGGGGCAACTGGCCCCGGATGGACTGCTCAGCAGCCCTCCCTAACGATAGCCACACGGCTCTCCAATGCTTAACCTTGAGGCGATGCCTTCGATCATCTCCACGGGCCGCCTCCTGCGCGACAACCTCACCGGAGACCGGCGCCAGGTGGTAGTGGTGCTGGTCGTGTCGGCGCTCAGCCTGACCTTTCTCAACTTCGGGACGACCAACCCGGCCTGGTTGGTGGCCGTGCTGGAGACGCTGGGGGCAGGCGGGTGGGCCGAGCGGGCTCGGGGTGCCTTCGAGGGATCGGACTCCGCCCAGCTCAACCGGTTGATCTTCTGGGGCGGTGCGCAGATCCTGGCATACACTCTTCTCCCCGTTGCGGCCATCAAGCTGGTCCTCAAGGACCGCATCCGGAACTACGGGCTGCGGATGAAGGGCATCGGGTCGCACGGCGGCACCTACGTGATCCTGCTGACGCTGTCGATCCCCTTCGTGGTGCTCGCCTCCTTCACGCCGGCATTCCAGGCCAAGTACCCGTTCTACGACCTGGGCCCCGGCGAAGGGCTGTGGCCCGCCATGGCGCTGTGGTGGGTTGTCTACGGGTTGCAGTTCGTGGCGCTCGAGTTCTTCTTCCGCGGCTTCATGGTGCACGGTCTCAGCGCCCGCTTCGGCTACCTGTCGGTGTTCGTGATGATGGTCCCGTACAACATGCTTCACTACAGCAAACCGGTTGCCGAGGCACTGGCGGCGATCCTGGGAGGGATCATCCTCGGATCGCTGTCGCTGCGGAGCCGCTCCATCTGGTGGGGGGTCGGCGTGCACGTCGGGGTAGCGGCCACCATGGACGTGGCCGCCCTTGCTCACAAGGGCTTCCTGTGGTGAACGAGCCCGGTGGTCGACGGCCCCTGGTCTCGGCCGTGGAAGCTGTCGGGGTCGGGGTCGGCGGGGCGGTGCTGGCCTGGCTGTTCATCGCGGCCCTCCGATTGGTCCCGGCCGCGGTGGCGGGTGCTGCGGTGGGCGCGGCCGGGCTGAACGGGGCGATCAGCGGCGCGAAGGGCATCTACCAGTGGCGGCGGCCGCACGGCTGGGTGTGCTGGGCGCTGGACTCGACCTGGGGGTTGATCAGCGTGGCGGGCGGGGTGGTGCTGCACCTGGTCAACGCCCTCTACCCGTCCTCGTACTTCGACGGCATGAGCCACCGCACCAACCGGCATGTGTACGAGGGCGGGTTCACCTTCCGGTCCCGGTTCGCCATCACCTTCGGCAACGTGGTCTCAGCCGGTGGGGGGGAAACCGGCCTGTGCGGAGACTCACCGCAGGTGGTACGGCGAAGGCGCCTGATCGATGTACACGAGGGAACGCATGTCCTCCAGAACCGATCCTTCGGTCCCCTCTACGTCCTCGGATACGGCGCCTGGCTGGTCCTGGCGGGCGCGGCCGGGCTGCTGGTGGGGCTGGTGATGGACCGGCGCAACTGGCGATCGGTGGTGGAGACCTTCGCCTACTACGACAACCCCTTCGAATATTGGGCCTACCGCAAGGACAGCTACTGGCCGCCCCACGGCGCCCATCCCCGCTTCGTCTGGAAGGCCGGGAGCTAGTGGTCAGCTCCGGGACACTCCGACGTATACTCATCAGTGATCGCCGGAACGGCGCTGACCGACCGGGCTAGCGCTAAGACCACCTCGATCAGCCTCCCGTGATCATCCGTGGAAAGGCGGCTCCATCCATGAGCAGTAGCAACGCGTTTATCGATCCGGGGCTCTACGAGTACATCCTGTCGACCACTCTCCGGGACGATCCGCTGCTTTCCGACCTGCGGGAGGAGACCGCGCGGATGTCGGAGGGGGGCATGCAGATCTCCGCTGATCAGGGCCAGTTGATGGCGATGCTGGTGAAGCTGATCGGAGCGACCCGGGCCATAGAGGTGGGGGTCTTCACCGGGTACAGCAGCCTGTCCGTCGCCCGGGCGCTCCCGGATGACGGACGGCTGGTGGCTTGCGACGTCAGCGTCGAGTACACCGACATCGCCCGGCGCTATTGGGAAAGGGCCGGAGTGGCCGCCAAGATCGACCTCCGGATAGGGCCCGCTGTCGACACGCTCGACGGGCTGATCAGCGGAGGTGAAACCGGGACCTTCGACTTCGCCTTCATCGACGCCGACAAGGGCAACTACCCCCGCTACTACGACCGCTGCTTGCAGCTCCTGAGGAGTGGGGGTCTCGTGCTCGTCGACAACGCCCTCTGGGGAGGCCGGGTAGCGGACCCGGAGCGGACCGATGACATAACGTCCGTGATCCGTGAAATGAACGGCAAGGCCGCCCGGGACACCCGGGTCGAGGTGTCGCTCCTACCGATCGGCGATGGGATCCTCCTTGCGCGCAAGGCTTGAGCCCATCCTGCGGCACCGGAGCGGGCAGCAGTTACGTTGACGGATCGCGGGCCGCAGGATCGTGGTGATTCTCCACTCGGGCAGCTCGTCGCACGGGTGGTAAGAACCACCAGCCCGAGCGGGCAAGCCAGCGGCTTCGTCATCGAGGTGGGTGATGCCCCCTTCCTGGTAACGGCAGCCGAAGTGGTCGGGATCAGCACTCAACGCCTGCTGGTGACGTTCGAGCAGGCCAACCGCATGCTTCAGGTGGAGCATCTGGGAGAGGTTGGAGCGGGCCGGGCAGCCGTCTGCGCCGTCACGTCCACCAACTTCGTACCGACTCTCGGCATGGCGGGACCTGACTGGCTGCCTGGGGTTTCACAGAGGGTCTTCTCGCTCGGGTTCCCACGGGGAGTCCGGGGTCTCGGCACGGCTGCCAACGTCCCGTTCGTCCTCGCGGGTACGGTGGCCGCGGTGTCGGTGGAGGACGGACCGGTCTTCTACCTCGATGGTTCGTTCAACCCTGGCATGGTCGGGGGTCCGGTGCTGTGTGCCACCCCGGACGGTGATGAGCCGGTGGTGATCGGTGTGACCCTCGGCCGCCAACCCATCGAGACGAAGGGAGCGGTGGGGATCCTGTCACCGGAGGATGATCGGGACCCCACAGTGGACACGAACGTGGTGGCGGTCCTCGACATGCGCGCCGTCTTAGACCTGATCCGGTCGGTTAACCGGGACGAGATGCCATCGGGCTAGCGCCAGGTCAGCGAAATGTCTAGGCCCGAACCGACCCGGCGGAGGTCCTCCAGCCTCTCGGTCGGCATCGGGATGCCGTCCCGCTCCCGCTGCTCAGCCAGAATGAAGCTCCGCTCGCCCGGTACGTAGATCCTCTCGGTGCCGGGAGCGGCCTCTGAGGCATGCAGCCGTTCGATCAGCGAGTCGGCCCGTCGTGTCAACTCCTCGTGTCCGATCGAGTGCTCCGGATCGATCGCCGCCACGAACAGGGCGACGCCTTGGGGCTCCCCGCCCAGGAACGGATGGCCCACGTCCGGCGCGAACCTCGCGCCTCCGGCCAGGACGCCGGTGAGTATCTCGAGCATGAGTGACAGCCCGTAGCCTCGGTGTCCCCCCGCCGGAGCGAGCAGGCCGTCCACCCAGATCGAGGGATCTCTTGTCGGCCGTCCGTCCGCGGTGAAGAGGACGCCTGGTGGCAGGAGTTCGCCGCGGTCATGGACGAGATCCATCTCCGAGGTGGACATGGCGCTGGTCGCCGCGTCGTACACGATCGGGTAGTGGCGGTCGGCCGGGCAGCCTATGGCGTGTGCCTGATTCCCCAGCAGCTTGGTGGTCCCGCCCGTGGGAGGGATGAGCGGGGGTCCGTTGGTGAAGGCCATCCCGATCATGCCTTCCGCCACCGCCAGCAGGGGGTAATAGCCCATGGCGGCCGCGGAACTGCAATCCCGGACCACACCAACGGCGAAGCCGACCGAGCGAGCCTTGGCCACGGCGCGCATCATCGCTCTCGAGGCCGCTACCTGGCCCCATGCGTTGCGTCCGTCGAGCACGAAGGTGGCGCCGGTCTCCCCGAGTACCGGTAGGTTGGCGGAAGGGGACGTCCCTCCGGCCCGGATACGAGCCACGCACTGGGGCAGCTTGCTGCTGGCCCCGTGCGCATACCTTCCCCTCAGGTCGGCCCAGACCATGGCGTCGGCCGTGAGGGCGGCGTCGGCAGCCGGCATGCTGTGGGCCGCCAGGACCGCGGCGGTGAAGGCTCGCAGGTCGCTCGCTTCGACGACGCCCGTCTCCTGTGCGGCGGAAGACCGGTCTCGTGTGCTCACAACGGCCATGCCAGGCCGAAGTCTCCGCAGAGTGCCCGCAGCCGTTCCAAGAGGTCGGCAGGGACCGGTACGCCTCGCGCCCGGTACTCGGATTCGAAGCCGGCCTTGCTCTCGCCCGGCACTCTCACCCGGTCGACACCCGAGCGAGGCGGGTTGGAGTGGATCTGGTCGATGAGACGGTCGACTCGGGCCAGGAACTCTTCGTAGGACAGGAAGGCCTTGGGGTCCACCGCCTGGACGTACAGGCTCACCCCCGCCGTCCTGTCCAGTTCCTGCATGCCGACGACCTCGGTGGTTGAACGGCGGCCGGCGAGGATCCCGGTCAGAACCTCCCACATGATGGCCAGGCCCCCGCCCCGGTGGCCGCCCATGGGTAGGAGGCGCAACGCCTCGAGAGCGGCCGCCGCGTCGTCCGTTTCCTCTCCCGTGTCGTCGAGAGCCACGCCCGGTGGCAGCTTCTCGCCGTGGGCCGCGGCGCTACGCATCTTCCCCATGTTGTAGGCGCTGGAGGACGAGTCGAAGATCAGCGGCGGATGGTCGCGCGTCGGCGCCCCGATAGCGAAGGCCTGGTTGCCGAGAAGTACCTCGGTTCCTCCCCATGGGGGCATGAGCGGGACCGAGTTGGTGATAGCGAGGCCGACCATCCCGGCCATGACCGCTACGTAGGGGTAGTAGCCCATCGCCGAGGTGACATCGCTGTTGCGTACCACCACGGCGCCCACTCCGGCATCACGGGCCTTGTCCACCGCGATCCCCATGGCTCTGGTTCCTGCGACCACCCCCCACCCGTCGCAGGCGTCGAGCAAGGCGGTTCCGCTTGTCTCCCGCAACGGTGTCCAGTCCACAGCCAGGTTCAGCCCTCCGGCCCGGGACCTCTCCAGGATCTGGAAGATCCGGCCGAGGCCATGCCCCGGCGCGCCGCGCAGCTCGTTCCATACCATCGCGTCGGCGGTGATGGCGGCATCTTCGGGCGGCATCCCGATCGCTCGGAGCAGCGGAAACGCCACGCTGCGGATCTGCTCTCGGGAGAGGCGGACGGTTGGGTTCATTCCCATGGGACTCCTATCTCGGCGCCGAAGCCGGCGAGGTCGGCCACCAGGGATGGCGGCATGGGGATTCCGTCCCGCATACGGTCCCTGGCGACTCGCGCGCTCCGCTCGCCCGGCACGTAGACCCGCTCGACGCCCGGCGCCGGCGGTGACGAATGCACCCTGTCCACCAGGCTGTCGACCCGATCGACGAACTCCTCGTAGGGCATCGACATCTCCGGGCTAATGGCGAGAAAGAACATGCTCACCGCCTGCGGGCGGTCGAACACGCCCGGCATGGTGACTTCGTCGAGGAAGCGCAGCGAGCCCGAGAGGACCCCGGTGAGCACCTCCCACATCACCGCCAGCCCGTAGCCTCTGTGCCCACCCATCGGAACCATCATCCCCGCCAAAGCCTCGGTGGGGTCGGTGGTGGGACGGCCCGTCGCATCGAGCGCGACGCCTTCGGGCAGTTGCTCCCCTCGCTCCTCGTACTCGTGGTAGCGGACGAGGGTCATCTCGGACAGGGCCATGTCGAGGAGCACTGGGTCGTGGCGGCCGGCCGGGCTGGCGACCGCGAAGGCCTGGTTGCCTATCAGCTTGGTGGTTCCCCCCCACGGCGGCATCAGAGCGGGTGCGTTGTTGTTGGCCATGCCGATCATGCCGCGCTCGGCTGCGAGAAGGGCGAAGTACCCGAGGGATCCTGCGGAAGTCGTATTGCGCACCACCGAGACCGCAGCGCCGATCTCCCCGGCTTTGCGGATGGCGAGTTCCATGGCCCGGACGCCGGCGATCTGGCTGAAGGCGTCGCGGGCGTCGAGCAGCGTGAAGGCGCCGGTCTCCGACACGACGGCCGTCCTGTCGATCGGCGACGACGCACCGGTCCTGATCCTCGTTCCGTACTGGATGATCTTGGGTGCGCCCAGCCAGGCGTGACCATGAGCGTGAGCCCACGTGATGTGGTCACCCATCAGCCCGGCATCGCCCTCCGGCATGCCCAGTGCCCGGAACACCCGGACGGTGAAGTCCTTGAGATGGGAAGCCGCCACGAGGATGGCCCCCTGAGGGGTCGCGCCGGCAGAGTCGCTCAACCGAGTCCCTCGAAATCGGCGCCCGATATGGCCATGTGGGTCTGGAACACCAGCGTTGCCAAGTCGAACACGGGCACGCCGAGCTCCTGGCGGAGGACGGGGGCGAACGGAGCGAAGTTGGTGCACTCGAGCACCAGCGCGCCCACGTCCGGAGAACGGGCGAGCAGGTCGTTGCCGAGTTCGAGCAATTCCGTCTCGAGTTCTTGCGGATCGACCGTCTCCCGGCCTACCAGATAGGTCTCCCAGAACGCTGCGCCGGGGGCGAAGGAGGACACCGCCACCGGATGGTCGGTCGAGGACCATCCCACCCCCTCGTAGTGGGCCTCGGTCAGGTCGTCGCGGCTCATCGTGAGGATCCCGACCTTCCTATCGGGTCCCACGAGCCGGGAGGCGTGGGGCACCTGGAGCAGGGAAGATGACAGGAACGGGACGGAGACGGCGGCCGCCACCTCCTTCTGGTAGAGGGCCAGGAAGCCGCAGCTGGTGGTGATCATGCGCACGCCGTCCCGTTCCAGGCTCCTGGCGCCGTCGATGAACAGGTCGAGCAGAGCATCGTCCGGCTGCTGTACGACTCGGCGGGCGGTCGCCCCCGGGACGATCCGGTACCGGACCGGGAACGGCCACGTGCCGGCGTTGCCCACGTCGCCGACCAGCCGCGGGAACACGGTATCCAGCATCAGCACGCCGAGCTCGAGCCCGTATACGGTACGTCCCCCGGCGATCATGGACCGTCCGCCGAGACTGCTGGCCGCACGGTCACCATTCCCGCGTCTCCATCCACGTCGACCATGTCCCCCGAACGGATCGAGGTCGTCACGTCTACCTCGGGCTCGCAGACGATCGGTATCCCGCCCAGGATGGCGCCCTGAACCAGCGAGGAGTCGGGCAGTGAGTTCTGGACGATCGCGACCGGGTGGGTCCCGTGAACCTGCATCTGGTACAGGAAGCGCCATGCCCCGGCCGAGCCCACGCTGTGCGGGAGGACCAGAACGGTCCCGGCCACTCGGTGCCCCTCGATCTGGTGCGTCCGGTTCACGACCCGGCCCGTCCCGATGTCGAGGTCCCCCAGGAAGGAGATGCCCTCACTCGAGACGAGGGCCGGTCCCGAAGCCTTGCCGCGGACCACGCCTCGGGCCGCGATGCGGTACCGATCGCTCATCCCGGGGAGCCTCCTCTCGCCACCAACCGCCCGGAGGTGGCGGTCGCGACCGCGGCGGCCGTCGTGGTCAGCAGGGTCTGGCACCTGATCATGTCGCGGGTGTACTTGGCCTGCTTGGCGGAGTCCACGACCATCCGGCGGATACGCGGCTCGGGAAGCACGATCCCGGGGTCCGGCGAGGTGGTCAACGCGAAGTGGCACGACATCGGGCACGTGTCCGTGATGACTCTGGCGCCGGCGTCCGTGAGCGTGCTGATCAGGCCTTCCCGGGCGCTCAAGGCCTTGACAGCGCCGCTCGTCGTGATCCACATCTCGACGTCGGGGTGGACCGTTCGCCCGGAGAGCAGAGCGGCGTACTCCTTCATCTCCTGGAAGGAGGCATGCGGGCAGCCGATGTGGACGAAGTCGACCCGGGACCCGGGAGGAGCCGAAGCGAATGATCCGTACACCCGGTCGATGTCGGAACCCCCGACACGAAGCTCCACCGGCGCGGGCGCGCCCGCCATCGCTTGGTCTGTCGAGTTGTAAGGGGGTGTGATCCCGGGGACGATGAACATGGAGACCCCGCCGGTTGTGGCGAGACCGGCTCCCAAAGCGTCCAGTTCGTCGAGCGTAGGGGGTCTCGCGAAGCCGGTGAACACCGGAACGCCGGTACCCACCAGCGGCCCCAGGTGGTAGCCCAGGCAGCTGAAGTCGGTGGTGTTGTGCAGCGACGCCTCGACCGTCACCAGGTGGGTGCCGACCCGGTTCTCGTCGAGGTGGTAGCCGAAGCGGGGGTAGCGACCGGTCAGGGCTGCGTAGACGCTGAAGAAGCCGTCCCGGTTCGACCTGGCGCCCAGCACCGAGTTACAGAACACCGTCACCCCCGACTCGATCGAGGTCATGTGCATGTTCCAGGTCGGCCAGTGCCCGGCCCAGTAGGGAGTGCAGGTCATCGCGCTCACGCACCCGAGTGCCTTGTGGGCTCGTACCCCTCGCATGTGGACCCGGGCCAGCGATTCGGGAGCTCCCGTCTGCCGCCAGTTCTCCGTGTCGACGTTGGTGACGTTGGCGGTGGTCGGAACCACCACCTGTGCTCCCAGGTCCACCAACTCCTCGAGCAACTCGACGTCCTGCGCGTACATGGCCATGCCCGGATGCACGTGGGCGTATCCGATCGAGACCATGTCCTCGGCTCCGAAGGCCTCCCCCAACTGGACGAGTCCCTCCATCGCCCGGCGCCGGGCTTCTCCCTGCTTTCCGTCCAGCATCTGTAGGTCTTCGTATGTCAGCTTCACCCAGGCCGCCCTGGTCTAGGAACTCGAACTCGGATCATGATATCGGGATCCGTAATTGGTTGATAGGCTCGGGCTCTCGAATCGGAGGGGCCGGACCGGTGACCGGAGGTAGACGATGGCGATCGTGAAGGGCGGCCGCACCGTCTACGGGCATGACATCGGGATCCTCATGCTCGACACCACCTGTCCCCGACCGCCGGGTGACGTAGGGAACGCCCTGACCTGGCCGTTCCCGGTGCTTTACAAGGTCGTGCAGGGCGCGGACACCAGCCGGATCATGGGCTCGGAACCCGATCCGACCCTCCTGGCTCCATTCATCGAGGGGGCTCAGGAGTTGGAGGCGATGGGTGTGCGGGCGATCACGACCAGTTGCGGGTTCTTGTCGGTCTTCCAACAAGAGATGCAGGCCCAAGTCGGCGTACCCATGCTCACCTCGGCGTTACTCCAGGTGCCCTTGGCGGCCCGGCTGGTGGGGCCGGGTCGCAAGGTGGGGATCCTCACCGAACGCCCGCATTTGACGGATCGCCACTTCCTCGGGATGGGATGGTCGCCCGAGGAGTACGAGATCGTGGTCAGTTCGATGCCGGATGATGCGGTCTTCCCGCAGGTATACATCGACCAAGCCGTGGTTGCCGATGCCGGCGTCCTGGAGGCCGAACTGGTGACGTTGGCACGCCGCCAGGTGGGCGAGCATCCGGAAGTGGGCGCAGTCGTGCTCGAGTGCACCAACTTCGTCCCTTGGGGAAAGGCCATGAGGCAAGCAACCGGACGGCCGATCTTCGACCTTTACTCCCTGGTTACCTCGGTCCATCAGTCCGTGGTGGGAACCGGGTCTCGGTAGCGTGGCCTGAGCAAGGCGGTGAGATCGGCCACGTTGTCGATGTCCTCGAGGCGCTCCATCGCCGTCACCAGGCCGGTGAGCGCATCCCATCCAAGGACATCGGTTCCGCCCACCGACAGCCAGTCGAGCCAATCGGCCGGATCGAAGGCATGGTCGTGTCCCTCTGCTACCAGACGCCGTCCGTCACTGGTGTCGATTTCGACCCGCGCGTAGCGGATGGGATGGCCCTCCTCGAGCACCACGCTGATCCGGTCGCACAGCTCTAACAGACCAGGGCGGGTGTAATCCATGACCAGGTCGGGGTCCAACCGTCCGGTCGCGAGGACGGTGGCGATGGCCAGCACCGACGAGCTGCGGGCCGCCGCCTCGCTCTGGAAGGGTGGATGCATGTGACCGGTGACGAAGTGCTTCCGCTCCACGGGTAGGAACAGCGTCACGGAGCGGGTGTTCGCGGCAGCCAAGGCGTGGTCGTGGACCAGCCTGGTGGCCAATTCGATCGGCACGATGTTCAGCCCCGTACCGGGGTAACGCTTGGTGGTGGCGTTCATGATCTCGAAGTCCGTGCCGAGGGTGTCGAGCGAATCGTCCAGGGAGGCCGGTACTCCCGTGAAGAACGTGTTCCAGAACCCGAACCGCCCCTCCATCACAGCCAAAGCCGCTTGGCCGCCATGGTCGGCGGCCACAGCCGCCATCAGCCCGTTGCGGGCCACTAGGCCGTAGTAGTGGGTCACGAAATCGCCCTCGCTCAGACCCATGCCGGAATGCGCCGCGTAGCCGAGCGCGTGCGCGGTCCGGTGTTCTGACAGTCCGAGCAGGCGGGCCACGGCCGCGGCGCCCCCGAACGGCCCGAAGGGGATGGTCGGCCTTCTCGGCGCCCTGGCCGAGGCCATCCCGGCGGGACTTCCCAGCTTGCCGATCACGTCGTAGGCCGCGATGAGGGCGGTGAGCAACTCCTTGCCGGATCGGCGCCGTTCCTCTGCGACCGCGAGCGCCGGGGGGAGGGTCACGAGGGCGGCGTGAACACCGGCGGGGAACAGCACGTCGTCGAGGAAGTCGGAGCGCATCAGGGTCGTGTTGGCGAAGGCGGCCTCCATCGGAGCCGTCCGGTCTCGCCTACCGATGATCGTGGCAGACCCCTCGTGGCCGAACGACTCGGCGATCCTGACCGCCTGCCGGCCCTCCTGAGTGCTCAGACCCCGCAGGGCGAGCCCGAGGTGATGAACGATGTGCTCCTTCATCTTGTCCACGGCCGGCCGGGGAATGGCCTCGTAGCGGAGCCCGACCACATGGGCGGCGAGCCGCTCGGTCTGGGTGGGGTAGGGCACCGGTGTGAAGTCGCGGCCGCTTCTCTCCGGTTGGCCTCGGCCCGGCGCGCCGGTCCCCATCGCCCCTACCACCTGATCTCACATGTCGATATCGGGTCTCGATGCTAGCCTCGCTCGAGGACCGCCTCCCCGGGACATACCGATGGACCTGGCCAGATCTCAGCGCCTCGACGCCCTACCCCCGTATGTCTACGTCGAGATACACCGCCTTGTGGCGGAGGCCCGCCGCGCCGGACGGGACGTGATAGACATGGGGAAGGGCGACCCCGACACCCCGACCCCGTCCCACGTGGTGGCTGCACTCCGTGACGCGGCGCAGGATCCGGTGAACCACCAGTATCCCCTCGGCCTGGCGCGCGGCTTGCCGGAGTTCCGCGCCGCCATCTCCGCCTGGTACAAGCGCCGGTTCGATGTTCATGTCGATCCCGAAACCGAGGTGCTGCCGTTGATGGGCAGCAAGGAGGGCAACCTCCACTTCTGCTTGGGCGCCCTCGACCCGGGTGACCTGGTATTGGTTCCCGATCCGGCCTTTCCCGCCTATGAAGCCGCCGCCATCCTGGCGGGCGCCGAGGTACGGAAGGTTCCGCTACTTGCCGAGAACGGGTTCCTGATCGACTTCGACTCGATCCCCCGAGACGTCGCGGCCCGGGCAAGGGCCATCTGGATGTCCTATCCGAACAATCCGACCGCGGTGGTGGCGCCGGTCGAGTTCTACGAAATGGCGGTCGACTTCGCTCAGCGGACCAACACGATCCTGGTGAGCGACAACCCCTACGCCGACATCACGTTCGGTGGCGAGCCGGCCGCCAGCGTCCTCACGGTCGACGGCGCGAAGGACGTCGCAGTCGAGTTCAACAGCCTGTCCAAGTCATACAACATGACCGGCTGGCGTAGCGGGATGGTGGTGGGGAACCCCGACGTCGTCGGCGCGGTGCGGAGCATGAAACTCAACACCGACGCGGGACTCTTCGGCGCAGTCCAGAAGGCATCGATCGCCGCCCTCGAGACCCCCGACCACATACTGAGCACCCAGATGGACACATACCGGCGCCGCCGCGACCGGGTCGTAACGGCCCTCCGCCGGATAGGCCTGGCCGTGGAGCCGCCCCAAGGGACCTTCTACGTGTGGGCACCCCTACCCGACGGGACCAGCAGTATGAGGTTCTTCACCCGACTGCTGGAAGAGACCGCGGTGGTTGCCATCCCGGGGATCGGCTACGGGCGGTACGGCGAGGGCTACGTGAGGTTCTCCCTAACCGTTCCCGATGCCCGCCTAGATGAGGCCATGGACCGCGTCGAAGCCGCCGGGGGCGCTCTCCTCCACCCCCCGACGGGTAGGCCCTGATGTTCCAGTGGCCGGTGTCCAATCCCCAGCGGCCAGTTCCGGTCGCCACCTTGGGGTTTCCAGGTTTCACCACTGACCACTGACCACTGACCACCGGAGCTACTCTTCTATAGGAGTCAATTCCTGCGTTGGCCGAAGCGTCGTCCCAGGTATTCCGAGGCGATCCGCACCCGCTGGATGTTGGTCGTACCCCCTGCCAGCGCCCAGCCGTGAGCGTCGCGGTGGAGCCGCTCCATGTCGAACTCCACGGAGTAGCCGTAGCCGCCGTGCAGCTGGATGCCTAGATCCGAGACCCGCTTGGCCATCTCGTTGGCGAAGCACTTGGCCACCGACGCCTCCAGGGCCGGTGGTGATCCCCGCCCGGCCGAGATAGCAGCCCTATGAATGAGCAGGCGCGCCGCCTCCACCTGCATGACCATGTCGGCGATGGTTGCCTGAACCAGCTGGAACTCTGCTATCGGGCGTCCGAACTGGCGACGTTCCTGTACGTAGCGGGCGGAGCGGTCCAGGGCTGTCTGGCCGATAGCGAGGGCCATCGTGGCGTTGCCGAGCCGCTCGATGGAGAACGCGGTGAACAGCTGCGAGAAGCCGCCTTTGCCCACCAGCAGGTTCTCACGGGGAATCCGCACCTCGTTGAAGAACATGTCGGCCGAACCGATGCCGCGGAAGCCCATCAGGCGTTCCTGCGGTCCGAACTCAAGACCGGGGGTGTCCCCGTCGACGACCACAGCGCCGATCCCCCGCGAGCCAAGTTCCTCCCCGAGGCGCACGTAGACCAGATACTGCTCCGAGAATCCGGCCCCCGAGCACCATCGCTTCATGCCGTCGATCACGATCTCGTCGCCGTCCACCCGCGCCCGGGTGGACATGTCGGTGGCGGCCGAGCCGGCATCCGGCTCGGAGATCGAGACCGCTACGGTGCTCTCGCCGCTGCAAACCGCCGGAAGCCAGCGGCGCTTCTGCTCGGCAGTTCCGAACATATCTATCACGCGGGCGGGACCGGTGGTGGCTTCGAAGACCGGCCAGGCGGCCACCTGGGTTGCCTTGGCCAACTCTTCGATGACGATGAGGGCGTCGATCAAAGGCCGGCCCATCCCGCCGTACTCCTCGGGAAGGGTGATCCCGAGGAGTCCGAGTTCGCCGAGGCGCTTCCGCTCTTCGCGGGGGAGGTGGATGCCGGCCGCGTCCCATTCCTGGGCGCGGGGCGCGTACACATCACGCGCCAGGTCAGCTGCCAGGGAGCGGAGTTGGCGTTGCTCTTCGGTCAGGGCGAGAGGGCTCTGTCGAGCCGGTAATTCCATGTCCACCCCACGGTTCGGCGGCAGTCATACCGCTGGCATCGATTGACACAACGTTAGCCGCATCGGTAACGTATCCCGATATCGGTTCGCGAGTTCAAGGAGACTTTCTCCGGTGACGGGTTCCGGGCTCACGCCCCTCGGACGGGACATCTTCTTCGAATACCTGGTCAGCCACGATGTTCATTACATCTTCGGTAATCCGGGCACCACCGAGCTCCCCCTCGTCGACGGGTGCAACGACTACCCGTCCATCGAGTATGTCCTGTCCCTCCACGAGGACGTTGCGGTGGCCCAAGCCACCGGCTACGCACGGGCATCGGGCAAGGTCGGGGTCGTGAACCTCCATGTTACGCCTGGCGTCGCCCACGGCCTCGGCAACCTCTACAACGCCCACCGGGCCCGGGTCCCGCTCCTGGTGACCGCAGGCCAGCACCACACGGGCTTACGGGTCCAGGACCCGATACTCAGCTCGGACCTTCTCTCCATGGTCGGGCAGTTCACCAAATGGTCGTACGACGTTCGCTTCCTCGAAGAGCTTCCCATGGTCATGCACAAGGCCTTCAAGGAACTTGCCACCCCCCCGTTCGCGCCGGTCTTCGTATCGATACCGCCGGACGTTCTGCTCGAGAAGCATGACGGCTTCGGGCCGGCGCGGGTCACCGAGCCGACACGTTCGATTGCGAGCGACCAGGCAATCCAGGTAGCCGTCCGGGTGCTGGCATCCGCCGAGCAGCCGATGATCGTGGCCGGCGACGGAGTGGGCCTCGCCCACGGCTGGGATGAACTGGTCGCCATTGCCGAGGCTCTCGGCGCCCGTGTGTACACAGAGGGTTATGCAACACTCTGGAACTTCCCCTCCCGGCACCCCCTGTATCTAGGGCCCATGCCCAACCTGGCGGCCGGCATGCGAGCCAACTTCGCCCGAGCCGATGTGGCACTCCTGTGCGGGGTTACCTCGGCGGCGCCGGTCTCCCGTTACGACGAGGGTGGCCCCTTGATCCCGTTTCATGTGAAGACGGTGGTACTGGACGACAGCCCGAGCGAGATCGGTAAGAACCACCCCGCCTCGGCAGCCCTGCTCGGCGACGTGGGAGCGAACCTGCGGCGCCTGCGCACTGCTCTCGAGGAAACTCCGCTCGATCGGGCAGCCGCTGCCCGTAGGGCCCGAGGGCTGCACGATGAGGCAACGAGGCGGCGCTCGGATTGGGACCGAAAGACCCAGGAAGAGGCTGCCACCGGCAGGCCGACCGCCGTCGGGGTCGCCGCGGCCATCCGTGACAACATGCCGCCCGGCGGGATCCTCGTGGACGAGACGATTTCGAACCGGCCCTCGTTCGTGAACACCCTCGAGTTTCCCGACCCGCTCTCCTACTTCGGCGCCAACGGGATATCCCTCGGGTACTCGGTCGGGGCCGCGGCAGGCTTACAGGTGGCACGGACCGATCGGAAGGTCGTGGTGGCGGTGGGAGACGGGTCGTTCCTCTACTACCCGCACGCGCTATGGAACCTGGCGAACCGGAACTTGCCGGTGCTCGTCGTAATCCTGAACAATGGTGGATACCGGGTTCTCGAACTGATAGTGAACCGCATGGGCGGACCCTGGAGCGAAGCCGGGTCGGATCTGCCCGGCCTCGACATCCAAGGCCCGGACGTCGACTTCGTGGCGCTGGCCGCTTCGTTGGGGATTCCGGCGGAGAGGGTGGACACGCCGCGAGACCTGGGACCGGCTATGAAACGGGGAATGGAAGCCTCGACACCCTACGTTGTCGACGTGGTTCTGGACCGTCCCGATGGTGGTACGTCGACAGAAGGCGCCGACTAGGCACAGGGCTTCGTTGTGGCGATCCTGTCAGACCAGGGCGGCCACGTCGATCAGGCCCGGCCAGAGCAGCTCAGCGCCCTCGCTGCCGCAGCCGCTGCCTCCGCAGTCGCAATGGTGCACGTCTATTGCGTACTCGGGAACGAAATGCCGGCGAGCGGCCTCGATGGCTTGCTCCGCGGTCCAACCCCAGGTTTCCCACTGCGGCCGGGCCTCCTCGGCGATCTTCTCGGGGTCGCCCAGGTGCCAGTACATCGTGTAACGGTCCTGCACCCCCACCCCCATCGCCTCGGCAACCAGCGATATCCACTCGCGGATGGCCATCTTCTTGGTGGAGAGCTTCGACCATTCCATCTGGCACTTGTGGTAGGGGGTGACGAGGGTGTCGGCCCGGGCGGCCTCCAACTGGTCCTCCAGCTCCTTGATGGCGCCCTGGAAGGTCTCGGTGTCGGCTTTGTTGAGGACGCCCACGGCCTTGGGGCCTTCGAGGTCGCACGGTGTTCCGGCGGACGGAGGCTCGACGAAACCGGCGAATTCGACACCCGGGACCATCTCGAAGATCCGCAGGATCGCGGCGGTGTCGATGTCGGCCTGCGCATGGTCGTGGTGGGCCTCCAAGAGCACCCGCGTTCTCACGTCTCGCACCCACGGGACATCGTCGCCCCGCGCTTGGAGCAGATCGGCCAGGAACTTGGTGATATGCACCACCGCGAACGGAGGATCCTGCTGCGAGCTGATGGTGTCGAGGTACTGGCGCATGCACGCGCCGCACCACTGGACCGCCACCTTCGGACGGTACGACATGAAGCGCCGGTAGGACTTGTCGGATATGCGGTCGGCGGCCGCACCGTCCTTGCCCATCTTCTCGAACGGACGGCCGCAACAGAACTGGCGGCCGGTAACCGCGAAGTAGTCGACGCCCAGCAAGTCGAGGACGTTGGCGGCCTCCTGCATGAGATGCGGGGTGTGCTGGACCGCGCACCCGTAGGCGAGCAGGGCGTCGTAGGGACGGTCGGGCTCGACCCATCTTTCGGTCCACTTGAGGTCGTCGCGGGCGATTAGGAGCGACTTGCTCTCGGCCATGGCCGTGTAGTAGCCCTTTACGTCGAACTTCGTCTTGTCGATCACGAGGTGTCTCCGTCCGCCACGCTGCTCTTTATATTATCCGATATCGGTATCCGATCTCGCCTGGGAAACGATCAATTAGGCCTGGCCGAGGTTTCTCGCCCCAGGCCACGGACCCGCCTGGAGGGCTTGTGACCGCCACCCGACCCGCACGGATGCGCGAGGCGGAGCTGATTCTGCTCCTGTCCTTCGCCATGGCCCTCTCAGCGCTCGGGGTGGGCCTCATCCTGCCCGCGTTCGAAGAGATGCGCCAGGTCCTCGGACTGGCCGAAGACTCGAACCGCCTCGCCCGGGCGATCACCGCCTACATCCTCGGCCTGTCCGTCGGAACGCTGGTCTACGGGCCCCTGTCCGACAGATTCGGCAGGAAACCGGCACTCCGGCTGGGTTTCTCGGTCTACGCGGCCGGCGCCGCCGGATCGGTGCTCGCCGTAGCCGTCGGCTCGGTATCCCTGCTCCTGGCAACCCAGGCACTATGGGGCGTGGGGGCCGCCGGCCCCCGCATCGTGGCGCTGGCGATAGTGCGCGACCTCTACGACGGTGACCGTATGGCGAGGATCATGTCGTCGGTGTTCGCAGTCTTCACCATCGTTCCCATCCTCGCTCCGGTAGCGGGCGCCACCGTCGTGGGTATTGCTTCCTGGCGAGGTGTCTACGGGCTGGCCCTGGGGCTCGCGGCCGTGGTCGCGCTGTGGACCACCCGCCTGCGAGAGACGCGGCCGGCAACGACATCGGCCGGGTCGTCGGCCTTCCGCCTGGGTCCCTCCGTATTCCGGGTCCTGCGTAACCGCAAGGCCGTCTCTTACACCTTGGCCATGACGCTCAGCTTCGGCGCCTTCTTCTCCTACATAGCGACCTCCGAACTCGTCTTCTCCGACGCATACGGCCGGGGTCATCTGTTCCCGTGGATCTACGGCGGCATAACGGCGATGATGGCGGTTGCGATGATCGCCAACGCCAAGCTGGTCGAGACCCTGACAACCCGGCGAGTGGTGGTGGGGACCCTCGTGATCTACCTGGGGACCGCCGCCGTGTTGGCGATCGGGACCTGGGGGGCGGGTGGCACGCCTGCCCTAGCGTTCTTCCTGGTGTGCCTTTCGGTGATCGCAGCCATGCATGGCCTGGTCATCACCAACCTGAACAGCCTCGCCCTGGACCCGATGGCTGACCAGGCCGGGACAGCGGGTTCGATCATCGGGGCTGTCTCTACCGGGGGTGGAGCGCTGATCGGCTCGCTCATCGATCGGGCGTACGACGGTACGGTGCTCCCTCTGTCCATCGGCTTCCTGGCGGCGCCCGCCGTCGCCCTCGGCCTGTGCCTGGTGGCCGGCCGGGAGGAGGAGGAAACGCCCGACCGGCCACCAGCGGCCTAGTGGTCTCAAGACGACTAGAAGCCGCCGAAGCGCATGAGGACCATCATGGTGAAGATCACCGGGAAGGCGGCAACGTAGACAGTCCTCAGGAAGGCGGGCGTGGGCACGCGGTTGAGGAGGAATACGAACATGAGTATTCCCAGTACCCCCGACAGGATGAAGATCCACCCGTACGAGGTGTTGAGTTGGTCGAGCACGCCGGTCATCAGCCCGCGCAGGATTCCCGTGACGACCGTCCCGCCCGCAGTGATCAACGTGATCTGGCGGGCCTTGGCGGTCAATAGCGAACCGCGAGCCGCCTCCGCCTGCTCCTTCGGGAGGGTGGCGAGGGCGGGGAACAGGGTGACCCGGGTGAAGGCGATCGAGCCCGCCCAGAAGATTCCGAAGGCCACATGAAGCCAATGAACTATGAACACGTCCCAAGCCATTACCGGCCTCCCCACTCATACCGGCGCACAAAACGCCCAGCCGGTATCGTAGCCCGATATCGGTAGCCGGAATCGGTAGGAAGGCTTGCAAATCGAGCGCGTGCCCGGGAATTCCCTGATCATGCCGGCTCTAGATCCCCGGATCGGGACCAACATCAACGGGCCGCCCGTCATCCCCGGGGCTCGTATCACCGGTCTATGACACGTCGTTTCTCCGGGCATAACCGGCCAGGAAGGCATGGGTCCGGTCGTACTCCTCGGGCGAGGAGGCGAGGATCTGGGCTGCGAAGTCCGCGGCCCCTGCCTCGGCCAACTCGTCCAGGCGTCCACCAACTGCGGCCTCGTCACCGATCAGCGCCACCTGCGCCGGGCTCGAAGACTCGTTGAGGTCCAGCACCGCCCGATAGACCGGCCTGCTCCCGATGCCCGCCAAAGCTCGCTCGGCGTGCTCGTACGCGGATGTCCTGTCGTCGGTCACCCACACCGGAGCTCCCGCCACCACCCTGGGCAGGGGCTTTCCCGCTCCCTCCGCCGCAGCCGCGATCTCGGGGACCGCCACCGTTCTTACGTAGCGAGCACCGCTGAGCCAGAGGACGGTCCCGTCCGCCAGCGATCCGGCGACTCGCAGCATCTTCGGACCCAACGCGGCCATGAGGACAGGCGGGCCGGCCGTAAGCGTGGCGAGCGGCAGCGACACCTTCGAGAGGGAGTAGTCAGCCCCGGAGAAGGTCACCTCCGCACCTGACAGCAACCCTGAGAGGCAGGTGAGGTACTCGCGGGCGTGACGCACCGGTGCCGACCAGTCGAAGCCGAGGGAGGACATCGAGGTGTCGTGGCTCACGCCCACGCCAAGCGCCAGCCTTCCGGCGCAACCGATCTGCACCGTCAACGCCTGCTGGGCCAGCGCCTGGGGATGCCGGGGATAGGTGGGCACGATGGCCGTTCCCAACTCGACTCGGGTCGTGCTTGCTCCGGCGACAGCCAGCTGGGTGAGGGCGTCCATCCGACCCGACGTCCATGCGGTGTCGAAGCCGGCTGCCTCGGCTCGGGCGATGGTGGAGATCACGTTCTCGAGCGTCGGTTCCCCGGGAACCGAGATCGAGGCCATGAGCCCGATCCTCATCCGGACATGGTGTTATCCGGAAGCATCATCCTCCTGCCCGGCGTGGCGCCGATCCGGGCCGCCTACCGGGATCCGGCGGCAACAGCCTCGCCGTCCAGGACATCGGATACGAGCTCGCGGATCTTGGGGCGCAGGTCCTCCAGCGCCTGCTGTCCGCGATCTGTCAGCGAGTAGTACTTCCGCACCTTGCCGCCGACCACCTCGGGAGAGCGTTCGAGGAACCCGATCTCCTCCAGTCCGTGGAGGAGCGGGTAGAGGGTTCCTGGCGACAGGTTGTAGCCGTGGGTCGCCAGCTCGTCGTTGAGCGCTACTCCGTACACGGGACCCCTGCTCGCACAGTCGAGCACGTGCACCCTCACGAAGCCCAGCAGGATGTCGCGAAATAGCTTGCTGTGGCCTTCGAATGTGGGATGACCATCGATACGGTCGGTCTTAA
The DNA here is from genome assembly GCA_009838635.1 of Acidimicrobiia bacterium. GTDB lineage: Bacteria > Actinomycetota > Acidimicrobiia > Spongiisociales > Spongiisociaceae > Spongiisocius. The sequence continues at coordinate 56,999 of VXRE01000153.1, read as the reverse complement.
TCATTTGGGCACCTGTTCGTTACTACTCGCTTGGCACGCGAACGGGCAGCTCCGGGCTGACGGTTCGAGTTCGGACTCCGAGCTCGGGTGATCGCTCGACGCCCCCTGGTATCGTAGCCCGATATTGGCACGCGATGCATGGTCAGAGGAAACCGGTGACGGACGATAGCAAGCCGAGCAACCAGGACGCGGGAGCCGGTTCCGGAACCTTCAACCCCGAGCGGGGATCGGTAATCGAGATATTCTGGGTCGCTCTACGCCTCGGGCTGACTTCCTTCGGCGGGCCCATCGCCCACATCGGCTACTTCCAGGACGAGTACGTCCAGCGGCGCCGGTGGGTGGACGAGGAGACCTTCGCCGATCTGGTCGCCCTTTCGCAGGCCTTTCCTGGGGCGGGAAGCAGCAAGCTCGGCATGGCGATCGGCATGGCACGCGGTGGGTTGTGGGGCGGTTTCGCGGCCTTCCTCGGGTTCACCCTTCCTTCGGCTGTGATCATGACCGTGCTCGGCCTGACGGCCTCCGAGCTCACAGAGCAGGCGGCCGGATGGATACACGGGCTGGTCGTGGTGGCGGTACCGGTGGTCGGACTCGCGGTATGGAAGCTGTGGCGGCAGCTGGCCCCGGACCGGTTCCGCAGCTCGATCGCGGTCGTGGCCACGCTGGCGGTGATCGCCTTCCCCTCGTCGGCCCGCACCACCATCGTGATCGTGATCATCCTGGGGGGGATCGTGGGCTGGTTCTTCCTGCGCCGTGAGGCCACCGCCCCCCGTTCGTACCAACTCGGGTCCGGACGCCGGGCCGCGGTGATCAGCGCGGTCCTGTTCTTCGCCCTGCTGGCCCTGCTGCCGGTGGCCCGGGCCGCCTCCGATGAGCAGGCCATCGCGACAGCCGACGCCTTCTACGGTTCCGGGGCGCTGGTGTTCGGCGGAGGCCCGGTGGTGCTGCCCCTTCTCGAGAGCGAAGTGGTGGGGCCCGGCTGGGTTGACGAGGACACCTTCATCGCCGGCTTCGGCGCGGCTCAGGCGGTGCCGGGGCCGATCTTCACGTTCTCGGCCTATCTCGGGGCTTCCCTGGGGACGGCGCCGAACGGGGTCGGGGGCGCGCTGCTGGCTCTCCTGGCCATCTTCCTGCCCTCCTTCCTGATCGTGGTCGCGACGCTCCCGTCGTTCGGCGCGCTCCGCGCCCGCGCCGAGGTGCAGGCGGTGCTACGTGGGGTCAACGCCGCCGTGGTGGGGATCCTGCTAGCCGCCCTCTACGACCCTCTCTGGTCGAGCGCCATCCTCACCCCGGAGGACTTCGGCCTGGCCCTGGTCGCCCTGGGGCTCCTAGCCTTCTGGAAGCTCCCCCCATGGCTGGTGGTCATCCTGACCGCGGCCGGCGGTGGTCTCCTAGCGACCTTCTGATGCCGTCCGAGTCCTGGAGGCGATCCCTGGCGGACGGGATCGGCCAACTCGGGCGTTGGTTCCAGGGACGCTACGGATTCGAGGCGGACGAGCCGACCGAGACGGTTCCTGCCGACCTCTACTTCGATCCCGACTTCATGAGGGGAGCGATCGCCGCGTCCCACACCGTGCGACCCGAGTTCCTGTTCCAGGACCCACCGGCGCCCGACACCCCCGAAACCGAGGTCGATCTCGACCTGAGAGTGGCCGTGTCACGCGTCACCCGCCACTACACGGCCTGCCTCTCGGTGGCTGCCTACACCGCGCTGGCCCATGGGGTAGCGCTCGACATGTCGCCCCGGAACTGCCGGTTGCGTACCAGGCTGGGGCTTCCGTTCACTCTGGTACTGGACCACCTCGGGGAGGGCGCCGTGGTGACCCCGGAGCGTTCCACGCCGTGGCGGGTGACGGCCCCCAGCGTCACGACTCTGGCGGAGGCGCGCGCTCACGTTTGGCGGACCCTGTACGGGACGCATCTCGCTCCGTTGTTCGAGACGGTCCGGCGTATCACCCGCGTGTCGAGGCGGCTGCTCTGGACCAACGCTGCCGAATGGTTGGGGATGATCTCGGACTCCGCCGACGAGTACCTCGCGGGGGCCGGCCGACCGTACGTGGAGGACCGCCAAGCCCTGATGAAAGCCCCTTCCCTGCCGCAGGTCCCGGGGGAGAATCCCCTGCGCGGCTTGGTGGTGTGGGACCCGGTTCCCGATCCCCGCTACCCGCACGGTATCCACCGCAGGTTGGCGTGTTGCCTGACCTACCGGTTGGAAGACCGCCTGGGCCGCCTGTGCCAGAACTGCCCGCTGCTCACCCTCGACGAGCGCCTCGCGCTGGTACAGGAACGCTTCGGGGTCCGCATGGGAACCGGCGGAGGACCGGCCGAGAGGCAGTCCATCCGGCGGGGATTGGAACGGATCACCAGGTCGAAAAGGCCTGGCCAAGCCCTCCATGGCGACTGAACGCTAGATTGCAGAGGGACGAGGAGAAGGAAGGGACTGATGGCGGTTGACGACCGGATGATCTCGAAGAACGCAGCGGGCGAGGACTTCGATCTCTCGAGGGCGAGCGAGTTCAGCTTCACCCAGTTCTATCGGGATCACCTCTACTCGGAGCGCCTCCAGATCTCGCGGGACGAGATGACATGGCTGGAGCGTTACGCGAAGCCGGACCAGCCTGCGGAGGTGGTGCTCAACCTGAGTTGCGGTGTGCAGAACACCCCCCACCTGATGCTCACCCAGGTCGCTTTATTCGAAGCTCTAGGGGTCGACTTCGTGGCGACAGCCGGCAACAAGTACTGCTGCGGCCGACCCTTCCAGCGTTTCGGGAAAGGTCAGGTTGGCGACACCATGGCGGCGCGCGCCATCGACCGGTTCGCCTCGTGGCAGCCCGAGGTCAACGTTCAGTGCTGCGGCTCGTGCCTGATCGAGTTCAACTACCACGTGCGGGTCGTCGCAGAGGAGCGGGGTGAGGCACCCTTCGAGGTGATCCACATAACGGACTACCTGGTCGACCGGCTGATCGAGATGGGCGATGACGTTCCGTGGCGCAAGTCAATACCCCGGCGGGTGATGGTGCACGCGGAGGGCGCCGAGGTCCATCCCACCAAGGAGGCAGCCAAGTCGGCGACTATCCGAACTCTCGAGTTGATCCCCGGGATCGAGTACGTGGGCATCGTGGAGAGCCCTGCTCTCGGCCAGCCCTGCGCGACCAAGGGCCCGGGAGAACCCAGCGTCCTCAACGACATCACCCCCGAGCAGTACCTGGAGGTCTGCCAGGACCTCCAGGACCAGGCGGACGCGGTGGGAGCGGACGCGATCGTGACCCATCACCACATGTGCCACCGCGAGTGGTGCAAGTTCGGGACCAACCGTCTGCCGGTCCTGCACTACCAGTCGTTGCTGGCCGAGGCACTGGGGATCAGGATTCCCGATCGCTTCCAGACGCTCTGGAAGCTCGGAGATCCCGAGAAGGTGCTCCAGCAGACCCGCCGCCATTGGGAGTCATGGGGGATGGATGAGAAGGACGCCCGCCATGTCGTGAAGCACCACTTCATGCCCGAGTACGCGTCACAGGTGCAGCGGTGCCCCTGCGAGGGGAACTGCGCCGAGGCCGTCGCCGGTACCGGCGCCGCCGCGGCTGCTCTCGGCGCGGACTGCGGTACGTCCTGGACAGCCACCCTCGAGGCCGGTATGGAACTCCCCGTCCTCGACCTCGTCTGACCCGAGCCGGAACGGCCGCTTATCCATGATCGCCGTCGGCCTGTAGGAGGATCCCCTAGGACGGTTGGCGCACCTCGGCCGTACCGGGCCAGACCAACTCGGGGGAGGGGGCGCCGCAGCCGGAGCCGCCGCACTCGCAGTCGTGGATGCTCTCCGAGAAAGCGGCCGTGAAGTGGGTGCGAGCGTGGTCGTAGGCATCCTCGCGGCTGATCCCCCACGAGCCCCAGGCCGGGTGGGCCGCCTCCACGATGGCGTCGGTATCGGCCAGCCGCCAGTAGGTCTGGTAGCGGTCCTCGACTCCCACACCGAGAGCGTCGGCGAGGACGGACATCCAATGACGGACCCCCAGCCGGTGGCTGGCCAGCTTGGACCACTGCTTCTGGCAGGCGTGATAGGGGGTGACCACGATCTCCGCCCCGGTGCGTTCGGCCTGCTTCCCCAGATCCCGGAGGATCTCCCGATGGGCGTCGGAACTGATATCGCCCAGGCCCACGAAACGGTCGTTGATCTTCTTGAGATCGCAGGGCGCACCAGTCGAGGGCGGTTCGACAATCCCCAGGTTCTCGACACCCGGGATGTATGACAAGATCTCGTCGACCGCGTCGATAGTGGCGCCGCTGACCAACTCGCGGCCGGGCCGGCCGCCATGTTCGTAGGCGCGGTCGTTGGGGACCTTGGGCTGGTCATGGCGGTGGACCAGGACGGGTAGCCGATCCGTGTTCTTCCAAGGGATGTCGCCTGCTCGCGCGCGCAGCAAGCGGGCCATGTACGTGGAGACGTGGATTACCTCGAACGGCGTGGTCATGCGCCGGCTGGCCACGTCGATGTAGGTGATCATGCATGCCCCGCACCACTGCACCATCGTCTGCGGTCGGTAGGAGGCGAAGCGCGCATAGGAGGTCGCCACGACGCTGTCCGCCGCCCTCACCCTGCCGGTTCGCTGCAAGGGACGCCCGCAGCAGAACTGGCGTCCGACCACGGCTTGGTGCTCGATCCCCAGCACCTCGAAGACCTTCACCGCGGCGCGCATCAGATGAGGCGTGTGCTGGACGGCGCATCCGAACGCCAGCAGCGTGTCCACCGGAGCATCGGGCGTCCGGTGGCGATCCACCCAGGCCACCTCGTCCCTGGCCACCTGCATGGCCAGGCTGTTCATCATGCCGCCGTAGAACTCCTTGGGGGAGAACCCGGACCCCATAGACCCTCCGCTCTGGCTCCTCCCGGTCCGGCGTACCATAATGCTCGAAGTTCGATATCGCATCCCAATATCGGAGGTCTGAAGGTGTCGTCCGCGCATGAGGCGCGCGCTGTCGTGGTAGGCGGAGGAACCGTCGGCCTCTGCTGCGCGATGCACCTGCTCCGGCGTGGCTACGAGGTGACGGTCGTGGACCGCAGTGCCCCCGGCAACGGCGCATCGGGTCACAACGCCGGGCTGTTCTCGGTCGGGAACTGCCTTCCCACCTCCACTCCGGGGGTCATCCGTTCGGTGCCCAGGATGTTGACCGATCCCCACTCACCCCTGGCCATCCGGTGGCGCTACCTGCCGCGGATGCTGCCCTGGCTGTTGCGCTTTCTCGCGTCCGGACGGCCCGCTCAGGTCGAGCGGGCTTCCGTCGCGATCGCCGGACTGGTCAAGCAGGCGCTCAGGGCCTGGGAAGACGTGCTGCCGGCCGGCGCTTCCGAGGGGGTTGTGATCGACGGCGGGCACCTGCTCGGTTACGGCACCGACGCAGTGTTCGCCAAGGCGGCCTTCGCGATCGAGACCAGGCGGAGGCGCGGCATCGACATGAGGATCCTGGATGCGGAGGGTGTTGCCGGGTTGGCCCCGATCTTGGAGGGCCGCTTCCGGCACGGTGTCTACATTCCCAGAGGCCCGTGGGCCGACCCCCGGCTGCTCTGCGCGGCCCTGACCGATCTCTTGGTCTCGGAGGGCGGCCGCCGCCTGTCCGCCGAAGTCAGCGGGTTCGCGCAGTCGGACGATCGGGTAACGGTGGTGGAGACCGCTGAGGAGAAGGTCGCGGCCGACCTGGTGGTGATCGCGGCCGGCGCCTGGTCCAAGCACCTCACCAGGATGCTCGGTTTCACCACTCCCCTGGACACCGAGCGCGGCTACGGGGTCGACCTGCCTGATCCGGGTGTGGACCTCCCCTTCCCCATCATCTCGATGGACCACCACTTCGCCATGACCCCGCTTCCCGGCGGCCTCCGCCTGGCCGGGACGGACGAGTTGGCCGGCCTGGAAGCGCCACCCGACTTCCGGCGGGCGGACCGCCTCGTCGACGCCACCAGGCTGGTGTTCCCCGAGTTGCGGACCCACGGCGCGGAGAGTTGGATGAGCTACCGGCCGTCGCACCCCGACTCCCTTCCGGTCATCGGCCGGGCGCCCCGCCACACCAATGTCTACCTTGCCTACGGCCACGGCCACATCGGGTTCACCCTGGCGGCCATCACCGGCGAGATCATCGGGCAGATGGTCTCGAACGAGGAACCCTCCCTGGATCCGGCACCCTTCCGGCCTACCCGTTTCCGCATCCTCGAACGCAGGTAGGACTCCGGCGCCCGCCCTCCCGGTATGAAGGGTCGGATCCGGTTACGGAATCCGGATCTCGGGTAGCGCGCCCTCAAGGGCGGGGATACCAAGTACCAGGCCCGCCAACGCCCCTCCGGCCAGGATGATTATGGGGTGGAGTTTCGTTCGGGCCATCAGCGTGCCGGCGATCAGCGCCACCGCAACCAGCGCCAGGTTGGAGAGGCTGGACCTGGCGATGGTGAGCACGGCGAGGCTGAAGAGGCCGACGATGGCCGGCCCGGCGCCCTTGCCGAAGGCCCTGAGACGGGGATGCTGGAGGTAGCGGCGTAGCCGGTGGGCCGATCCCATGGCCAGTGCCCAAGGGGCCAGGAACACGCCAAGGGTGGCCACCACTGCGCCTGCCGCACCGGCCACCAGGTAGCCGACGAAAGGCGCCAGCACGAGGATCGGCCCCGGCGTGATGAAGGTAAAGCCGACGGCCGCCGAGAACTCGGCCGGCGTGATCCATCCCTTGTCCGCCACGGCTACCCGATCGACCAGCCCCAGGACCGTCCCCCCTCCACCGAAGGCGAGAAGGCTGAACAGCATGAACTGCCAGAACAGGTCGAAGAGTTCAGCCGGCATCCGCAACCTCGGATCCGAGCCCCTTCGTGAAAAGGAACACCCCCACCACCCCGGCCAGCAGCACGATGAGGGGCGCGCTGACACCCAGGAGGAACGTCGCGCCCAGTCCCGCTACGAGGATGGTGGCGGTGACCGCATCGACAATCGCCTTCCGGGCGAAGCGGTAGAGATACACCGACTGGATGCCTACCACGGCTGCCAGGAGGCCCTCGATGGCGGGGGCCAGCAGCGGAAGGGTGGAGAGCGCCACGAAGCCCACTGCCAGCCCGGTCATCACGAGTATCCCGGGGAGGAGGTACATCAGGGTGGCGACCCCCGATCCGCCCACTCCCCGCAGCACGTAGCCGAGGTAGGAGACCACGAGAGGACCCCCGGAGCCCGGGAGCAAGCGGGTGTAGGTCACGGCCTCGGTGATCTGCCGCTTGGTGAGCGCGGGCCGCCTGTCCACCAGCTCGCGCTCGATCAGAACGAGCAGGAGGAGGAGCCCTCCGAACGCCACCAGCCCCATCCGGAAGAAGATCACGCCGATGGCACCGATGCCGAGACGTAGCGGCGCGGGTCCGTCCGGTCTCTCGGTAGGTGTATTCACCCGGCTAGAGAGTTCGCGGGAAGTCGGTGCCGGACCCCACCAGGTAGGCGTGCATCCCCATCGTGTACAGGTCGAACACCGGCAGTCCCGTGATCGTCCTCACCATCTGGCCGAAGGGCGGGAAGTTGGCGCACTCCATGACGATGGCGCCGGCGTCCGGATGTTCCGCCACCACCCTCCGGGCCAGGTCGGCCACGTCCCGCTCGAGAAGATCGATGTCCGCCTCGGGGGAGTTGCCCACGAAGGTGGCATAGAAGTGGCTGTCCTCGGGCGGCGCCATCTGCACCACCGCCACGTCCTCCGATGACCAGCCGGCGCCCCGGTAATGCGCTTCGGTGAGCACGGTCCGGGCCGTCAGGATCACGACCTTCCTGCCTCCCGCGGAAGTGGCCGCCATCGGAACCTGGAGGAGCGGGGACGAGAAGACCGGTATCTCCACCGCGGCGGCAAGTTCGGGCTGGTTCACGGCCAGAAACCCGCAACTGGTGCATATCGCCCGCGCGCCCTCCGCTTCCAGCGCCCGGGCCGCTTCGACGAAGGGAGAGAGCAGGTCGGGGTCGGGATCGGCCTGGGCCATCCGCTCGGGGAGTGCGCCCTCGACGATCCGGTAGGAGACGGGGAAGGGCCAGGTCCGGGCGTTCCCGACGTCGCCCCGGAGCCGGGGGAACTTGGTGTCGAGCATGATGATGCCGAGCGCCAGACCGTAGACGGTCCTTCCGCCTTGCGTCATGGTCGTCGAGTCCTGCCGGGCATACGTCGTCATCACAGGGAAGCGCCGGTCACCATCCGAAGAGTCCGGCGAACCTCATCATGACCATCATGGTGAACATGACCGGGAAGGCCCAGACGTACATGATGTTCAGGACCGGCCTGTCGTAGAGAGGGCCGACCAGGTAGACCACCATCAGAATTCCGAGGATTCCCGCGGTCAGGTACAGCTGCCCGTAGAGGCTCCCCAGATCGTCCAGCCCTCCGTCGATGAATCCCCGGATCCATCCGAGTGTGACCGTTCCAATCGCTGCGGTGTAGGTGATCTTGGTGCCGTGTCCCGCCTTCATGGCGCCGCGTACCTCCTCGAGGGACTCGGGCCCCAGCCTGCGCAGCGCAGGAAAGAGGCTCACGCGCGAGAACAGGATCGCCCCGAACCAGTAGATGGCCAGGAACACGTGAAGCCAGTGAACGATGAACAGTTCCGGTCGATCCATCCGGTACTCCTTTCAGATCTCCGTTCGAGTCATGCGAACCATCCCACGCCCGTGCGCCACCTCATCAATGCTCGATGGCGTCAAGCAGCACGGACGCATCGGGCAGTGTCTCCAGTTCGTCGACAAGTCGGAGGAAGCGCCCTACATCGATGGGCGGATCGTCTCCCACGCACTTGGCCATCCATGCCTCCCGGTCCACCTTCGGATAACGCACGCCGTCGCGGCCGTGTTCGAATGTCTCGACCGCTCCGGCGCTGGTCCGTATGGTGACCCTCGCGTAGTACTTGGGAACCGCCTCGTCGACAAAGCTCAGGGTGATCGAATCGAGCAGGGACTGCAAGTCATCCGAGATGGGGTCGAGGTACGTCCGGTGGTCCAGTTCGCGGTCCTGGATCAGCCGGGCCATGAGGAAGGGTAGGGAGCCGATCCGCGAGACGATATCCGTGTACTTGGAGAAGTTCTCCTCCATGCGCTTCTCTCGCAGGCGCCTGCTCTCGGGGAGTTCGATGAGGATCGACTCGACATGCTCCGGCCTCAGGTCCATCGTCTCGCTCACCCGCTTGGTGGTGTCGAGGATGCCGGCGTTCAGGTTGCTGGCCCGGTATTGCTTGACCCGGGCTTCTGTGATGCGGAAACGGGATCCCAGGGTGGCGAGGTTCTCGTCGATCTCGGCCGGGATCTCCTGGAGGAGGGTCTGGTAGAGGCCGAAGTCTCCTTCGATCATGCTCGGCGCGGCCGGGAAGCCCGACTCGGCCAGTACTGCTGCGAACACCCCGGCCTGGCACTCCCACGGGTACACCACCCAGATGAACCGGGTGCCTTCGATCAGGCCCAGCGCGCCGTGGCAGGCTAGGCCCAGCGCATTGACCGTTCGTGACTCGGATAGGCCCAGCAGCCGGGCGGAGGTGGCGGCCACCGCAACCGGACCGAAGATCGCATTGGGTCTCCGCGGCGCGGGAGCAGTCCAGGCCCAGGTTCCGGCGCTGAGGACCATCGCCACGTCGTAGCCGATGGCGCAGGCCGTGAGGAGTTCCCTGCCGCTCACGGTACGGTCCTGCGCCAGGTTGAGAGCTGTGGGATATACGAGCACGCCGGGATGGGTGCCGCCCGACTCCGAGTCGTCCTGCCCGCTCTGGTGCATGTACAGGCAGTTGACAAACACCGCATCGAGCAACTCGAGCGACGGCCTCTCGCCGATGGCGGAGAAGCGCCCGCCGGCCTCGCTCAACCGCGCCGCCGTCCGCCGTGCGTAATGCCCGTACTCGCTGTTCCGGCCCTCGAGCCCTAGGGCGACGTGATGGACGAGGTGATCCTTGACGCGCTCCACGATCTCGGTGGGAAGGTCCTCGAACCGCAGCGAGCGGATGTAGCGAGCCAGCCGCTCGCTGATGGACGGGCCGCTGTCGGTCATGCGGGTTTGGTCTCCCTTGAACCTGATCTCGGTAACCGATATCGTAGTCCGATGTCGATGGCGACCGCCGATGCGCGGGATGAAGAGGACCGCACTCCCCTGATCCACCGGCTGGCCGAACACGTCTCCGGCCTCGCGTTCGAGACGATCCCATCGGAGATCGTCGGGCTGGCCAAGGACCACCTCGTCCACCATGTCGGTCTGGCCCTCGCTGCCGTGGACTACCCGCGTCCCCGGCGGGCCCGCGCGGTGGCTCGTAGGATTTCCGGTGAGGGAGGGCGGCACCGCATTCTCGGAACACCCGGCCGGTACGGCCTGCTCGATGCGGTCTTCGCCAACTCCCTCCTCATGGGTGCGGACGCGCTCGACGACGCGGCTCTCGGCGGCACCCATCCGGGGGTGCTGGTATACCCCACGGCCCTGGCATTGCCGGAAACCAGGACCGTCAGCGGCCGGGACTTTCTGGCCGCGGTGGTGGCCGGCTACGACGTCCTGGTCGCGACCGCACGCGGTGGCTGGACCTGGGGGGTGAGTACGCCGCGCCGGTCCGGTTGCGTGGTGGGTCCGCTCGGTGTGGCGGCGGTGGCGTCCCGCCTGCTGGGCCTCGGACCGCGCAGATCCGCGCACGCGCTGGGGCTGGCCGCCAACGGCGCGGTCGGCCTCATCGAGGGAACTCCCTTCGCCGGCATCCTGTATCCCCATGTGACCCGCAACGGCGTCATGGCGACCTTGCTGGCCGCGGACGGACACCGTTCCACTCCGAGCGTTCTGGACGGCCCGTACGGGCTGTACGAGACCTACCTCGGGGCCGTTCCCGGAGAGGTGGTCGCAGCCATGGACGGGTTGGGAAGCGACTACGGGCTCGCGCACGCGTTCCGCAAGCGTTACGCGTGCAGTGGCTTCAATGTGGTGCCCGTGGAGCTGATGGACAACCTCATCCGCAGCACGGGGGTGACCGTGGAGGACGTGGCCTCGATCCGGCTCGCCCTCCCCGAGGAACGGCGGCCCCGCGAGGAGGACTTCGACCGGAACTTCCGCCGCTACCGGGACGGTGAACGCCGGTACATCACCCGCTACGCCTCTCCCCGATTCCTGGCGGCCGCCTGGTTGTGGGACGGCAAGCTGAAACCGGCCCGTTACCGCGAGGACATGCCGGCGGGCTTCGTGGACCTGCTCGCCCGGACATCAATGGACTTCGTGGAGGGGCTACCCCTGCGCTCGGCCCGCCTCACGGTTGTGACCACCGACGGCCACGAGCACGTGCGGGAGGGTCATCACGCGACCCCGACCCCGCCGATGGACTACCGGGAGTGGTTGACCGACCTCCTTCCCGCAGCCTCCCCGTCTGCGATCGAGGGCTTCGTGGCCTCGGTGGAGCGGCTCGAGGAGTCCCGCCATGCCTCCGAGCTGTGGACAGTGCTCGACCGGTTCGCCGACCGACCTGATACGACACCGGCGATCTCTCCGGGTCTCGATCGGGAACCCGGCTCGACCGCGTCCCGGCGGATCGCCTCCTACGTGAGCGGAGCCAGGTACGAGGACTTCCCTCCGGCGGTGCTCGAGCGCGGCAAGGATCTGCTCGTCCACCACCTCGGGTTGGCATTGGCGGACCGGCCGCCCAAAGGCGCCTGCCCGGGCAGGCCACCGGGCGACTATTCCGCCATCGGCCGGAAGCCTTCGCTCCGCCTGCTCGACGCGGTGTTCGCCAACTCGCTGAGCATGCAGACGCGGGGCCGGCAGGACAGCATGGCCGGAGGGATGCGTCCGGGGGCGTTGATCATTCCGGCGGCGCTAGGGCTGAGCGAGGACCGGGCGGTATCCGGGCAGGAGTTCCTGGTGGCGATCGCGGTGGGGTACGACGCCGGCCTGGCGCTGTCCGCCGGAACATGGGCTTGGGGCGCCGCGACCGCCCGCCGGGCCGACTGCGTGTTCGGTCCCGTGGCCGTGGCCTGCACAGCGGCCCGCCTGCTCGGGCTCGACGAGGAGCGGACGGCGGATGCCATCGGGCAGGCCTGCCACCTGACGATGGGATTGATCGAGGGCGTCGAGGAAGAGGCGCTCGTCAATGCGCAGTTGGCACGCAACGGCGTGTACGCCGCCATCCTCGCCGAGGCGGGATTCCCGGCGGCCGATCTCATGATCGAGGGAGAGTTCGGGTTGTACAGATCGACGCTCGGGACGGTTCCGACAGATCTGGATCGGTCGCTGTCAGGACTGGGGACCAGGTTCGGGCTGGAACGGGCCGTGGTCAGCCGCCATGGCCTTGATCCCAACCATCTTGTCCCGGTGGAGCTGGCCTCCCGGCTGGGCGCGAGGCTGGCCGGCGATGCCGGGGAGCCGGTTGAGGTGGAAGTGCTGCTGCCCGAGACCCGCAGACGCTGGGACCACGTCGCCCGAACCCGCCTCCGAGGCTCAGAGCACCAAGTATCCCAAGCCGCAGCCCTGCGCCGCGCCCTTGCGCAGATGTTGGCAGGCGGTCCCCGCGAAGAGGACCACGGGGCCAACGGGGCCCCGGAGGGCGCGGAGCCGGCGGACGGTGTCGCTCTCCGGTACGAGCCGGGAAGGGACCCATGGTTCGCCCGGGTCACGGTGACCATGGCTTCGGGCCACACCGAGAGCCTCGAAGGAGACCGCTCCGTTCTCCCGCTCCACCTCCCCGACAGACGGACCCTGTTGCTAGATTCGGCAGGGGGCGGTAACCGCAGCAAGGTTGACGAGGCGATCCGTCTGGTCGGGACACTCGAGACGGTGAGAGACGCTTCGACCCTCCTGGAAGTGATGGTGGACCTGTGCGGATAGCGATCCTGGGAGCGGGCAACGGTGGCCAGTCCACCGCCGCGCGCTGCGGTCGGGCAGGTCACTCCGTGAGGCTGTACGACCGATTCCCGGAGGTTGTCGAGCCTCTGGCGTCCTTGGGCGAGATCCGGGCAGGCGGGGCGGTGGAGGAGACCGGTCCCATCGAGCTGGCTACCACCGACATGGCGAGAGCCGTCTCGGGCGCCGACCTGATACTCGTGTCGGTCCCCGGCTTCGCTCACCGCTACATCGCCTCGGAACTGGCCGGGGTGCTGCAAGGTGATGAGACGGTGGTTCTCCATCCGGGCGGCTTCGGCGGAGCCCTCGAGGTGCGAAAGACCTGGTCGGATCTCGGAGTTCCGGCCGGTGTCCGGCTGGCCGAGACCAACACCCTGGCTTATGCCTGCCGGGTCGTCGAGCCCGGAACGGTCCATATCGGCGGGGTCAAGCGGGCCTTTTCCGCGGCGGCCCTCGGAGCCTCGGGGACACCCGAAGTCCTCGGGGTGCTCCAACCCGTCTTCCCCAACGTCGAGGCGGCCACGTCCGTGCTCGAGACCAGCTTCGACAACATAAACCCTGTGGCCCACCCTGTGGTGGCGGTGCTCAACGCCGGACCGATGGACGGGGGCGACTTCGACTTCTACGCCGACGGGATGACGCCCTCGGTGGTCCAGGCCATGGAGGCCCTTGATGCTGAGAGGATGGAGATCGCCGGCGCGTTGGGTATCCCCTTCCGGAGCCATCCCGCCTGGCTGGAGCGCTCCTACGGTATCGTCGGATCCGACCCGATGGATACGGAGCGGCAACTGGCCTCCAACGTGATGCGGGGCATCGGCGTCCCGGGAGGGATGCGCGGACGCTACGTGACCGAGGACGTGCCGCTCGGCCTGGTGCCGATGACCCGGATGGCCCGGCTGGCGGGTGTTCACACTCCCGTGATCGACTCGGTTATCACCCTCGCGGGTGCGGCTACCGGCAGGGACTACCGCAGCGAGGGCCGCTCCCTCGAGGATATGGGCATCGACAACCTGACCCCCGAGCAGATCCTGGAGGCGGTAGCTTGAGCCGGTTGAGCAGGGCTTCGCCGTCGAAGCCGACTCCCTCCACCTCACGCCTGGTCATGGTCGGGCTGATCTCGCTTCTCCAGATCCAGAAGGAAAAGCTCATCGGGGACACCCCGGACGGCCAGGTCTACCGAACCACATCGCTGGTACGGGTGGAAGAACTGAAGGTGGGCCGGGCCGGCATCATTGCCGAGGTCGACGGTGGCTGGGTTCTTGACCGGCACCACGCGGCCCATCCCGCCGAGACCCGAGCACATCGCCCCGATCGGATACTCAGCATCGGATTCAGCAGGCATTACAAGCTGATCGAGAACGAGTTCGGGTGGGTGCCCCCGGGTGTGGCAGGGGAGAACATCATCGTCGACACGGCCGAGCGGTTGCGCCACCAGGATGTGGCCGGTGGGTTCGTGATCCGGACTTCCGGTGGCGATGTGGAGCTGGACCCTCCAAGTGTGCTCGACTCGTGCGTGCCTTTCAGCAAGTTCCTGCTCGGAGATGAGGGGACGTCGGTTCGCCGGGTGGTACGGGCCCGGAGGTTCCTCGGGGCCGGGATGCGGGGATACTCAATGGGCGCGAGCCGGATCCCGAGCTACGCGACGGTGCGGACCGGTGATCTCCTCCTCCGAAAGGTGGGCGCATGAGAATCCGACCCGACCGGAATGGAGGCCGGAGATGTTGAAGCTGGTCAAATGGATAGCGCTGGTGCCGATGGGATTGGGGATCGTGCTGCTCTTCTTCGCTCTCATCTGGCGCACGTGGGGACAGGCGGCCTTCGGTGGCGGGCTGATCCTCGTGGCTGCGCTGTGGATAGCCGGGTTCGCACGAGCCGAACGCCGCCGCCAGCCGCTTCCCTTCTAGCTCCTGGGCGCCCCCGGGCGCGGCCGGGGGGGGGGGGGGGGGGCCCCCACCCGGGGAGGTTGGGGGGAGGGAAGGGAGGAGAAAGGCGCGGGGAGGGGGGGGGGGGGGG
>VXRE01000153.1:0-42142 GCA_009838635.1 Acidimicrobiia bacterium | reverse complement strand
CCCGCCGCCCCCCCCCCCCCCCCGGGCCCCCCCGGGCCGCCACGGAGGGTGGCCGGTCGGGCCACCCTCCGGTGTCGTTGTCGGTCAGGACTTCCAGTAGAACGCAGGAGGAAGGGCGTTGGAGGGCGCCCGCTGGTCCAGCGTGTTGGATATCCTGGCCGGGATGTTGCCGAGATTGGTGTTGGCCAGGTACATCCCGTAAATCGCCAGGCCGTCGCCGACCACCCCGATCGACCAGACCTGATCGGTATGGAGCTTGTAGATCTCCTTCGCGATCCGGATCCGCTCCGCCTCGTCCGGCTCGACCAGACCGGCGTCGAGCAGGGCCCAACCCTCCTTGATCATCAGCTGATCGGGCGGCTCCACGCCGTCGGCGCCGTCGGTGGCCCGCCACTTGGCGTAGGGGATGCCGATCAAGCCCGGATAGTTGTTGGTCCTGGTGGGCATGATCAGGTCCTGCTGCCGGAACGGGTCGGGGGATGAGACCGTGTGACCCGAGAACATGATCTCGTTGGCCTCGGCCTTCTCCACGAGCAGGCCGCCGGTAACCGCCGGGCCCGCGCTCAGGTCGATCCCGATCTCGCGCCAGTGTTCCCGGATCAACTGTCCGGCGGCCGGGAAGTCGGCGAAGCTGGCCGGCGCCTCGTAGACCAGCACGAGCCGGTCGCCGCTGCCGTCGGGACGCAGCCG
This sequence comes from Acidimicrobiia bacterium, assembly GCA_009838635.1. Taxonomy (GTDB): domain Bacteria; phylum Actinomycetota; class Acidimicrobiia; order Spongiisociales; family Spongiisociaceae; genus Spongiisocius. Next base: position 41,452 of record VXRE01000153.1, on the reverse strand, counting down.
GTAGCCTTCTCCGTCCTTCTCGGTCAGGCCGATGCCGTCGAGCAGCGCGTTGGCCGCATCGACATCGAGGGTGGCCCACTTCTCGACCCACTCCTGACCCAGGGCGTAGACGCTCTGCTCGGACGGCGCCGTCGACGTCGTCTGGCTGGTTCCCAGGAAGATGGCCTCGTTGATCTCGTCCCGGTCGACACCCATCGACAGGGCTCGCCTGAAGTCGGCGGTTCGGATCAGCTCACCGATCACCGGGTCGGCGTCGTAGGCCAGGTTGATACGCACCCCGAAGTCCGACCCCACGCCGGGAGTGCGGTGGATCATGTACCCGCTGCGCTCCTGGTTCTCGAGCAATACAGGAAGGCTCGCCACCTGGAGATGCCGGTCCTGGAAGTCGTACTCGCCGGCTACGGAGTTGAGTATGAGTACTTCCCGGTCCTCGGCGCCGGCCATGCTGATCTTGTGGATGTACGGCAGTTGGTTGCCCGCCGTATCCACCCAGATGCTGTACGGGTTGGCCTCGAACTCCCATGGAGGATCGTTGATCGGCCGCGTCATCACCCACGGGGTGACGGTCGGCAGATCGGGGTTGGTTTGCCACGTGTTCCGGTTCTTCAAGTAGGCGCCCCAGTTCTCCTGGCCCGCATCCTGGGCCAGCGCGTCGGCGTCAGGATTGAAATCGGCATGGAACTGCTGCAGATAGTGGGCGGGTGCGAAACCCCCGTAACCGAACTGACCGGTGATGGTCTGCCCGTTGATGGAGCCCCATCCCGCCATGATCTGCGGCAACAGGGGGTAGGGCGCTACCGCGGTCAACGTGACCGTGTAGTCGTCCACCTTCTCCACGGCCACCTGTTCCCCACCGACGCGCAACTGTCCCGGGGGAGCCGCGACGTTGGAGTTCAGGCTCATGTGCTGGCGCCACCAGACGATGTCCTCGGCGGTGAACGGCGCTCCGTCGGACCACTTCATCCCTTCACGCAGGTAAAGCGTGAGCACGGTGGCGTCGGCATTCACCTCGAACCCGGCCGCGATGTTGGGGATGACCTTCCGGTGGGCGTAGTCCCAGTAGATCAGGTTGTCCGGCCCACCGTTGAACCGGTTGGCGTTCTGCCGGTCGTTGACCGTGGAGATATACCCGCGGCGCAGCTCGCGCCCGCCGTAGGTGCCGATCTCATGCACCGGCTCGACCACCAGGGGGTTCCGCGGAACGCGCTGATCAACCGGCGGGAGCTCGCCCGCCGCCACCCGGGCAGCCATCTCCGGCGACTCGTTGAACGTGGTGGGGTACTGGGCGGGATCGGTGATCACGATGTGACCCTCGATCGCCGGCAAGCCCCTTTCGATGGCGCGGGTCGTGGTCGTCGTGTCCGCAGCCGCTGCTGCCGTGGTGGTCGGCGCGTCGCTTGCTGCGGCTGTGGTGGTCGGAGTGTCCGCAGGGGCCGCGGCGGTCGTCTCCGTGGTAGCCGCCTCGGTCGTCGCCGGGGCGGCTGTGGTCTGGGTGGGCGCGGCGGTGGTCTGAGCCGGCTCGTCGTCGGCGCCGCAAGCGGCGATGACGATGGCACCTCCAACACTGCCGCCGGCCAGCTTCAGGAAACGGCGCCTCGAGACACCCTTGTCGCCCTGGTGCTTATCGTCCGCCATCAACGGAACCTCCTCCGCCCACGTGTCAAAGGTTGTGATCGGTCGGGTTGTCCGCCCTCTCCGCAGGCCTCGTGCTGTTGATATCAAGTCCCGATAACGCTTCACGATATCCGGACAAGAACCATCGTGTCAACTGGTTTCGCAGGGTTGCCGGAAGCGCCGCCGGAGACCCGGCATGCGTGAGGTTGCCGGTTTCGGAAGGTGTGTTCAGCCGGTGGTGACGCCGGGTAGTTCCAACTCGGCGACGCGCAGGCATTCGACCCGCCGTTCCCCGTCCACCACCTCTGCCACCGGGGTCTCGGTACCGCACCGCTCGATGGCGTAGGCGCACCTTGGATGGAAGTAGCACCCGCTGGGCGGGTCGGCCGGATCGGCCACCTCGCCACGTAGCGGGATCCTCGTGCGGCTGGCACGGGGATCGGTGCGGGGTACGGCATTCAGGAGCGCCGCGGTATATGGATGCTTCGGGTTGAAGAACACCTGGTCGCGCTCCCCGATCTCCACGATCTTGCCGACGTACATGACCGCAACCCGATCGCTGATGTGCTTGACCACGCTCAGGTCGTGCGCCACGAATATGTACGTGAGGCCCAGTTCCTCCTGTAGCTCCAGCAACAGGTTGAGGGTCTGCGCCTGCACGGAGACGTCGAGGGCGGACACCGGCTCGTCGGCTATCACCAGGCGCGGGTTCAGGGCAAGGGCGCGGGCGATGCCGATCCGCTGCCGCTGGCCGCCGCTGAAGGCATGCGGGAACCTGCGCATGTACTCGGGGCGGAGGCGAACCAAACGGAGCAACTCCTCGACCCTGTCGATGCGGTCATTGCGGTTGTTCATCCCGTTGAGCAGCAGCGGTTCGCCGATTATGTCGAGCACGGTCATCCTGGGGTTGAGCGACGAGCGCGGGTCTTGGAACACCATCTGCATCTGGGGCCGCAGCGGACGTAACTCCCGCCGGCTGAGGTCGCTCAGGTCGATCCACTTACCCGTTTCGGTATGGAAGCGGATCTCGCCGGCGGTCGGATCCAACGCCCGGACCAAGCAGCGGACGGCGGTGGTCTTGCCCGACCCGCTCTCGCCCACCAGCGCCAGGGTCTCGCCCTGGCGGACGTCGAAGCTGATCCCGTCGACGGCGCGCACGTGGCCCTTTACCCGGTTGGCGAAGCCCACCCTGATCGGGAAGTGCTTCTTGAGGTTACGGACCTCGAGGATGTTCGAGGACCCGTGGTCGCTGGTCGGGCTCGCACCCCCGCCGGGCCCGGTCACGACCGTCGCCCTTCGATGGAAACGGCCATCTCCCGATCGCCGAATAGATGGCAGACCACCTCCCGGCCTTCGGCCGGCCTCCAGGTTTCTGGTTCCTCGATGTCGCACAGGCCCTCGATGGCCTCAGAGCACCGGGGATGGAAGCTGCATCCGCTCGGACGGTCGAACGGATGGGGCACGGATCCGGTGATGGCGGGCAGCTTGGCCTTGGGCGCCGCGTCCAGGGCCGGGATGGAACGCAACAGGGCTCGGGTGTATGGATGCTGGGGGTCGTAGAAGATGTTCTCCACGGAACCCTGCTCGACCTCGCGGCCCAGATACATCACCACCACATCGTCGGCCGTCTCGGCGATGACGCCGAGGTCGTGCGTGATCAGCATGATGGCCATCGACCGCTCCTCCTGCAGGGACATCATGAGATCGAGTATCTGGGCCTGGGTGGTCACATCGAGCGCGGTGGTGGGCTCGTCCGCGATCAGCAGCCTGGGATCGGGCGCCAGCGCGTGGGCGATCATGGCCCTCTGGCGAAGGCCGCCGGAGAGTTCCCAGCTGTACTGGTCCAGGGTGGCGGCGGGACGGGGGATTCCCACCATCGTGAGGAGGTCCGCCGCCCTCTCCCTGGCCTCCGCCTTGTTGAGCCGTTCGTGGAGGCGTATGGCCTCGGTCAGCTGGTTGCCGATGGTGTGGACCGGGCTGAACGACGTCATCGGCTCCTGGAAGACGAGCCCGATCTCGCCTCCCCGTACCGAACGCATGAACTTTCCGTTGGGCCGCTGCGTCACGAGGTCCACGGGGGTCCCGTCGTTCTTAGTAAGGAGGATCTCGCCGTCGACGATCCGGCCCGGGTCATCCACTATCCGCAGGATCGACAGCGCGGTGACGCTCTTGCCACACCCGCTCTCTCCGACTATCCCCAGCGTCCGGCCCGCCGACACGTCGAAGCTCACCCCGTCGACCGCTTTGGTGACCCCCTCGTCGGCTAGGAAATAGGTCTTCAGGTTCCGCACGGAGAGCAGACGGTCGGTTCGCACGTCAGCCTCCATAGGGGTCGGCCGCGTCTCGAACACCGTCGCCCAAGAAGTTGAAGGCCAGCACGGCCAGGATCACCGGAGCCACGGGTATGAGCATCCAGATCGCCTGGGCGACCGTCTGGACGTTCTGGGCGTCCTGGAGCATGACACCCCAGGAGATGGCTGGTGGCCGGAGGCCTAGGCCCAGGAAGCTGAGGGAGGTCTCCGCAATGATCATGAGGGGTACGGCCAGGGTGGTGGCGGCGATGATGTGGCTGGTAAGCAGGGGCACCATGTGGACTCGGATGATGCGCCCGTCCCTAGCGCCGCACAGCCTCGCCGCCATTATGAAGTCCTCGTGCCGTAGCTGGAGGAACCGGCCCCGCACCTCCCGGCCCAGGGTGGTCCACCCGATCAGGGAGATGATGATCGTGATGGAGAAGTAGATGCGGGTGGGACTCCAGGTGAGAGGCAGGGCTGCAGCAATTCCCAGCCACAGGGGGATGACGGGGACGGAGCGAAGTATCTCGATGATCCGCTGGATGATCGAGTCGGGCACACCCCCGTAGTAGCCGGAGATGCCTCCCAGAGTCACCCCCAGGACGAGGCTCAGGAAGACGCCTACCAGCCCGATCGTCAGGGAGGTCCGGGTGGCGAGGACCAACCTGGAGAAGATGTCCCGACCGAAGTTGTCGGTCCCCAGCAGGAAGATGGTGGATTCAGATTCGTACCCCTCGGGCACGCCTATCAGGTGGATGTCGGTGTCGAACAGGCCCAAGAGCTTGTACTCGTAGCCGCGGGCGAACAGCTGGATGGGGATGGACACGGTCTCGTCGGCTTCCCACACCTTCTTGAAGGTCTCGAAGTCGCGCTCGCCCACCAGCGGGTGTACGTAAGGGCCGAAGGTACCGTCCTCCGCGAACCATTGGATGGGTGAGGGAGGTATGAAGGACTGGGCCGGGCGCGAGTCGTCGGGATCGGAGTAGGCGAAGAAGTTCGCCAGCAGGGCTACGAGGTAGAAGGCGGCAATGACGAAGCCTGCGCTCACCGCAACCTTGTGCTTGCGGAACCTCCACCACATGAGCTTCCACTGCGGGGCGACCGAGATCCGGTCTTCCTCCACCAGTACGGCCACGTTCCCCCCGCCGGTGTCACCCGGCCGTGGAGGTGGTCGTTCAGAGGTTCCCATGCCGGATCCTGGGATCGAGCCACATCAGGGCAAGGTCGGACAGGAACACTCCCAGCACCGTGAACGCGCCCAGCAGGAGGATGATGGCTCCTGCCAGGTACATGTCCTGGCTCAGCAACGAGCTGAGCAGCACGGGACCCATGGTGGGGAGGCTCAGCACCACCGACACGATCACCGCGCCGGAGACGATATTGGGGAACAGGAGGCCCACCGAGCTGGCCACCGGGTTCATCGCCACCCGCACCGGATACTTGCCGATCGCCCTACGGTTGGACAGGCCCTTGGCCCGGGCGGTTGTGACGTAGGGCTGGCGCTTCTCGTCCAGGAGGTTGGCCCGGGTGATGCGGATCAGCTGGGCCGCTCCTGCCGTCCCCAGGACGATCGCAGGGATCGGGAGGTGAACCAGCAGGTCCCCGAGCTTGGCGAGGCTCCACGGCGCGGTGGCGTACTCCACCGAGAACAACCCCGCCAGCGAGACGTCGAGCCAGAGGAACCCGGCGTACAACATCACCAATGCCAGGAGGAAGTTGGGTGTTGCCAGGCCGAGGAACCCCAGGAAGGTGGCGATGTGGTCGCCGGCCGAGTACTGCCGCACAGCGGAGTAGATCCCGATCGGGATGGCGATCAGCAGGGTGAAGACGAGTGCCGATACCGACACCAGCATGCTGAGCGGCAGGCGGTCGCCGATCACCTCGAGAACCGGCTTCTGGTGGAAGAACGATGTGCCGAGGTCTCCCTGCAGGACCCGGCCCATCCAGATGCCGTACTGGACCACGATATGACGATCCAGCCCGTACTCCGCCCGAAGCTGGGCCGCGAACTCGTCCGCAGTCTCGGTCCCGCTCTCCGCCAACTCCGCCAAGGCGGTTGACACGAAATCGCCCGGCGGGAGCTGGATGATCGCGAACGAGATGATCGAGATGACGAACAGGGTCAGTACCCCGAGGGCGGCTCTCCGCAGGATGTAAGCCCACATAGCTACCCTCCTCTGCTGCCTCTTCGGTGGCGACGTTGGATGGCGATATCGTAGCCCGATACCATCTCGGCACGGTTGGATCGGTCACCTGAATGTACGCGTCCGCACCCACTGTCGCCGTAATACAGCCGCCGTCAGTGATCAGTGGTCGGTGGTCAGTGCGAAGTATAAGTTAATAGCAACTAGCAACTAGCAACTAGCAACTAGCAACTAAACACGAGGGACGAGTTGGTTCCCTTCGGAGTCGATTACCGACAGGGCATCCACCGGACATACCTCCGAGGCCACGATGAGGCGCGACCTGTCTTCCCGCTCGGGGTGCGCGAACTCGACCACGTCGTAGTCGCCTAGCTCGAAGGCCACGGGCGACTCGTCGGTGCAATGCTCGAAGCCCACGCAGAGGTCTCGATCGATACGGAGGGTCAGATCCCCCACCTTGCGCTCTACGATGTCCGCCATTTGAATCTCCGCTGACCGCTGCAGGAAACGGCTCGGCGCAAGCCGGCCGTCCGGCCGACGGTCTCAACATCCGATATCGTGATCCGTTATCGACACTGTAGCCTTCCGCACAATGCACCTCAAGCCTCACCAGTTACTCACACCCGAGGGTGTCCATACCGGCCGGGCGGCGCCCGACATCGACGCCGTCCGGGCCAGATACGGGGCACTTGTAGAGGCGCGCCTCTACGACCATAAGGCTTCGGCGCTCCAGCGCCAGGGTCGGCTCGCCACCTATGCGCCCTACGAAGGCCAGGAGGCCACCCAGGTCGGGGCGGTAGCCCCGCTGGCGGCCAGGGACTGGTTGGTGGCCAGCTATCGGGACGCGGCGGCCATGTTCTTCCACGGTTACCCGTGGAAGAACCTGCTTCTCACCAGGATGGGCGACGAGCGGGGAGGCCACCCGCCGGAGGGTGTCAACGCGCTCCCACCCTCGATAACAGTCGGTGGGCACATGATCCACGCCGTGGGCCTCGCCTGGGCCGAGCGGTTGCAGGGAACCGACGCCGTCGCCTTGACGATATTCGGGGATGGCGCTACCTCAGAGGGGGACTTCCACGAGGCGATGAACTTCGCCGGGGTGTACCGCACGCCGACGGTATTCCTCTGCCAGAACAACGGGTGGGCCATCTCCATGCCCCGCTCGCAACAGACGGCGTCCGAGACCATCGCGCAGAAGGCCGTGGCCTACGGCTTCCCGGGAGTCGCGGTCGACGGCAATGATGTACTGGCGGTCGAGGAGGTCGTGGCCGAGGCGGTCGCGCGTGCCCGAGGCGGCGACGGCCCGACGCTCGTAGAGGCGCTCACCTACCGGATCCACGGCCACACCACGGCCGACGACCATCGACGGTACCGGGTGGAGGAGGAGGTCGCGACCTGGCGCGCCAAGGACCCATTGGAGCGGGTCCGCCTTTGGCTCCATGGGCAGGGCGCCTGGGATGAAACGTGGCAGTCCGAACTGGAGGAACGGGCGTCGCGCCGGATCGAGGCCGCCGTGGCCGAGGCCGAGTCCCTCGTGTCGTTCACCGCAGGTGAGATTTTCGACGCCACCTACCAGGAGCTGACGGCACCGCTGCGCATCCAGCGCTCCCTCGCAGAGAGGGATTCGCAATGAGCGTGCTGACAATGGCGCAGGCACTCAACTCGGCGCTCGACGTCGCCCTCTCGGATCCCCGGGTCGTAGTCATGGGCGAGGACATCGGGACCACCGGCGGCGTATTCCGCATAACCGACGGCCTGGCCGAGAAGCACGGGACGGAAAGGGTGATCGACACCCCGGTCGCCGAGTCGGGGATAGTCGGTGCTGCGTTCGGGATGGCCGTGGCCGGCATGCGTCCGGTCGTCGAGATCCAGTTCATGGGGTTCTCCTACCCCGCCTACGACCAGGTGATCAACCACGTCGCCAGGATCCGGAACCGTTCCCGGCACCGGTTCACCGCCCCCATGGTGATCCGGCTTCCGTACGGGGCGGGGATAGGCGCCGCCGAGCACCACAGCGAGTCCACCGAGGCTGTCTACGCCCACATCCCGGGATTGAAGGTGGTCGTAGCCTCCACTCCCGAGAATGCCAAGGGCCTGCTCCTAGCGGCTGTCGACGACCCGGATCCGGTGATCTTCATGGAGCCCATCCGGCTCTACCGGGCGGCCCGCGGCGAGGTGCCCGGCGGCCGGCACACGACGCCAATCGGCTCGGCCGAGGTTGACCGGACGGGCTCGGACGTGTCTCTCGTGTCCTACGGCGCCATGATGCGCGAGACCAGGGAGGCCGCCGATCGGCTGGCCGAAGACGGCGTGAGCGCAGAGATCATCGACTTGAGGACCCTGGTGCCGCTCGACGCGGACACGATCGTCGCGTCGGTGGTGAGGACCGGCCGCGCGGTCATCGTGCACGAGGCGCCCCTTACGGCGGGTTACGGCGCCGAGATCGTGGCCCTCATACAGGAACGTGCCCTCTACTCGCTGCGGGCGCCCGTCCAGAGGGTCACCGGATGGGATACGGTGGTACCCCTACGGCTCGCCGAACGGCATTACATGCCATCCGTGGCCCGGATCGTTTCGGCAGCCCGGCAAACGCTGGAGGGTTGAAGTGGCACGCGAATTCCACCTTCCCGACGTGGGAGAAGGGCTGGTAGAGGCCCTGATCGTATCCTGGCACGTCGCCGTCGGAGAGCCCGTGGGGCTCGACGAGCCGCTCGTCGAGGTGGAGACGGACAAGGCGATCGTCGATATTCCCTCCCCGTACGCGGGCGTGCTGCTGTATCGAGGGGGCGAGGACGGCGACACGGTGGAAGTCGACTCCCTGCTCGCCGTGATCGGGGAGCCCGGCGAGAGTTGGGAGGAGGAGCCCGAAACGCCACCACCAGTGGTCGAGGAGGCGTCGGCGCCCGTCGTAGGTGTCCTCCCAGGGGCGGAACCCGACGTGTCCGGCCGGCCGCTCGTCCTACCCATGGTGCGGAAGCTGGCCGGTGAACTGGGCGTCGACCTGTCGGCCGTCTCCGGCACCGGCCCGCTCGGCCGCATCACCGAAGCGGACGTACGGGCAGCAGCTTCCGAACGCCCCTCGGTACGCGCGCCGATGTCACGCCTCCGAAGGGCCATCTCGGAGAACCTCTCCCGGTCGTGGAGGGAGATACCTCACGTGACCACCTACGGGCACGCCGGCTCGGGCCGACTCCTGAGGGACCGGGAACGGCTGGGCAAGCCGCCGATCGAGGCGCTCCTCATCACCCGCCTCGTCCCGGTTCTCGTCCGGTTCCCTTCCTTCAACGCGGTCGTGGACGGCAGTGACGTGATCGAACGACGGTTCTACGACATCGGCTTCGCGGTCGACACACCTGAAGGCCTGCTGGTAGCGGTGGTCCGCGACGCCGACACCCTCCCTGTAGAACAGCTGGCCGCCGAGGTTCGGAGGCTTGCCTCCGGCGCCCGGGAACGGACCTTGGGTGTCGACGAGTTGCGGGGCCAGACCTTCACCGTGTCGAACATCGGAGCGGTGGGAGGGGGTACTGGAACCCCGATCATCCCCTACGGAACCTCCGCCATACTCTCGGTGGGCCGCGCCGAGCCACGAGCCGTGGTGAGGGACGACGCGGTGGTGATCGCCCGGCAGTTCCCCTTGAGCCTCTCCTACGATCACCGCATCATCGACGGCGCCGAGGGTCGCCGCTTCATGGCGGCGGCAATCGAGGCGCTGGAAAGCTAGTTGCTAGTTGCTAGTTGCTAGTTGCTAGTTGCTAGTTGTTAATTATTGTTAGCAGTTCATACTAATCACGGCTCGGTGGCCGGTGAGCCACCCTGAGAAACCAGGTTCGCCCTGATCGTTAAGGCCTGCCGGATTGTCCGTGTCATTCCGGAGTTACAACGTTTGCCGACTACCGATTACCAAACACCAACTGCTGACCAGGACCCTTTGGAATCGATCGCCTAACCGGCCAACTCCTCACCGGCTAACCGGGCGATGGCGTCGAGCCAGCGTGCTCCCACCTCGAGGGCCCGCTCATCGAAGTCGAACCGGCTCGAATGGGCCGGCGACGGATCGCCGCCCGGGATCCGGCCGCCGTAACGGATGTAGCACCCCGGAACCCGCTCCAGGTACCGTCCGAAGTCCTCCGATCCCATGTTGACCGTGCGCATCCGCAGCACTCCGGCCTCTCCGACCAGGGCCGAGGCCGCCCGCCGGGCCAGCTCCGTCATTGCGGGCCCGTTGACAACGGAAGGGTTCCCCTCTCGCACCTCGGCATCCACCCCGCAGCCATGGAGTTGCCCCACCGCCTCGGCCATCCGAAGCACCGAGTCACGCAGGTGCCGGCGCACCTCGGGGTTCAGGGTACGGATGGTCCCTGTCAACCGAGCCGAGCCGGCGATGACGTTCTCGGCCGTTCCGGAGTTGAAACTCCCCACCGTCAGCACCGCCGGGTCGGAGGGGTCCACCTCCCGAGAGACGACCGTCTGGAGCGCGTTCACCAGCGATGCTCCGATCACCACCGCGTCCACCGCCTCATGTGGCCGGGCAGCGTGACCCGTCTTGCCTGTGATGTCGATCGTGAAGTAGTCGGATGCTGCATTGACCGCGCCTTCGGTGACGACCAGCGTGCCGACCGGGTAGTTGATGTCGAGGTGGCCGCCGAACACAGCCGACACTCCGTCGATAGCTCCGTCGTCGATCATCATCCGCGCCCCGCTTCCCCGTTCCTCCGCGGGCTGGAAGAGCAGGCGCACCGGGAAGGGGGGAGGCTCGGTACTCAACAGGACGGCCGCTCCCGCCAGGATGGCTGTGTGGCCGTCGTGGCCGCAGGCATGCATAACGCCGTCGACCGCGGACGCGAACGAAAGTCCGGTCTCCTCATGAATGGGAAGGGCGTCGATGTCGGCCCGGAGCGCCACTTCGGGCCCCGTGCTGCGACCGGGTACCCGGGCGACCACGCCGTGTCCGCCCACCCCCGCCCTGAAAGGAACGCCGAGATCCTCCAGGAATGAGCAGATGACTCCGGCCGTTCGCTCCTCCCGCTCCGAGAGCTCCGGATGGCGGTGCAGCTCCCGCCGCAACCCCACCATCCGGTCCACGACCGGTATCGGCGCCGGCGCGGGTCCGGATTGGCTAGGCGGATCCGGCCGCCCTGTGGGTGCCATGTCAGTCGACGTACTCGCGGTCCTCGTTCGCGGGATCGAAGTTGGGAGCGAAGACCGCGGCGATGACCACCCGTGTGGCGGCGTTCATGGTGGCGTGGGCGGTTCCGGCCGGTACGACCGCCACGTCACCGGCCCTTACCCGCCGCATCTCGTCACCCAGGCGGAAATCGGCCTCGCCCTCCAGAAAGATGATGATCTCGTCGTGATGGTGGTGGATGTGGGGACGCAGGCCGCCGCCCACCTCGATCGAGCACACCGCGCTGGTGGATCTCTCGGTTCGCTGGAGGTGAGTGACGCGAAAGGTCTCGCCGTCGAGGATCGGATTGTCGGCAATCACCTCGTAGGCGTTCGCGATCAGGTCTTCCATCATGGGGACGCCTCGCCGGATCGGCGTTCAGGTGCCCGGAACGCTACCACCCTAACGGTCCACAACGTCCGGCGCCGAGCGCTCCAAAGGTCACGCTACGCTCCGCATCAGCCCGCCGATGCTGCCCACCGAGTCCAACCGATCGACCTCGGACTCCATCAGTTCTATCCGGGCCGCCGCCGCGTCGCCCGCCTGGTGCATCCTGGCAATTCCGGTCGGTCGGGGCGTCGGAAGGACTTCCGCCCCTCCGGCCACGCAGAACCGGCGTCCGTCCACTGTGCTGACCAGTACCTCGTGATGGAGCAGGTCCCCAGAGGGGGTGGGTTCGAGTCGAATGATGCCCGCCAGCCGGGCGGCCTCCTGGGCCAGGTGCGGGTCCTGATGGGACCGCGGGGTCACCGAACCGCTCAGCAGCACCACCGCCAAGTTGAACCGGAGCGAGCTGATCCGGCCGAACTCGGTAGCACGGGGATCAGGATCGTTGATTCCCGGAACGCGGAACGAGTCCCGCGACCGCCGTACCGTGAGCTGCTCAATCCCTTCGGCGGAGAGCCCCACCCGCCGCACTAGTTCCTCGAGCAACGTGAGCGGGACCACGTTGATGGCCGTGCAGGGGTAGGGCTTGAGAACCGCGGTCATTATCTCCCAGCGCCGCCCGATCCCTTCCAGGTCCTCCTCCAGGCCCGGCCGCACCCCGCCCACCTGGGCCTCGAAGAAACCGTGCGGCCCTTCGAGAGCGTCCTCTCTGCAGGGTGCCCTTGCCCGGCCGAACTCGGCGGCGGTCATGCCGTTGCGCACCAGGATCCCGTACTGGTGGTTCTCGAAGCCGTGGGTGATCATCGCGCCGTAGTTGCCGGCGTACGCCAGTGCCCTCCGCGTCTGGTCGGTGTCCAGGCCGAGGAGCCGGGCCGATACCGCGGCCGCCCCGAAGGCGCCGTACACGTGTGATGGGGTTCGGGCACACCGCTCCCACGTCCACTCGGATCCCGCCAGAGCCCCTAGCACGTTGTAGGCGGCGACAACAGCCGCGATCACCTCCCGGCCCGGAAGCCGGCGCTCCTCGGCGAGGGCCAGAGCCGGAGGGATGACGATGGGGCCGGGATGGATGAACGAAGGGAGTATCGAGTCCTCCTGGCGGAGGGATCGCATGATCACCGCGTTGGCGAAGGCGGCATCGATCGGCGCAAGCCCCTTCCCGTGGCCGATCACGGTTGAGGCGCCGGAGTTTCCGGTGGACGTGGCGAAGTCCGCCGCCCTCCGCGCCTCCCCGGTGCCGCAACCCAGCATCGCTACGGCTAGGTCGTGGCCTATGACGGCCTTGGTATGCCGGATCACCCGATCGGGTATCGCCTCGAAGCCGAGCCCGAGCACGTGGTCGGTTAGGACCTCAAGCACGTTGCCGTCCATGCGGCCTCCCTACGCACCTGGCACAGACTCTTGATATCGTGGCCCGATATCGACAGAGGACTATAGTTGCCGGGGCCGTCGACCTTGCCGGAGACGGCCCGTCACCGCCCACGATCCAAGGTCATCCACAGGAACGATGAGCCTCCGCCATACGCCCGCCGCAGGCGGTTCCAGACCCGGGCCGGCACCGCCGTGACGCTGGACGGCACGGTCACCGTCGTCACGGGCGGAGCCGGCGGTATCGGGATGGCCGTGGCCCGCCACATCATCTCGGAAGGCGGGAAGGTCGCCATCCTGGACATCGACGGTGACCGCGCCCGTGACGCCGCCGAGAGCCTCGGATCCACCGGAGTCACGACCGCGGGGATCCGCGCGGATGTGACGGATCCGGTGTCGCTGGAAGACGGGTTCCGGACCGTCGTGGACCAGTTGGGACCGCCCTACGGGCTGGTCACGTGCGCAGGTATCCGCCAGACGTCGGCACAGGTGGCGTCGTTCCCCTACGAGCGGTGGAAGCGGGTCCTCGACGTTGATCTACTCGGTACCTTCCTGTCCTGCCGGGAGGCGGCGGCGCTGATGCTCGAGAGAGGAAGGGGCTCGATAGTGACGATCGGTTCGACTTCGGCCACGCTACCCCGGATCGGCCAGGCCGCCTACTGCACCGCCAAGGCGGGAGTGGCCGCGTTCACCAAGGTGCTGGCGCTTGAGCTTGCCGAGAGCGGGATCAGGGCCAACTGCGTGAATCCCGGTTCCACCGCCACCGGGATGGTCGACCTATGGAGTTCACCCATCGAATCGGGCGTGGAAGATCGCATCCACGGAAACCTGCAACGGTTCAGGGCAGGCGTTCCCCTGCGCCGCCTCGCCCGCCCCGAAGAGATCGCTGACTCGGTGGTGTTCCTTCTCTCGCCTCGCTCGTCGTACATCACGGGTCATGTCCTCGCGGTGGACGGAGGGGAGTCGATCATCTGATGGCCCGACACGATCTGGTAATCAGGGGAGGAACGATCGTCAATGCCTGGGGCAGGCAGGTGGCGGATGTCCTCGTGGATGGCGAGCGCATCTCGGGGATAGTGGATCCCGGCTCCGGAATCCCGGCGAGGCGGGTTGTCGACGCAGACGGACTCATGATCCTGCCCGGGCTGGTCGACACCCACTGCCACCACCGCGACCCCGGGTTCACCCACAAGGAGGACGCCACCACCGCCACGCGGGCTGCCGCCGCGGGAGGGGTCACCACCACCTTCGCCATGCCCAACGTGTCCCCGCCCCCGAAGGACGCGGCCACGCTGGCGTCGATGATCGAGCACTATCGGGAAGCGGCGGTGGTGGACTGGAACATCAACGCGGCTGCCACCGATCCCGACCAGATCGTGGCCCTGGCCAGGATGGGCATAGCCGGGTTCAAGATCTACATGGTGGCCGACACGGGGCGTGACTACCCCCACATGCCCGGCCTTGGTGTGCATGACCACGGTCGCTTGCTGGAGATCTTCACCCTCGTGGAGCGGACCGGCCTTCCCCTGATGGTCCATGTGCACGACCAGTCGATCATGGATGTCATCGAGCAGGACTACTGGAGCCGGGGCGAGCGTGACTACCGCGCCTACGCCCGCGCCTACGCCGAGCACGACGGGATCGTATGGGAGGCCGCGCTGGCGGTGGTGCTCCGCATCCAGCAGTCGACCGGGGCACGCCTCCATGTGCTGCACATGCAGACGGCCGGGATGGTCGACCAGATACGGGCCGCCAAGGCACAGGGTCGCGACGTGACCTCGGAGATAAACCCGTGGGCGGTGTTCCTCGGCAACGACTGGGACACCGTGGAGCGCCTGGGCTCCTACGCGCTGTCCTTCTGGGTACCGCCGAAGCATGAAGGCTCCCTGTGGGACGGCATGCGCGACGGGACGATCGATCTGGTTGCGACCGATCACGCCCCACACCTTGCCGCGGAGAAGGAGCCGGGCTGGGAGGATGGCTGGGCGGCGCACACCGGTACACCGTCCCTCGAGTTCTACGGACCACTGCTCCTGGACGCAACTCGCTCCGGTCGCATCACCCTCGAGGACGTGGTACGTCTCACCAGCACCAGGCCGGCGGAGATCTTCGGCCTCTCCCGGAAGGGCCGCATCGAGGCCGGACGGGACGCCGACCTGGTCCTGGTCGATCCGGAACGGTCCTGGGTGATCAGCGACGACCACGTCTTGAGCAAGTGCGGCTGGACGCCCTACGCCGGGCGCCGGATCGTAGGAGCGATCGAAGCCACGCTCCTACGCGGACGGATGGTCTACGAGCACGGAGAGGTGGTGGCCGCTCCGGGCGGAGGGAGGATGGCCTCACCGGGCTGACGCCATCACCAGCCCCAATTATTCATGGTGGGGGTTTGTCCGGGTGACGGGAATGGGTGCTCCGTGCTCCTGAACTGGGGGTATAGCCATCCGACAGCCCCATCTTCCAGTGGGTGTGGACTCACCGCAGGGTGAAGGGCGGCCGCTTGCGAACCTATGTGGTTGAAGTGGCCTGATCCGCTCTGGTGTGCTGGGAACAGGAATAATCAGGGCTAGGACCGCTAGCCTCCCATCCCGTGGGCATGTTCAGAACGATCAGGTCGGTGGCGCGCTTCCGGACCTTCGAGTGGAACGCCGACCTGCGGCGCATGCAGTCGTCGGCGAACATCGACGACCTTCGCCGCATCGCTCGCCGCCGCCTGCCCCAAGGGGTGTTCGACTACGTGGACGGCGCTGCGGAGGACGAGATCACCTACCGTCGCAACAGCTCGGACTACCACAGGTGGGAGTTCGTTCCCTCCGTGCTCCGGGACGTGTCGCACATCGATACCTCCACCACCCTCCTGGGCCGGCCCCTCCCGATGCCGGTGGTCCTCGCCCCTACCGGCTTCACCCGGATCGTCGATCCGGGGGGCGAGCTGCCGGTGGCTCGGGCCGCGGCGCGCCGTGGCATCCCCTATTCCCTGTCCACGCTGGGGACCCGCTCCATCGAGGAAGTGGCGGATGCGGGCGCCGGGGGTCGCAACTGGTTCCAGGTGTACGTCTGGAAGGACCGCGGGCTGGTTCGCAACATGATCGAGCGGGCGGCCGCCTGTGACTACGAGGCACTATGCATCACGGTCGACCTGGCGGTGCCGGGCCGCCGGGAGCGGGACGTGCGCAACGGGATGACCCTGCCCCCCAAGCTGGGGCTCGACATGCTCCTCGACGGGTTGCGGAGGCCGTCCTGGACCTGGCGTTTCATCACCGCCGAACCGATCACCTTCTCCAATGTTGTGGGCCTCACCGACCATGACGGCAGTTCCGCCGTCGCCCTGGCCAGCCTGGTCCATGACCAGTTCGACGCCAGCCTGTCGTGGTCGGACATCGAGTGGTTCCGGTCGGTCTGGGACGGCCCGATCATCATCAAGGGGATCCAGTCCGTGGCGGACGCCCGCCGGGCGGTCGAGCACGGCGTTGATGCCATCGCCGTCTCCAACCACGGCGGTCGCCAGCTCGAGGGCTCCCCAACACCCATCGGCCTGATCGAGCCGATTGCCCAGGAGGTGGGCGACGAGGCGGAGATCATCTGCGACGGCGGAGTCAGGCGGGGGTCCGACATCCTGAAGGCACTCGCCCTAGGCGCCCGGGCGGTGATGGTGGGTCGCGCCTACCTGTACGGGCTTGGCGCCGGCGGGGAGAAGGGGGTCGACTGGGTTCTCGACTTTTTGGCCGAGACCATGCGCTCTACCATGGCGCTGGCCGGAGTGCGGTCGGTTGGCGAGGTGGGCCGGGACCTCGTGCGGCGCCGACCCTAGGGTCGGGAGTCGCCGAGGAGAAACACCATGGACATCGAGGGTCTGGTAGTCGCTGACGAGCTGTACCAGTTCATCACCGAGGAGGCGCTCCCCGGCAGCGGCGTGGACCCCGGCGCCTTCTGGAGGGGATTCTCCGACCTTATCCACGACTTCGGTCCCCGCAACCGGGACCTCCTCTGTCGGCGCGCCGAACTCCAGGCCGCTATCGACGGTTGGCATCGGGCCAACCGGGACGGGGCCTTCGATCGGGTGGCCTACCGGGCCTTCCTGGAGGAGATCGGCTATATCGAGCCGAGGGGCCCGGAGTTCTCCATCACCACATCCGACGTGGACACCGAGATGGCCGAGGTGGCGGGCCCCCAGCTGGTGGTCCCGATCACGAACGCCCGGTTCGCCCTCAACGCCCTGAACGCCCGATGGGGATCCCTTTACGACGCTCTCTACGGCACCGACGCGCTGGGCGACCCGCCGCCCGCGGGTGGGTACGACCCGGCCCGCGGTCGCCGCGTGGTGGCCTGGTCCCGGAGCTTCCTGGACGATGCGGTCCCGCTGTCCGACGGCTCGCACGCCGACGCCGCCCGGTATTCGGTGGCGGACGGCCGGTTGCAGGTGCGGCTGTCATCGGGCGTCACCGCCGGCCTGGCCCGACCCGACCAGCTGGCCGGTTACCAGGGATCCACCGACGCCCCCACCGCGGTGCTGCTCCGGAACCACAGCCTTCACATCGCCATCGAGATCGACCCTGAGGGTCCCGTCGGCGCCGACGATCCGGCGGGGGTGTCCGACATCGTGCTGGAGGCGGCGGTCACCACCATCCTCGACCTCGAGGACTCCATCGCCGCCGTCGACGGGGCGGACAAGGCGCTCGCCTACCGCAACCTGCTGGGCCTTACCAGGGGCGACCTGACCGCCGAGGTGACCAAGAACGGCCGGACCTTCTCCCGCCGGCTGGCACGGGATCGGACCTACACCGCACCCGACGGGTCAGGCTTCACGCTTCCCGGCCTCTCCCTGTTCCTGGCCCGCAACGTGGGCCACCTGATGACGACACCTGCCGTCCACGATCGGGACGGGAACGAGGCCCACGAGGGTCTGGTGGACGCCATGGTCACCACTCTGGTGGCGTGCCACGACCTCCGAGCGCAGACCGGCAGGCGCAACTCCCGGACAGGTTCCTACTACGTCGTCAAACCCAAGATGCACGGATCCGCGGAGGCGCGCTTCACGTCCGACGTGTTCGACCATGTGGAGGACGTGCTGGGCCTGCCTCGCGACACGGTCAAGATCGGCCTGATGGACGAGGAGCGCCGAACGACCCTCAACCTGGCCGAGTGCATCCGGGCCGCCCGTTCGAGGATCGTCTTCATCAACACCGGCTTCCTCGATCGCACGGGCGACGAGATCCACACTTCCATGGAAGCCGGGCCGATGGTGCCCAAGACCCTCATGAAGGCCCAGGGCTGGATCCAGGCCTACGAGGACTGGAACGTGGATGTGGGTATCGCCTGCGGCCTGCGGGGCAAGGCACAGATCGGCAAGGGGATGTGGGCTGCGCCTGACCTCATGGCGGCCATGCTCGAGGAGAAGGTCGGCCATCCGCTGGCCGGCGCCGACTGCGCGTGGGTTCCCTCCCCGACCGCTGCCACCCTCCACGCCACGCACTACCACCGGGTTGACGTGACCGCCCGCCAGGACGAGATCGCCGCCCGCCCGCCGCGAGACCTGGCAGAGCTGCTCGAGATACCACTGGCCCCGAGTACCGACTGGACATCCGAGGAGATCACCGCCGAGCTCCGCAACAACGCGCAGGGGATCCTGGGCTACGTGGTGCGATGGGTCGATCAGGGTATCGGCTGCTCAAAGGTCCCCGACATCAACGACATCGGGCTCATGGAGGACCGGGCCACCTGCCGCATCTCGTCCCAGCACATCGCCAACTGGCTTCACCACGGGGTGGTGGACCGCCGCCAAGTCATGGAGACGATGAAGACGATGGCGGTGGTGGTGGATCGCCAGAACGCCGGCGACCCCGGCTACCGGCCCATGGCGCCGGCCTTCGACAGCCCGGCCTTCACGGCCGCATGCGACCTGGTGTTCCTCGGGATGGAACAGCCCTCGGGCTACACCGAACCCATCCTCCACACCCGGCGCGCCGAGCTGAAGCGCCGGCGGGCCACCGGCTGACCGACCGGCCGGGTCTCCCGAACCTCCCCGCCGCGTCTCTACTCCACTACAAGCTCTCGCAGCTGCCTCTTCAGCACCTTGCCCTGCGAGTCCCTCGGAAGCGCAGGCAGGTAGTGAACACGCTTCGGCACCTTGAATGCCGCGAGTTCCCGTCGAGCAGCGGCCATCAACTCCGTCCCATCCGTTGGTTTGCCGTCCTCTCGCACGATGAACGCGGTGACGGCTTCCGACCACACCGGGTCGGGAGTGCCCACCACTGCCACTTCCCGGACGCCCGGAACCCTCGAGAGAACACCCTCGACCTCCAGCGACGAGACGTTCAATCCGTCCGACTCGATGATGTCCTTCTCAACCCGGCGTGGGGTCTGCCAGCCATTCGTGCGGAGATGCCACGAACCGCTCGACCATCCTCGTCAATGCCCCGGCGGCCCGGTGCATCGAGGCGAATGCCCCTTCTGAACCGGCGGCCGAATGCAGCTCGCGCGAGTGCCATGTGACGGGTGGCCAACCGACCTCGGTGACGCACACCGTCGGAATGGCTTGGCTGACGTCACCGAGATCGCTGGAGCCTGAGACATCGTAGGTGGTGCCGGCGGGGACTCCCAGAACATCCCAGGCGAGTCGGGCGAGCCCCTCATGCATCAGATAGGGACGGGCTCTACTCAGAAGGCTCACGGTGACCGCCGTCGCGGTGGTGTGGGCCGATCCCTCGGCAATGCGCTGCACGCTCTCGATGAGACCTTCGAGGAGATCGTCCTTCGGAGCTCGAACGTTCACCCTGAGGCTCGCCCTGTCCGGCAGGACATTGTGGCTCCCCGATACGGACTCCACCTTCGCGTGGATCCGGCAGCCGTCACGTTGATACTGGCGTTCCATCGCGAGAGCGTACGCCGCGAGAGTCGCCGCATCGAGAGCACTCCGGCCGTCCCACGGGCGGCTGGCCGCGTGTGACGCCTGTCCCTCAAAGGCCAAGTCGAACAGGGCGGCGCCGTTCAGCGTGCCGAAGACAGCAACCACGTCCGACGGGTGGTAGGTGAATGCGGCGTCGACCCCGTCGAAGGCGCCTGCCTCGAGCATGGGCGCCTTGCCGGCGAACAATTCCTCCGCCGGAGTGCCGATGACCCTGAGAGTGCCCGGCAGATCGGGACGGCCGGCCAGTTCCAGAGCGGCTTCCATGACCCCGCCACAGATCAGATTGTGCCCGCAACCGTGCCCTACTTCGGGCAGAGCGTCGTACTCGACCACCAGCCCCACCGTCGGGCCGTCCCCGCCGAGTTTCTTTTCGGCGACGAAGGCCGTGTCGAGCGAAGCTATGCCGCGCCGGATGCCGAAACCACACTCACTCAGGAGGCGTACGCAACGCTCTGAGGCATCGATCTCGGCCAGCCCCGTCTCGGGGTTGGCATGGAGATGGCGGGCGAGGTCCTCGCCACGCTCGGCTGCGGTCGGGCGTCTCTCCATCTCACCCATCGCACCGGCGGACGTCGACGATCCGGCCATGCCGGAGGTGTTGGCACATGACGAGAGCCTTCCGGACTCGTGTCACGTCATCACCCATCCGCCGTTCATGTCGATGGTTGCGCCGGTGATGAATCCGGCGTCGTCTCCGGCGAGGTACACGACGAGCGCGGCGAATTCCTCGGGTGTCGAGAACCGGCCGACCGGCACCAGATCGATGATCCTCTGGCGCCCTGCTTCGTCGAGGAACGCATTGAGTTCGGTGTCGATGGCTGCGGGCGCAACGGCATTGCAGGTGACGCCCCTGCTCGAGTACGCCGTCGCGAACGACTTCGTGAGCGCGATGACGCCGGCCTTCGCTGCGGCGTAGGGCGCGGACGAGAACCCCCCGGTCCGGGCGACGACGCTGGAGAAGTTGATGATGCGTCCCCATCCCCGGGCGGCCATGGATGGTGCGCTCCCTTGACACAGGAGGAACACAGAACGAAGGTTCACGCTCACTGCTCGATCGAAGTCCTCGACGGTTGTGGACTCGATTGAACGCGGCTCGAGCAGGCCGTGAGCGGTCACGAGAACGTCGATCCTCCCCGCCTCGGCGATTACCCGGTCGCACTCCGACGGATCGCTCAGGTCGGCGCTGATCGTGGCCGTGGCTCCGTTCGAACGCTGCTGGCGGATGTCGACGCCTACCACCTCGTAACCCCGGCCGGCCAGTGACAGCGAGGTTGCGTGTCCTACGCCTCGCGCAGCCCCGGTGACGAGGGCATGTCGAACATGGTTCCTCATGACAAGCCCACCTTTCCTCGTGCTTCGCGTTGTTGGTAGTGGGGCTGGTTATAACATATGGGATATCACATGGGACAATGAGAGCCCCTTCAGCAGCATTGTCCCCGGCAGCGTCGTGCCGCCGACTTTGAGGGTCGAGAGCGAGTTACACGATCTCAGGTCCGCGGCACATCGAGGGAGGGATCATCGACACGCTCCCGAACATATACATGGCGCGGATGGATGTCGCCCCGGAGGGACTGCCGGCATTCATGAACTGGTACGAACACAGGCACGCACCCGACCTGATCTCGATCGGGTTCCACAGCGCCCACGGATACCAATGCCAGGCCGGTTCGCCGTTCATCCTCAATGTCTACGAGATCGACAGCTCGGAGATCTTCTACTCGGAGGCTTACAACACGAAGCGAACGCCGGCCTCGGACCCGGAACGCCCGGCGATCCTCGCCGGCGTCACCAATCGATCGAATACCGTCTACCAGCAGATCCACACGCTCGGTGTCGAGATACCTGACCGGTCGTGGTCGGAAGGTGGCCGCTCCGGCGCGGTGGATGCCCCGGTTGTGACTTCGGTCCGCTTCGACCTGGAACAGGGCTCGAACCGGGATGCCATGGTGGACTGGTTTCGCGATGTCGAGTTTCCTGGGACTGCGAGTCGGTCCGGGTTCCTGGCTGCCCGACTCCTGAACCGTACCGGACGCCAGCACCACGCCAACCCGTGGCTGTCGTCGTGGGCGACGCTGATCGAATGGGAGGATCAGGTGGCGGCGGAAGCCGCCGGGGGCGAGGTGGACACGCTGGACCGACTCTCCGGAGCCGGCCTGGGCGTCACCGACGCCGCCTTCCACCTGGCTATCCGTGTGGTGTCCGTAACCGCCGGTGGAGGAACGCCCCCAAGCAAAGGGTCATCGGGTGCCGTTGACTGACACTGTGTGGACGGATCGGGTCCGGCCGTCCGCGAAGTGGGGCATGACCTCGGAGTGGACCATCCGCTGACCCTTCATCATTCTCCGCCCGTTTTCAGCACTCTGCTAAACGAGAGCTCCCCTGGTCGGAAGGTCGGGCTGGCGGGATCAGGGTTGACCAGGGTTGGACGACCTTGAACGGGTGTCCTTCCAGATCCGGTCGGCGATGGGATGCGACGCCTCCTCCATGACGTGTGCGAGGAGGCCCGCCGAGCGAGCGACTATCGAGAGGCCCCTCGCGAACCGCGGGGGCAGCCGCATGTCGGACACTATGGCGCCGATCGCTCCGGCGGCGTTCATCGGTACGGTCCTGCCCTTGGCTTCGCTCAGGGCACTCTCCACCAGGACCGCGGTGAGGAAGTGCTCCTCCGGGAGCCTCTGATCGGTCTGGACACGTCTGAGCGCCGCAACCCGGGCATCGCCGTCTCGGTGAATTGGGTGGCCGAAGCCGGGGATCACCGCCCCCTCCCTCAACCAGGCAGCCACGCTCTGAGAGACGACTTGCTCGCGCGTCTCGGCTGTGGAGTCGCTCACCAACCGCGCCAGCATTCCGGCAGCCTGCTCCGCCGTGCCGAGCAGCGCAGGACCGGCCCCGAGCAGGCCGGCGGCGACCGCACCCTGGAGGCTGTCCGGCGCACCGCGATACGTGAGACGCGCAGTGATGGCGGATGGAGTGAGGCCGTGCTCAGCGACCGTCACCAGCATGGCGTCGATCATCGACTCCACGGATCGCTCGGGCAATTCTCCGATCGTGAGGAGGTAGAGCATCGAAGCGAAGCTGGTACTGCCGATCAACTCCTCGGCCAGGTCGAGTCCATGGACAGTGATCCGGTCTCCGCTCGCATCGGCCAGTCCTGCCATTCGGTCCCCTTCCTGGATTGTCACGGCACCTCAGTTCACCTGGCGCGATTGTTGATCCCAGTATCGACTCCTGAGTACCGACTTGAGGATCTTCCCGGTCGAGCCCTTCGCCAGCTCCTCCACAACCCACACCTCTCGCGGCTTCTTGTAGCCGGCCAGCCTGCGGGCCACCTCTGCAGTGACCTCCTCGGGGCTGACGGTGTGCCCGGGCCGGGCGACCACGTACGCAACGACGCGTTCTCCCCATCGCTCGTCGGGCACTCCGATCACGGCTGACTCTAGAACGCCGGTGTGGTTGGCGATCGCCGCCTCGACTTCCGCAGGGTATACGTTCAGCCCGCCGCTGATGACCATGTCCTTCTGCCGGTCGACGATTGTCAGGTAACCCTCATCGTCAAAGTACCCGATGTCCCCGGTACGGTAGAACCCGTCGACAAATGCCTCTCGAGTCGATTCTTCGTTCTTCCAGTATCCGACCATGACGCTCTCTGCCCGAGCCTGTATCTCACCCTCCGGTGAGCCGGAAGCGCCCGTCGGGACGAGGCGGAGCTCGACCGATCGCGTCGCCTTGCCTGCCGACGCGAGACGCTGATCGGACGCATCTACATGATCGGAGCGCGAGAGCACGGTGAGCGGGTGCGGCGCCTCCGCAGCCCCGTACACCTGCACGAACACCGGGCCGAAGACATCGACGGCTCGTCTGATCGTGCTCGGATCGATGGGGGAGCCTCCGTACGAGACGTGTCGCAGGTTGAGCGTCGGTCTTCTCTTTGACTCGGCCTCCTCGGTGAGCACCGTGATCATCGTGGGCACGACGAACGAGGCAGTCGCCCGCCGATGCAGCGCTTCATCCAGGAAGCGGCCCGGATCAAAGGAGGGAACCACGATGTTGCGCGCTCCACTGAGGGCATACGCGATCACCTTCGAGCCGCTGCCGTGTGACAGCGACCCTGCGTGCAGCATGCCGTCCCCGGGCCTGACGTCGATCAGCTCGTCGAGCAGCATGTTCCAGGTTGCAGCCATCCGACTCCGAAAGGTGGACGTCGCGCCCTTCGGGCGGCCGGTGGTACCGGAGGTGTAGAGGATCACGCTCGGGTCGTCCGGTCGCCATGTGCGCCCCGGGGGGCGGTTTGCAGCTGCGAGCACATCTTCGTAGTCATGGGTCCCCCCGCCGCCCACCGACACGACGGTATCGAGTGCTTCAGCCTCGTCTACCAGGCTCAGGGCAGAGTCGGCCGATGTAGCTTCGGTGATCAGGACGGCGGCCCCGGAGTCGCTCACCAGATGAAGGCGTTCGGGCTGACTCAGGCGCATGTTGATCGGGACTTTGGGGTGGCCCGCCTTCACCAGGGCAATGTCGGCTTCTATGTACTCCATGCGATTGGAGGCGAGAATGGCGACCGGCCTACCCGAGGGGTTCAGTTCCAAAAGAGCCGATGCGAGGCGGTCTGACCGTTCGGAGAGTTGAGAGAATGTTTCGGTCCGCTCTCCGTCCTCTACGGCGACTCGTGGGGCGTGCTGTCGGAATGACCGATCCAGCAAGGCCCCGAGGTCAGCCGTCGTAGACGTCACCTGTAGGTTCCCCACTCTTCCCGAAGCACGGAGGTGATCTCGCCGACGGTGGCGTAGGACTTGACTGCTTGGAGAATCGACTGCATGGAGTTACGGCCCGTGGCGGCCGCCTCCCTCACCTCCGCGAGCGCGGCGTCTACATCCGCGTTGTTGCGATCGGCGCGAAGTCCCCGCAGCCTCTCGACCTGCATCGCCTCTCCTTCGTTTTCGATCGTAAAAGCGGCGGTGGGTGTGGGAGCACCGCCGGCGAATCGGTTCACACCGATACGGGGCCGCGTGCCGTCGTCGATGCTGCGTTGGAGCGCATAGGCCTCTCGCTCGATCTCCGCTCCGATCCAGCCGCTTTCCAGAGCCGCGAGCGCTCCGCCCTGATCCGCGATCTGGTTCATGTACTCGAGGATCTTGCTGTGGAGTTGGTCGGTCATCCATTCCACGAAATAGGACCCGCCTAGGGGATCGGCTGTACGGGGGACGCCGGTCTCCAGTGCGATGATCTGCTGGGCGCGGAGAGACAGGTTGGCTGCTTCCGCCGAGGGAAGGCCGATTGCCTCGTCGTACGACGATGTGGCCAGGGTCTGCACACCTCCCAGTACCGCAGCGAGCGCCTCGAACGCGACCCTCGAGAGGTTGTTCATATGCTCCTGCGCCGTCAGAGATCCGCCAAGCGTGTACACGAAGATGTTGAGAGCCTGGCTCTCCGGGTCTGCAGCCCGGTAGCGATCGCGCATGAGATGGGCCCACATCCGGCGAGCCGCTCGATACTTGGCCACCTCCTCGAAGATGTCGAGGTCGGCAGAGAGGAACATGAAGAGATTGGGGGCGAAGTCGTCCACCGAGAGCCCTCTCCTGAGGGCAGCTTCGATGTACTCGATGCCGTTCGCAGCGGCGATGGCCACCTCTTGGACGGCATTGGCGCCCGAGTCTCGAATGTGATACCCGCAGAACTCGATGGGCTCCCAGTGGGGGAGATGTCTGGCGCAGTATTCGACGAGATCGATCGAGAATTCCAGGCCGCGCCGGGGTGGGAAGATCTGCGTGCCACGTGCCACGTACTCCTTGAGCACGTCGTTCTGGAACATCACCCGGAAGCTGTCGGGCGTGCCCCCCATCCTCTCCGACGCGGCGATGATGAGTGAGGCGGCGATAGGGCCTATAGAGTTCGCGGTCGTTCGTATCTGGTTGAGTTGATGGAGTGGTATCCCATCGAGCAACTCTTCCATGTCGGCCAAGGAGTCGATCGGCACCCCAACCTTGCCGACCTCGCCCTTGGCCAGTGGGTCGTCGGAGTCGAGGCCGTTCTGCGTCGGCAGGTCGAGAGCGATGGAGAAGCCCTTCTGACCTTGGGCCAGGAGCGACTTGATCCGAGCGTTCGTCTCCCGGGGGGTCGCGTACCCGGAGTACTGTCCCATGACCCAGAGCCCTTCGCGGTACATCCCCTTGCGAATCCCTCTCGTGAATGGGAACTGGCCGGGCGCACCGATGTCGGCTGCCGGCTCGATCTCCTCGAGCGCCTCTGGTCCGTACCATGACTCGAGTGGAATTCCGGAATGGGTTACGGTCGGGAATCCTGGCGGTGGGTGGGGAGGTTTATCCTCTGGGCTTTCGTTCCTCACCTTTTGGGAGCATAATCCGCGGGTGTGGAAGCCTCTCAGCCAGTCTCGGACCCCGGAACGGCAGCAGGCGCAACCCTTTTCGGAGGGGATCGACGTTCTTCGGCGTGCAGCCCGGTTATCAAGGCATAGACCTCGGCCACGATGGCCGGTGTGAGCCCGATCGCCGGACTGTCTATGAGCAGCAGCTCCGGGTCTGTTATCACAGCACGACCAACGGCCTGCCGGGAGGGCCATATACTCCGGCATCCCGAGTCGAACAAGAGGTCTGACGTATGTCTTCAGATGCCGTACTGGTGATCGCGCTGGTGGCCGGGCTGGCGGCCCTGGCCCTGGCCGCCTACTACGCCCGCGTGGTGATGGCCGCCGACCAGGGCAACGACCGCATGCGGGAGCTCTCGGCAGCCATTCGGGAAGGCGCCAACGCCTTCATGAAACGCGAGTACACGTGGGTGGCCGTCTTCGTGGTGGTGCTGGCGGTCCTGATCTCGGTGATCCTTCCCTGGGGGGCTCCGTGGGGTTCGATCGCCTACGTCTTCGGCGCGGTGCTGTCGGCAGCCGCGGGCTTCGCTGGTATGCGGATCGCGACGGCGGCCAACTCCCGGACGGCCGAGGCGGCTCGGCTCGGCGGGGTGAAGCGCGCCCTGCCGGTGGCCTTCCGCGGGGGCGCGGTGATGGGGTTCTGCGTAGCCGGATTGGGCCTGCTGGGAGTGACCATCGGCTACCTCCTGTTCGTCGAGGTGCTGAGCATCAGCGACTCGGACCAGTACAACATCATCGCCGCCATCGGCCTGGGCGGGTCGTCCATCGCCCTCTTCGCCAGGGTGGGCGGCGGCATCTACACCAAGGCGGCCGATGTTGGCGCCGACCTGGTCGGCAAGGTCGAGGCGGGCATCCCCGAGGACGACCCCCGCAACCCGGCGGTGATCGCCGACAACGTCGGCGACAACGTCGGTGACGTGGCGGGCATGGGGGCCGACCTCTTCGAGTCCTACGTAGGCTCGATCGTGGCCCCGATCGCCTACGCGGCCATCGTGTTCGCCTCCAGGTCCTTCGCCACCGAGGCGATCATCTTCCCCCTCGCCGTGGCCGCCATCGGCATGTTCGCCGCCATCATCGGCTCCTTCTTCGTGCGGGTGACCGGGGACAACCTGGCCAAGGCCCTGCACCGGGGCAACAACGTGGCGGTCGGCCTCACCGTCATCGGCGTCCTGATCCTCACCAACGTGGTGTTCGGCGGATCGAGCGGGGTGGAGAACCCCTTCGGCCTATCCCTGGCCGTGCTGGTCGGCCTGGCGGTGGGGATCTGCGTGGGCAAGATCTCGGAGGTATTCACCTCCGACCACTACAAGACCGTAAAGGAGATCGCGCGCCAGTCCGAGACCGGTCCGGCCACTGTGATACTGGCCGGCATATCCGAGGGGATGCGGTCCGCCGCCATCTCGGTGGTGGTGGTCGCAGCCGGGATCGCCGGCGCCTACGCGGCCGGGGACTGGGCGATCGGAGACGGCGGCGGGATCTACGGGGTGGCCATCGCCGCCATCGGTGTTCTCTCCACGCTCGGGATCACCGTGGCGGTGGACGCCTACGGGCCGATAGCCGACAACGCCGGGGGTATCGCCGAGATGGCCCACCTGCCGCCCGAGGTGCGCGAAGCCACCGACGAGTTGGATGCGCTGGGCAACACCACCGCCGCACTGGGCAAGGGCTTCGCGATCGGGTCGGCAGCGGTGACGGCGCTGGCGCTGTTCGCCGCCTTCACCCAGGCCGTCGGCCTGGACGCCATCGACATCACCAACGTGGGTACAACCGTCGGCCTGTTCCTGGGCGGCATGTTCCCGTTCCTGTTCGCCGCGCTCACGATCAAGGCGGTCGGGAGAGCCGCCTTCCGCATGATCGAGGAGGTGCGGCGCCAGTTCCGTGACATCCCCGGACTGCTGGCCGGCGATCCCAGCGCACGACCCGAGTACGCCAAGGCGGTGGACATCGCCACCGGTTCGGCGCTGCGGGAGATGGTGATTCCGGGCGCCCTGGCTGTGGCCCTGCCGCTGGTGGTGGGCTTCATCGACGTGGAGGCCCTGGGGGGCCTGCTGGCGGGAGCGCTGGTGACCGGATTCCTGCTGGCCATCTTCATGGCCAACGCCGGGGGCGCCTGGGACAACGCCAAGAAGCTCATCGAGAGCGGCGCCTTCGGGGGCAAGGGCTCGGAGCAACACAAGGCGGCCGTCATCGGCGACACGGTGGGCGATCCGTTCAAGGACACCTCCGGTCCGGCGATGAACATCGTCATCAAGGTGATGACGATCGTCTCCCTGATCTTCTCCGCCGCATTCATCTGATCTGTTACCACCCACCTCCGCCGTGAAACGGGTGCTGCTGGTCCGGCACGGGGAATCCGAAGCCAACGCCGGCGAGATCTGGCAGGGCGCTACCTCCTCGCCGTTGACCGCCCGGGGCCGCCATCAGGCCGGATTGGCCGCCGACCGGCTGGCCGGCCGGCGGTTCGATCTGGTGGAGAGCTCCGATCTCGAGCGGTCCCTTCACACCGCCGAGATAGCGGGCTTCCGGCCGCGGGTGGAGACGGTGTGGCGGGAAGGCGACATCGGCGTCTGGGAGGGCCGGCCCGGTGAGTGGGTCGAAGCCCACTACGGCCACGATCTGGTCCGGCTTCAGGAGGACTACGACCTGCGGATGGGCGAGACCGGTGAGTCACCCCGCCAGGTGTCCGAGCGCGGCTGGGAGGCGCTGGCCGCCCTGGTGGGCCGGCTCGAGGAGGGACAGATCGGGCTGGTGTTCACCCACGGCGGTCTGATCGAGCTGGTGCTGTGGCGGCTGCTCGGCCTGCCGATAGGGCGCCGCCGCCTCGGGTTCCTGTCCAACACCTCCTTCTGCGAGCTGGCGTTGGACGGCGAGGAGGCGTCCATCCTGCGCTACAACGACGCCGCCCATCTCGGGCCGGTGTCGTACTGGGCCGACTTCACCCGGGACGGCGGCGGCATCGTGATCGACCTGATCCGTCACGGTGTCACCCAGGCCAACCTGGAACGGCGGGCCCAGGGACGGGTCGACAGCGATCTGCATCCCGCGGGACGGGAACAGGCTCGGCGGTTGGCGTCATGGATCGGGACAGCCGACGAGGTTTTCTCCTCCACGCTGAGAAGGGCGGCGTCCACGGCGGAGTTGGCCTTCGGGCGTCCACCGGTGCTGGTGGACGAACTCGTGGAGATGAGCTTCGGTGAGTGGGAGGGTGAGCTGTGGGAGGAGCTGGAGGCGTCGGGCCGGCTCGGCGGCTATCCCCATGACGGGCAGGACATCCGGCGGGGCGGTACCGGGGAGACATGGAGTGAGGTCCAGGACCGGGTAACCGGGTTCATCAGCAGCCTCACCGATACCTACGCGGGGCGCCGGGTGGCGGCCGCGTCACACGGCGGGGCGATCAAGGCCTACTCCACCGCGATCCTGGGATTCGACTACGGCAAGGCCGGATCGCTGGGTCCCCTGGACAACACGTCGGTCACCCAGGTGGCGGTGGCGCCGGACGGGCATCCCACACTCGCCACCTACAACATCACCCACCACCTAGAGGGCCAGGAGGGCTAGCTCCGGGAACCTCCCTTGCAGGGACCTTTCTTAACAGTCTGCTCATATTTCTGTGGGACCATGGGTGGCTGTGAGGGGAGCAGAGGAGACCGTCGTCGTGGTGGTGGAGGATGATCCGAATATCGCCCGCCTGGTGGACATGTACCTGCGCCGGGACGGCTACCGGGTGTACAAGGCGGCGGACGGCGCCACCGGGCTCGACCGTATCAAGCAGTACCGGCCCAAGCTGGTCATCCTCGACATCGGGCTGCCGGGCGATATGGACGGAATGCAGCTATGCCGGGAACTTAGGGCCACCTCCGATATCCCCATCATCATGCTCACCGCCCGCGACAGCGAGGTCGACCGGATCGTCGGGCTGGAGCTGGGCGCCGATGACTACGTGACCAAGCCGTTCTCGCCGGGCGAACTGGTAGCCAGGATCCGCGCCGTGCTGCGGCGCGTGGATGCCGGGGCCAGGGCCGTGCTGTCCCCGATCCTGGAGAGCGGGGAAGTCGAGGTGGACACCGCCCGCCGCGAGGTGCGCCTGAGGGGCGGCCTGGTTCCGGTCACGGCGCGGGAGTTCGACCTGCTCCAGTACATGGTCGAGAACACGGGACGGGTCCTCAGCCGTCGCCAACTGCTGGACGGCGTGTGGGGATGGGACTGGGTGGGCGACGAGCGCACGGTGGACGTCCACGTGTTCCAACTCCGCAAGAAGCTCGGCAGTGCTCTGCGGGTCACTACCGTGCGGGGCGTGGGCTACCTGCTGGACTGAGGGGGAGGGGACGTGCAGCGGCGGCTGTCGATCGCGGTGGTGGGAACGGTCGCGGTGGCCCTGCTGCTGGCCGGAGTCGTGACCCTTGCCCTGGTGCGCCGGACCGATCGCCACGCGATCCAGCAGGTGCTCGAGCAGGAGGCCGACGTTCTGGCCAGCTTGATGGCGACGGTCCACGTGGAGGATGACGACCACTCGCACCTCGGTTCCCATCTGAGTTCGCACCTGAACCGGGCGGCCGAGAATCTGGATCGTAAGGACGTGGCCGTCCTGCTCCTCGATGGCGGGGAATTCATCGGCGACCTGCCCGAGAATGTGCCGGCCGAAGGCCTCCACCCGCTTGCCTCGGGAGCCACCGGGTCGATCACCGGGATCCAAGGCTCAACCGCGTGGGCGGCGGCCACGGAACAAGCGGGCTCGGTGACGATCGTCGTGGTCCTGACCGACACCGCCGATCAGTTCCTGGCAGCGGTAATGCGATGGTTGGGGGTGTCGGCGGCCATATCGCTGGCCCTGGGAGTGGTGGTGGCCGTGATGCTGGGCCGCCGGCTCGCCAGGCCGCTCGGCCAGGCCCGTGACGCTACCCGGTTGATCGCGGGCGGCGACCTCAGCGCCCGTGTTCCTGTGGAGGAGCATCGGCGGGATGAGATCAGCGATCTGTCGACCTCGATCAACGAGATGGCCGCCTCGCTGGAACGCTCCCAGAGCCTGGAGCAGCGATTCTTGATGTCCATCTCCCATGACCTGCGCACGCCGCTCACCTCCATAAGGGGCTACGGAGAGGCCATCTCTGATGGCACGGCGGATAACCGGGAGCAGGCCGCCGAGGTCATCGTCTCCGAGGCGATCCGCTTGGAGCGGCTGGTGGGTGACCTGCTGGACCTGGCCCGGCTGGATGCCCGGGAGTTCACACTCGAGAGCCGGCTGGCGGATGTGGGCGCGGTGGTGGAGGAGGTATGCGCCGGATTCGCCCAGGGAGCGGCTGATCGGGGCCTCGAGTTAAAGGTGATCCGCGAGGAGCCCGTCATGGCCTGGTGCGACCCGGTGCGGGTAGCCCAGGTCGTTGCCAATCTGGTTCAGAATGCCCTCAAGTTCGCCGACTCCCTGGTACAGGTCGAGTCTCGGATCGAGAACGAGGGACAGAAGGCCTGGGCCGTTGTCACAGTGAACGACGACGGTCCCGGCATCAGCCGCGAGGACCGGCCCCACGTGTTCGAACGCCTCTACGTGGCGCGGCGCACGCCCCGAATCGAAGAGTCCGGCTCGGGTTTGGGCCTGACCATCGTGGCCGAGCTGACCGAGGTCATGGGAGGCGCGGTTAGCGTGACCGCCCGCCGACCCACCGGTACCCGATTCACCGTGCAGCTCCCCACCACGGAACATTGAGTCCACTCGTGAGCAGGCACACCAGGCTCATCACAGGAGCCGTGGTCGTGATCTTGTGGGTGGCCATCGCCGGGGTCGGATGGTGGAGCCTCCGGGCCGACGGACCGGAGCCGGTAGATCTGGAGGCGGCTGTAGCTCAGTTGGAGACCGCGGCCGGCAACGAGAGCGCCAGCTCATCGGACTCCACGCCCGCCACCGAATCCAGCGAGAACTCGGGAGAGGCGCCGAGCGCCGGACCGGGTGCTTCGGTCACCACATCGACCGCCGCGGCTGGAGATGACACCCTGTCGACGAACAGCGGCACGGAGACGACATCCTGGGACACCGAGGCGGCCGGATTGGCGGGGGTATGGACCGTAGTCACCGGCGAAGGCGCCGACGGGGCGACCGGAGAGGTTCCGGTCAGCTTTGCCGGATACCGGGTGGTGGAGGTGCTGGCCGGCGGCGTTGACGAATCCACCGTGGTGGGTCGCACCGCCGAGGTGGCCGGTGCCATCGAGCTGAGCGGCGGCGCTCTGGTGGCCGCGACCGTGCAGGTTGAGATGGCCGGCCTGCGCACGGACGACAGCCACCGCGACAGCCATGCGCGGGGAGCCCTCAACACCGAGGAGTTTCCGCTGGCCGTGTTCAGGCTCGCGGAGCCGGTGGAGCTGCCCGCCGGGGTGGTCGAGGGCGAGGGTTTCTCAGGGTCGGTCTTGGGAGACCTCACGATCAAGGGGGTCACCAACCGCGTCGTGTTCGATCTGGAAGCTCGACGCGCCGGGGACACCATCGTGGTCGTGGGATCGGCTCCGGTGATCTTCAGCGACTACGGAGTGACCGCTCCGATGTCCGTCGCCGTCATCTCGGTCGAGGACCACGGCATCATGGAGTTCCAACTCTTCTTCGCCCGGTGAGCATCGGCAGGTAAGCCGCGCAGGTCCGCGCGGCGCCCGGACCGCCGACGTTGGCCCTGGCCTCCTCCGAACGGGCCGCAATGGCGGCCGAAACCTTATCGCGAACCTGATCCGGGCCTAACGGTCTGCTCACAACCACCCCCGACACTGGTAGCGCTCAATCAACGTACAACCCCCGAAAGGAGAAGGAATGAGCGCTGCAGGAACGCGGACGCCGGACCCGTGGAGAGGTGCCCACCGACCCGGCGCCCCTCCGGTAGGCAGAGGCCGGAAGAGGCTATTGACACTCGTCCCCGTGGCGATGCTGGCGGTAGCCCTCTTGCCGCTGGGTCCGGCCGGCGGCCAGGTGGTGACTGCTCCGGTCGCGCTGGTGCCGGATGCCGTCCCGTCGGCCGAGGCCGGTGGGAAGGTGGTGACTGCTCCGGTGGTCGCCGTCTCGGGCGCGCAGCCACCGACCAGCAACCAGGTAGGGGATACCCCCACCCCTACGACCACCGATCATGCGGCCGACTGCGCTGCCAACCACAGTGGCTCGGGTTCTGAGACCGTGGAGGACTGTGCCGGCGACGGCAGTGGGGACGGCAGCGATCACACCCACGCCCACGCAGAAGGCGACCATGCCCACGCCCAAGGCGCCGACCACGCCGCCGACTGCGCCGCAAACCACAGCGGCCCGGGTTCAGACGAAGCGGACGACTGTGACGGGGACGGTACGGGAGATGCTGATCACACCCACGCGGAGGGCGATCACGCCCACGCTCAGGGTGCCGACCACGCCGCCGACTGCGCCGCAAACCACAGCGGCTCGAGTTCAGACGAAGCGGACGACTGCGTCTAGCAACGGAACCGGCCTGACGTGAACCCCAACCCCTCCCCTGCGAAGGCGCGCCGATACGGCGGGGAGGAGCGCGTGACCGGGAAACCCTCCCCCGGTCACGCGCCCGCGAGGGGCCCGAGCGTTGTCTGAACGACGAGCATCCCTTCTCCTGGGAAGCGTTGTCCTCGTCGGGCTCGGACTCCTCGCGGCGGGCGGGAACGAAGCCGAGAACCCGGCGTCGGCCCAGCCGGCACCGGCAGAAACTGTGATGGAAGCATCGCCGCCCGAGCCGGACCCGGCCGCGCCGGCGGGCACCTACCCGGAGGGCGAAGAGTCGCAACCGGGTGCCGATGGCGGTGTCCCACCGACCATGACCACCCCTTCGGCTGTCATCACCCCGCTCGGGGTTCCGGTCGCGGTCATCGAACGTAGCGGCACGGGCTACCTGGTGTGGACGCCGTGCGGTAACACGGCAGAGGTCACGACCGGTGAGCCGATCGAGAGCGCCAGAGTAGTGCTGGATCCGGGACATGGGGGAAGGTGGAACACCGGTGCCATAGGACCAAACGGCTTGGTGGAGAGCGACTTGAACCTGAG
Organism: Acidimicrobiia bacterium; assembly: GCA_009838635.1. Taxonomy (GTDB): domain Bacteria; phylum Actinomycetota; class Acidimicrobiia; order Spongiisociales; family Spongiisociaceae; genus Spongiisocius. The sequence goes on along the minus strand of VXRE01000153.1, from coordinate 7,184 downwards.
GCTCAGCCTCGCCGTCCGGGACGAACTCGCCGATCGCGGCATCGCCGCCGTGATCACCCGCACCGGCGACTACGGGATGCTGATCTCTGTCCGCGCCGCCCTCGCCGACGCCCTTCGAGCCATCGGGGCCGAGGTGCTGGTGTCGATTCACCACAACGCTCCCACCTGGGACACGAGCAACGTACCGGGCACCGAGGTGTACGTGCAGTCCGCGACAGCCCAGCGAGCCCGCTCCGACTCCGCCCGCCTCGGTGGGCTGCTCTACGAGGAGATCACCTCCGCACTGGCCACGTTCGACAACGTCACATGGAGCCGCCTGCGCGATGCCGGCGTGCTGCGCGTCCTACTCCCGGGCGGCGAGGACGCGTACGGGATCGTACGCCTCCCGGCAATCCCGTCCGCCCTGGTGGAATACGGGTACCTCTCCAATCCCTCCGAGGCCGGACTGTTCGCCACCGACGAATACATCGCGGTCGCCGCCATGGCCACCGCAGACGCCATTTACGGCTACCTGTCCACCGACCGCCCGGGCACCGGATTCATCCGGGAGACGCGCGTCTTCCACTCGCACTCGCACTCGGGCTCTGTCCGCTGTGACGATCCCATCTTGGAGTAGGTGCCACAAGGCTTCCCGGACATCCCCTCCGGTCCGACGGAACTAACGGGTCAAGACTGATGGGCGCGAAGCAGGTTGGCTCCCTCCACTCCGGCCAGGCGGGCGTCAAAGGTGTGCAGGGGTAGCGCTCCGGCCCGGTCGGCCGCCGCGAGAATCATCAGATCGGAGAAACCGGGTCCGCCCTGTCGATAGCGGAGCGCCGAGCGGGTGACATCGTCGGCAGACTCGAACACCAAGCAGTCGGTCGCCACCAGCTCCAGGAGCACATCCGCGATCTGTGCTCGTCCGAACCGGTAGGCCCGCTCCAGCACCCATACGACCTCGACCACAACCTCGCGACAGACGTATCCGGGGCGTTCGCGTGTCAACCGTTCCAGCAGCACCCGGGCCGCCGCTGCCTGCTCGGCGTCGTCTCGCACGAGATAGCGCACGAGTACGTTCGTGTCGATGGCGGTCACGCGCCGGTTGCTCCCTCCGCGATGGCGTCATCCATGTCCTCGAGCGTTGCCGCCGGGCCATGATGCCGGAGCACCCCGTACAAGCGGTTTATGGGACGCACTCCGAGGAGGCGGACCTGGCCTTCGTTCACCACGTACCGCACACGGTCCCCCGGATTGACGGACAAGGCCTCTCGCACAGCTTTGGGCAAGGTGGTCTGTCCTTTGGAAGTGATAGTTGACTCGATCATTTCATCATCACCTATTGCCATGACTATCTTGATAGTCCTTACTTTAACAGACTAACAAGGCGTGCTCGGCCGCGCCGTGGGGACGGCCGGGCGCTCCGAACGGCTTGTTCCGATCAGAACGCGAAAGACTTGTGGAGGACACGGGCCACGGCCGGCTCGACCGCAGCGAACGGCTAGCGAGTCTCCCACACGATCAGGGAGGCCCAGTTGTCTACGTCGGGGTCCTCCATGTAGTTCTCCAGCACCCCGCGCGCCTCGAAGCCGTTCTCGATCTGGAAGCTCAGGGTCCGGTCGTAAAGCTCGCCGGCGGCCACCTTCTCCACGTACTCGGCGGCGGACATGTCGTCCTTGTGCGCAGCGTATCCGGGGATCACCCCGCCGGCGATGATGCCCCGCAGGCCGAGGGTCCGGCACACCTCCTTGCGCAGGTCGTAGAGGCGGCTGCCGATCCCGCGGCGGCGGTAGCGGGGGTCCACCGCGATGTCGGTGCCGTAGTACCACTCGCCGGTGGGATCGTGACCGGCCTTGTGGTGCCCGGACATGAGGTCCTTCATGCGGTGCTGGGGGCGGGACAGGTCGAAGTGGACCCTCACCCCTAGGCCCATGGCGATGGGCTCCTCACCATCCAGTACCACGAAGCCCCCTTCGGGGAAGACCTCGGCCAGTTCGACCAACTCCCGGGCGTTGTACAGATCGGCGGGGTTCACGCTGGGGAACGACCGGAGCTCGAGCGCCTCCAGTTCCCCGGCCCATCGGGCCTCCAGGTTCACGTAGCGGAGGTCGCCGGTCACCCCCCGGATTATACTTTCGGCGGTGCCTGACTACTCGAACCTGTCGCTATGGATGGCGACTTTCGAAGGCGACCTGACCCCCCGCCCACCCCTAGATGGCGATGCCTCGGTGGATGTGGCCATCGTGGGGGGCGGCTTCACCGGCCTGTGGACCGCCTACTACCTGACCGAGCGGGACCCTTCGCTATCGATCCTGGTGATCGAGCGGGAGATCTGCGGCTTCGGCGCCTCCGGACGCAACGGCGGATGGGCGATCGGAGATCTGGCCGCCGGACTCGACGCCTACGCCCGCCGCTCGAGCCATGAGGCGGCTCGCCGCCTCATGGACCCCGTGCGCCGCAGGGTCGACGAGATTGTCCGGGTAACCGCAACCGAGGCCATCGATTGCGGGTTCACCAAGGGTGGGGTGATCCGGTTCGCCCGCAGCCGCGCCCAGGCGGCACGCCAGGCCGCCAAGATCGAGAGCCATCGCGCCAACGGCATCGGGGAGGACATCATCCGCCTGCTGGAGCCGGAAGAGGTGCGGCGTTTCGCCAGGCCCACCGACCTCCACGGCGGTATCTTCTACGCGCCCTGCGCGGCGCTCGATCCGGCCCGGCTGGTAAGAGGGCTGGCCGAGGTGGTGGAACGGCGCGGCGTCCGGATCGTGGAGCAGACCGCGGCTACCGCGATCCGGGACGGAGGGGTCACGACCGCCGGTGGGCAGGTCAGCGCGCCGGTGGTGATCCGGGCCACCGAGGCTTACACCCGTGACCTTCCGGGAGAGCGACGGACCCTGGTACCCCTCTACTCGCTGATGATCGCCACCGAGCCGCTGGACGACCCGACTCTCGCCGAGATCGGACTCGACACCCGGCCCACCTTCGCCGACGATCGCTACGCCGTCATATACGGGCAGAGGACGGCCGACAACCGGATCGCCTTCGGGGGACGGGCGATCCCGTACCTGTACGGCTCCCGGATCAACCCCGCCACGGAGCGCGACCGTCGGTCCCACGACCTCATCAGAAGGGCGCTTGTGGAGATATTCCCGGTGCTGGGCGACGTAGCCATCACTCACGAGTGGGGAGGCGTGCTGGCGGCGCCGCGCAACTGGATCCCGGCAGTGCGCTACGACCCCCCGACCGGGATGGGCACCGCCGGCGGATACGTCGGCGACGGGGTAGTCCCCTCCTGCCTGGCCGGCCGCACGCTGGCCGATCTGATCACCGGAACCGAGTCTGAGCTAACCGAACTCCCCTGGGTGGGGATCGAATCCCGCCCGTGGGAGCCCGAGCCTCTGCGCTGGCTGGGCATCCGGGGGACCCGGGCCGTGATGGGCAGGGCCGACCGCTTCGAGTTCGGCACCGGACGCTCCTCGCGCCTCGGCCGCCTGGCCTACGAACTGCTCGGCCGCTGAAGCCGATGCTTCCCCTCCACCGAAGGGGTTGTCAGCCGCTCCCACGAAGGTAACGATGCCATATAGGAGAACGGACGACAGCCGGATGGCCGTCGCCCGTCACCCCGAACTGGCGGGTATTGCCTGTGGGTACAGGACCGGGCCTCAGAAACTCGGAGCCGGGAGGAATACTCTCCTTGGTTGCGGTTCGACTCCGCTGCCCGCCGCCGTTTACCGCAACATTGGTTAGATGGTAACAGCACTGCGTCCGGGGGACTACCCCCCCCCGTCGGGTTATTGTCTTGATCCTGGAACGGCCGAATCTCATGCTCATGGAGCGGGCATTGCCTCATAATGAAGTCATTGGACCACTTGTTCGAGCATGGACCGCGTCCTTGACCGGCCGGACCGCGTGATGTGAGTAGAGCCGGTCCGAACCCCACTCCACGCTTCCCTCCGGCGTGGGTTGCTGACCGAGATCCCGCCAAGTGGTGAGATCACGGATGGCTACTGCGCAAGTCCAAGTTGACTCGATTCTCGACATCGGGCGGCGGGCCGGGCTGGCCGCGGTGGGGGTGTGCCAGGCGGAGCCGTTCACTGAGATGGCCGGAACCCTAAGGGAACGCAAGGAGCGCGGGCTTCACGGAGGGATGCAGTTCACCTACCGCAACCCGGAGCGCTCTACCGATCCGTCGCGCATCCTGCCGGGCGCCGCCTCCCTGGTGGTGGGCGCCCTCGACTTCTGGCGCGGCGAGCCGGACTACCCGGACGACGGGCTCCCATACGGACGGGTGGCGGCCTACGCCCGGGAGGATCACTACGCCGCCCTCCGCTCCGCTCTCGATCAGGTGGCGGACGCGCTGCGCGCGGCGGGCCACCGGGCGGTGGTGGTGGCCGACGAGAACAGCCTCGTCGACCGGGCGGCCGCCTACCGGGCCGCCATCGGCTGGTGGGGCAAGAGCTCCAACATCCTGGTGCCGGGAGCGGGGAGCCTGGTGGTGCTGGGCGCGGTGGTTACCGACGCCCCTCTGTGCGACACGGATCCGGAGCCGATGGCCGACGGCTGCGGGTCGTGCCGGCAATGCCTCGACGGATGTCCCACCGGCGCCATAATCGCCTCCGGGGTGGTCGACGCCCGGCGCTGCCTGGCCTGGTTGGTCCAGGAGTCCGGGGTGTTCCGTCCCGAGTTCCGGGTGGCGCTCGGAGACCGGATCTACGGCTGCGACGACTGCGCCGAGGTGTGCCCTCCCAACCGGGTCAGAGTGCGGCTCGACGGCCGGCCGGCCGAACGCCCGGACGAAGCCTGGGTGTCCCTGGTCGGTCTGCTCGACGCCTCCGACGAAGACCTCATGAACCGCTTCGGGCGCTGGTACATCCCGCGGCGCCAGCCCCGATACCTGCGGCGCAACGCTCTGGTGGCGCTGGGCAACGTCGGGGATCCGTCCGAGCCCCGGGTCCGTTCCGTAGTCAGCCAGGCCTTGGCCCATCCCGATGCCCTGGTGCGCGCCCATGCCGTCTGGTGCGCGCGGCGTCTCGGCTTGAGCCTCGCCCCCCTACGGGGCCGTGAGGACCCGCTGGTCCGCGACGAACTGGACCGCCGGGTACCGGTTCGTGAACCCCTCGCGACCGCGGCTAACCAACCGCCTCGATGAACGCGTCGGTGTAGTTGATCTCGAAGTCGCCGGTGTCCTGGATCTCCTCCAGCGAACCCACCCCGCCCGGAATCACCGCGGGGTCGGCCACGAAGTCCAGCAACTCCTGCTCCAAGCCGTCGAGGGCTGCCGCGTTGGGGGTGGAGTAGTAGTTGTAGTTGGACAGGGCAGCGCCGTTCTCCGCATCGAGTATCCAGTTGATGAAGGTGTGGGCCGTGCAGGGATTGGGGGCGTCGTGCGGGATCGCCATGTTGTCGATCCAGCGTGTCCCGCCCTCCTCCGGCACGAAGTACACGTAACGGGACGGGTCGTCGGTCTCCAGGAACTGCGTGAACATGTCACCCGAGTAGCCATGGGCTATCGCCGTCTCACCGGTCGTGAGCAGCTCGTCGGCCTGGTCCGTGTCGAAGGCCGCCACCCGGCCCCTCGCCTCAGCGACCAGCTCCTTGGCCTCCTCCAACTCTCCGGAGTCGGTGGTGTTGAGCGAGTAGCCGAGGTACTTCAGCGCCGCGCCCAGGGTCTCTCGAGGATCGTTCAGCAACGAGATCCTGCCCGCGTACTGATCGGCGAAGCTCGCGTCGAAGATGATCGACCACGACCTCGGGAAGTCGGTTCCCACCACCGCGGTGTCCACGGCCACGCCGGTGGTTCCCCACTGGTAGGGCACGGAGTAGTCACCGGCCGGGTCGTACACCAGATCGCTGAAGTCCGCCGAGATGTTGGCGATGTTGGGTATGGCGTCCTTGTTGAGCAGCTGGATGTCCTCGCCGGCGATCAGGATGGCAACCATGTAGTCGGAGGGGACGATCAGGTCATATCCCGAGTTGCCAGCGGAGATGATCGGCTGCATGGCCTCGTTGGAGTCGTAGACATCCACGGTCATCTCGACACCGTGCTCGGCCGCGAAGGCGTCCACCAGGTCGGGATCGATGTACTCGGCCCAGTTGTACAGGTTCAGGTCACCATCCGTCTGGCCCACTTCGCAATCCGCGGCCGCAGCGGTCTCCTCGCCGTCTCCTGCGCAGGCGGCGGCCAGGAGCGTCGTGGCCACCAGCACGGCGAGCAGGCGGCGTATCGGGGTAGGTCTCATGACAACCTCTTTCTGTCTGTCGCTCGTGACTTCGAAGCCCCGTCCGGGCTCACCCTCCGACTGGCGGCTCGCGTCGAGAAGCCTCGGGCGAATTGTATCGACGCTCCGCGGACAAGGTGGCGCTGATCGATAGTTCTAATGGCCGGATCGGCTTCGCAGGCGGGCTCCCAGGCTCCGGCCGGTCTCTCCGGCGCGGAGGCGTTGGGTGGTGAGCGACAGGATCACCAGCGCGATCGACGCCGCCAACATGATGACCGAGACGGCGTTGATGAGCGGGGTGACACCGCGGCGGATCATGCCGAACACGAACACCGGCAGGGTGGTGGAACCCGGGCCGGAGGCGAACTGGGTGACCACCACATCGTCGAGCGACAGGGTGAGGGCGAGAAGCGCGCCGCCTGCTATGCCGGGGGCGATCTGCGGGAGGGTGACGTAGCGGAAGCTGCGCCACCGGTTGGCATAGAGATCCAGGGCGGCTTCCTCCAGTTGCTCGTTCATACCCGACAGCCGGGCCCGCACCACCACCGATACGAAGCTGATGTTGAAGGCGATGTGGCTGATGGTGATGGTGGTGAATCCCTTGGTGAGGTCGAGGCCGAACAGCAGCTCGGCGATGCGGATCCCTTCGGAGAAGAACAGCAGCATCATCACCGCCATGGTGACGTCCGGGATGATGATCGGCAGGTAGAGGAGAGCGTCGAACACCTGTTGCCCCCGGAACCGGAACCGCTCGAGCGCCAGCGCGGCCAGCGTCCCCAGCACCACCGAGATCACGGTGGACAGCAGGGCCACCCGGATCGACACCCACAGGCTGTTCTGGAGCTGCGAGTGGTCGATGAACTGCTCGTACCATGAGAGGGTGAAGCCACCCCATCGCCCCACGTTGCGGTCGTCGCTGAACGAGAACACCACCAGCAGGGCGATCGGGGCGTAGAAGAAGGCGTACACGAGCCAGGCCGTACCCGACAG
>VXRE01000140.1:6217-10595 GCA_009838635.1 Acidimicrobiia bacterium | reverse complement strand
CAACTAGCAACTAGCAACTAGCAACTAGCAACTAGCAACTAGCAACTAGCAACTAAGTCGTGTAGTCGGCGTTGATTCGCACGTAGCCGTCGGTCAGGTCGCACCCGTACACGGTGAAGGAGCCCCTGCCCGGGGAGCGGGAACTGTCCCCCGGCACGCCGAGGTCGACATGGATGAGCACCTCCGGAGACGCCAGGTAACGCTCCAGGTCCTGCAGCACCAAGGGGGTGATCGGCGCCGGATACACCTCTGTGGGACCGAAGCGGATGGTGATCCGCTCCGCAAGGATGTCATCCTCGTAGCACTTCCCCACCGCCATGGCCACCCTGCCCCAGTTCGGATCACGACCATGGACCGCCGTCTTCACGAGAGGTGAGTTGACGATGGACTTGGCAACCCTCTTGGCCTGGGCATCGTCCCTGGCGCCGTCCACCGTTACCACGATGAGCGTCTCGGCGCCCTCGCCGTCGGCCGCCAATTGCCTGGTCAGCTCCAGGCATACATCGCCCAGGGCGGCCTCCAGGGCGGCCCCGTCCACCGGTCCGGCCCGGCCCGAGGCGAGCACCACCGCCATGTCGCTGGTGGAGGTGTCGGTGTCGATGCTGACGGCGTTGAACGTGCGGTCCGCCACCCGCCGGAACATTGCATCCAGGGAGGCCGGATCGGCGGCCGCATCCGTGGCGATGACCGCCAGCATCGTCGCCATGTCGGGCTCGATCATCCCCACCCCCTTGGCGATGCCCACCACCCGAGCCGGACCGGCGCGGGCGGACGCAACCTTGGCGTGGGTATCGGTGGTCATGATGGCGGTGGCCGCCGCGGTGGCCGAACCGGGCTCGTCGAAGGCATGGCCGCCGCCGTCTTGGAGGCTATTCATGTAGGTGCGGATCCGCTCCATCGGGTACTGGACGCCGATCACGCCCGTGGAGGCGACGATCACCTCGGGGGTGTCACACCCCACCACCCGAGCGGTCAACTCGGCCACCTCGGCCGCGTTCGCATCGCCCACCGGGCCGGTGGCCACGTTGGCGTTCTTGGAGATGATCACCACCGCCCGCGCCCGACCGTCGGCGACATGACTCCGGCTCAGCGTGACGCTCGGCCCCGAGAACCGGCTCTTGGTGAAGACGCCGGCCGCCGCCGTTCCCGGCGGGGCGGAGAGGATCATCACGTCCTCCGTCTGGTCCTTGATCCCGATGTTGCCGGTATGCAGGCCGAACCCCGACGGGAACGCCACCTCCTGGACCACGATCCCCAGCGCGTTCCCACCATGCGGAGTGTCCCGCATCGCGCCGGCCCCCGGAGTATCGGATGGAGAAGATCCCATAACGAGAAAGCATGCTAGACCGGATCGACCCGGTCGAGTCCCGGCACATCCGCCGGGGAGAGCAGAAGGTGTGTTCCTAGGTAACGGGAGGCGGACTAGCGGCCCCAGTGCGGTCGAGGGAGCAACCGCCACGCCGTCAGTGCGTCGCCGTCATCCTACAACTCAGACGGATTCTGTCCTACAGGTCAGAGGGATGTGCGCGGCCTCTACAGGTTGGAGAGGCGGGCCAGCTCGCCGACCAGACGGTCGTACGCGCCGGTTATCACCGCGACGGGAATCAGGGCTGCAACCACCTTGAAGCCGACCCTCACGCGGGGCCGCGCCAGGAACTTCGCAGAGCCGGCATCCTTGGCGGCCAGCAGGTAGATCAGGGCCGACGGGACCATCACCCCGGCCAGGTACAGGGCCATCGGGAGAACCGCGCCGGCGGGCTCGCTCAGGCCTCTGGTCAGGACCGAACCCAGTTCAGGACCGACGCAGGGCACCCAGGTGGCGCCGGCGAAGGCGCCCACGAGGGCGGCGCCGCCCGTGCCGGGCCGGAACGGCGCCGCTGCCAGAGCCAGGCCCGCTCCCAGGACGACGGCCCCGCCCAGCCGGTGGTCGAGCATCAGGTCGACGCCTGCCAGCGGAAGCCAGGCCAGGAGCACGGTCCCCAGATAGAAAAGCCCCAGCACCTCGGCTCGTTCGCCCCTCTTCCGCAGGCCGAGGAGCACCAGGGCCATCAGCAGGATCGAATAGGAACAGGGCAGGAGCGCGGACCGGAGCGCTTCGACCAGGAGGCTCACGGGGCTTCCGCCAGAAGCGCCACCACTGTGTCCTCCAACGCCCGGTAGGCCCCCTCACCGATGTGATCGAAGCGTACCCGGCCCGAGCGGTCCAGCACGTAGGTGCGGGGCCAGTAGGCGGGCGAGCCCTGCCATTCCCGGAAGGTCCGGCGATCGGTGTCCAGCACGACGGGCCAGGTCACCCCCAACCGGTCCATCGCTTCCACTATGGCGTCCACTTCCTTCTCGTAGGCGAACTCGGGGGAATGGATACCCACGATCTCGAGACCCTGGTCCCGGTAGGCGGCGTAGATGTCCTGGGTATAAGGAAGGCGGTTCTTGCAGTTGTAACAGCCGAATGTCCAGAACTCGACTATCACCACCTTGCCCCGCAACTCCTCCAGGGAGGTCACGTCCGACTGCAGCCAGCCGTCGATCTCCTTGAGAGGCGGGTGTTCTTCCCTGAGTACCGGGGGCGGATCGATAGGCTCGGTGACCGCCGGTGCGGTCGGCGTCACGGAGACTTCGGTGCTCGGCGGGACGGTCGTGGGGGCTCGGGCTGTGGTAGTCGTGCCTACCGAGGCCGGAGCGACGCTGGGAGGCGATGTCTCCGGGGGACCGCCGGCCGCCGCCACCTCACGGTCTGCCGACACCAGCCGCGATACCCCGATCGCTGCCGCAAGCAATGCGAGCATGACCGCCAGCGCGACGGCCACGCGCCTGCGGGGCCGAGGGGCTTCCATCAGCCGTCCCCTCCCGACCGGCGACCGCGGCCCGCCCCCCGAGCGGGCACGCCGGGCGTCGCCACCGGCGGGCCTCCTGGAATCGAGTGAGCAATGGGTAACAGCAAAGGCGCGGTGCCCTCCTCCATACGCGGTCACGTTACCGGCCCCCGCCGGTTGTGCCCGCAACCCGTGGTCTGTCTGTGGAGCGGCGGTGTGGTATAGCGTCGGCAGCGGTGTTCCTCGCAAGGTCCGCTGACGAAGGCGTACCCGCAGCGGTACGTCGAGGAAGCGGAACGCAGCGACGGGGCGCCGATGGGCGCCAGAGCATCCGGTTGTTTCGCAGGCAGACCACTAGACCTTGCCGGCCCGAACCGCGGTCGGGGATTAGGTAACACGGAATCGGCGTGCCAGTATCTTGCGCCATGCGACCCAATCCACTTCGTTCCAAATGGGCGGCGGGCCGGCCTGCACTGGGTAGCTGGGTATCGATTCCCAGCCAGCTGGTGGCGGAGGCGGTAGCCGCCAACGATCTCGATTACGTAGTCATCGACTGCCAGCACGGCTTCATCGGCTTCGACGACACGGTCCGCATGCTGGCGGGGCTGAACACGGGCGGTGTCACACCGATCGTGCGGGTGCCCGAACTGTCCACGGCCAACATCTCCCGCGTGCTTGACGCCGGGGCGATGGGTGTCATCATCCCGATGGTCAACTCGGCCGAGGAGGCGGCCGCGGCGGTCTCGTACACCCGCTTTCCTCCGGTGGGCGTCCGGAGTATCGGCGCCGGCCGGGCACTAATCACCGAAGGCGCCGACTACTACCAGCGCGCCAACGAAGAAGTGGCCTGCATGCCGATGATCGAGACCATGGAAGCCATCGCCGATCTGGACAACATCCTCTCCGTTCCGGGAATCGATGTGGCGTATGTCGGGCCCTCGGACCTGGCCGTGGCAATGGGATACCAGCCGGGTACCGCCGCCCAACCGTTCCTGGACATGCTCGATCACATCGTGGAAGCCTGCAACCGCCACGGCGTCCGTCCCGGCATCCAGGCAACGCCCGGCACGGCGGCAGACCGCGTGGCACGGGGGTTCCAGATGGTGACGGTGGTGGTGGACCTGCCGGCGTTCCGGGCCGCCCTGACCCGAGGCATCGCCGACGCCGCCCTCACCGACGAGGAACGTACCCACCCGGCGCTATATTAGTTGCTAGTTGTTAGTTTCTAGTTGTTAGTCGATCATCAGGGATCAGCGGTTAGTTCGGCGTTCCCAGGCCGAGAGATCTCACCAGGAACGTGGCCATCTGTGCCCTGCTCACCGCGACATCTGGACAGAACAAACCACCATCGGAATCACAACCCGCGGTGATACCGGCCTCGGCAAGACGATTGATCGCATCCTCATAAACAGACCCATCATCATCCACGAAGAAATCACCCTTCGCCGGCGGCAACTCCAAACCCCGGCTCAAGAAGACCGCCATCTGCGCCCTGCTCACCACCACATCCGGACAGAACAAACCACCATCGGAATCACAACCCGCGGTGATACCGGCCTCGGCAA
>VXRE01000140.1:0-6207 GCA_009838635.1 Acidimicrobiia bacterium | reverse complement strand
GGACAGAACAAACCACCATCGGAATCACAACCCGCGGTGATACCGGCCTCGGCAAGACGATTGATCGCATCCTCATAAACAGACCCATCATCATCCACGAAGAAATCACCCTTCGCCGGCGGCAACTCCAAACCCCGGCTCAGGAAAGCCGCCGCCTGCGCCCTGCTCACCGCCACATCCGGACAGAACAGGTCAGCGCCTTCGGCTGTGCCGCATCCCTCCATGATCCCGGCGGCGACGATCCGTTCGACGTCGGACCGGTGCGCGCTCTCCCGGATATCGATGAACCGGCCCAGCGGGGCCGTGCCGTCCACTCTGTGGAGCGGATCGGCAGCCACCGCATCGTGGCCCAGCACGGCCTCCAGGCCGGCGACCAGCCCGATCTTGGCCCGGCCGGGTCGCAGCGCATCGGCGGGGATGCTGATCCCGTCCGGACCTGCATCGCTGCCGGTCACCGAGTACCCGAACACCAGCTCGGGCGTACCCGAGCCCGACTCGTAGAGGGCAACCCGGCGATCGTCTCCGACCCTGAGGTCCAGGGTAGGACTGCCACCGTTTTGGAACACGACCACCGGCGAGTCGAAGGTCACGGTGACCATCACCTTATCTCCGGCCGCATATGCGGTCCCATCCAGGGGTTCCGACGTGATGGCCATCCCTGCGATGCGCGGGCGGATCGCCGAGATGGCGCGCCTCGCCACGTCGGCCGGCAGCATGCACGACGGTAGGTTCATGGTCACGTCAGGCTCGATTCCCCCCGCAACGCTCCGAGATTGCGGGGTGAACCACCTGAGGGTGGTGACCTGGAGGACGCCGACCAGACTGCCTCGGGGTTCAACGTGATAGGAGGTCTGGCCGGTATCCTTGCCGAGGGTCCTCCGGCCGACCACGGTGACACGACCCTGGTCGCTAAGGGCGCCCGTCACCATCTCCGAGGCCGAGGCGCTGCCGCCGTCCACCGCGATCACCATCGGCAGGATGGTGGGATCGGACGAGATCGCCCTGCCTCGGGCCCCGACGGTCTCCAAGCTGTCCCTGCTCAACAGGTGAACGATCGTCGCCAGGTCCGGTAGGAAGGCGCCTGCGGTGCCCACCGCCGAGTCGATGTACCCGCCAGGGTTGCCGCGCAAGTCCAGCACGAGGCCGCTGATGGGCGGGTGGGTCAACTCGCGCAGCACCTCTGCCACCGCGCCGTCCGCCGTAGAACTGAAGACGTCGATGCTGAGATAGCCGATGTTGCCGTCCACGACCATCCCCCTGGCCACCGGTATGGCCAGCCGCGCCGCCCTGATCGTCCCGCTCAGGATCACGTCCCGCCGGACGGTGATCGACACATCCTCACCCGGCGCGAACCGGTCAAGGCGGGACACGTCCGCGCAACCGAGTTCGGCCGGGAACCGATCCCCCAATTCAAGGAGCTCGTCGCCCACCATGAGACCGGCCCTCTCCGCCGGGCTTCCCGCATACACCTCGGCAACCACCGGTCGGCAGGTGGCCGTCACCGTCAGGCAGGGCCGGCCGTACTCCACCAGAGCGAACGCGACACCCAGACCGGTGGTACCCCGGTTCTCGAGGTTCGTCCGGAACCGGTTGTACTGCGCGGCGGTCAGGTAGCGGGAGTTGCGATCAAGCGACCCGGCCATCCCCCGGACCGCCTCCCCGACCGCCGCGGCGGTGTCCTGCGCCCGGTCGATCACCTGGCACAGCTCCTCGAACTCGGAAGAAGGCAACGGGCATGCCGGTGGCTCTCCATCGGTCCGTTCGGCGAGGCCGGCCTCTCTCACCCGTTCGGTGGCCGCCGAGGCGAGTTCCTGGTCGTCTACCGCGTCCACATAGTTTGCGCTGATCAGGCGGTACACGATGCAAAGCACCTCGAAGACCGTCGGCGCCTCTTCGCAGGTCACCCGGCCTGCCGGGATTGCCTCGGCTCCGTCTGCGCCATCGGTCTGGGCGGTCCGCGGCAGACTCCCCTCGGGCTCGGCGGATGCTGCCAGTGGTGCGGGAACTAGCAGGGACAGGACGATCGCGGTGATGGCCAGACGGGCCACGGAGCGCTTCCAGGCAATTCCGGATGGCTTCGTGACCGATGGGTACCGGGTCGACACACGCCGACGATAGTCTCTCCGGGTGGTATCTCGGCACCGCCTCGAGCTGCAACCGTCTTGCCCGCGGCAAGAAGTCGGGGCGGATTCGGCCCTCACTGACGCCGTTAACCTCTCGCCGATGAAGTCGGACCTTCCGTCGGCCACGGTCGAGCGCCTGCCGCGCTACCTGAGATGCATCGAGCGGCTACCCGAGGCCCAGCAGACCATCTCCTCCGGCGAGTTGGCTCGCCTCAGCAACCTGAAGGCCGCGGGGGTCCGGCGGGATCTCTCCTATCTGGGTACCTTCGGGATCCGTGGGGTCGGGTACCGGGTCAAGGAGCTAAACGACCAGATCCGCCATGCGCTCGGCCTGACCGCCGACCGGCCGGTGGCCGTGGTGGGCATCGGCAATCTGGGTTCGGCGCTGGCCAACTACACCGGCTTCGGTAACCGGGGTTTTCGCATCGTAGGCTTGTACGACGCCGATCCCTCCAAGATCGGGACCAGCCTGGGCGGGGTGGAGGTTCGCCACATCTCCCGGCTCCCTGACGACGCCCGGACCACCCGTATCTCGGTCGGGATCATCGCCACCCCGGCGGGGGCCGCCCAGCAGGTGGCGGCCATGCTGGTCGATGTCGGTGTGCGCTCCATCCTGAACTTCGCCCCCACCGTCCTCCAGGTACCCGAAGACATCCATCTGCGCCAGGTGGACGTCGCCACAGAACTCCAGATCCTCGGCTATTACATGAGCTAGTTGCTGGTTGAACTAATAACTAACAACTAGTGACCAGCAACTATTCGCGTTCTTGGTCGCGTTCGTAGCGGTGGAGCGCGACCACGAACATGGCGAAGAGGATGGCCGAGGCGGCTGTGAAGGCTCCGGGGATGATCCGTATCTCGAAGGCGTTCAGCCCTTCGAAGTCGACCGGGCGGGGCCCGCGGGGTGCGTAGAGGACGAAGAGGAGCGAATTGATCGTCGTCCAGCCGAAGATGCCGGCACCCGAAACCAGGATGGCGAGGCGCTTGCCCAGATTCGTGTACTGCAGGAGGTAGACGCTCCCGAAGAACACGAGCAACGCCGCGATGGTCAGCACGATCCCCGTGAACAGCAGGTTCTGCGAGAGCAACGCTCGGAACAGCTCGCGCATTGTCAGCCCCCCTCCCCCAGGTATTCGGACCCGTCGAGGGTCGCCCCCCTCAGATACTGGACGATGAGATCGAGGTCCTCGGCGGACAGGACCATGCCGAAGCCGGGCATCCGGCCCGAGCCCACACCGTTGACCCCGTAACCCACGCCGGAGGTCGACCCTACCGAGATGAACTCGTACATGTCCTCGGCGGTCAGGAACTGGGTGAGCGCGCGACCGCCCCTCAGCGACGGTCCCAGCGCCCCGGAGGCCTGCGGCTGCTGGAAGGAGGGACCGGCCGAGTAACCGGCGGTGTGGCAACGGGCGCAGTAGGCGTTGTAGAGATTCACCGCCCGATCCGCCGCGCCGGCATCCCCTCCGAAGGAGGCATCGGCCACCGCCTGGACATCCACGTCCCAGTGGGCCTGCCCGGCCGCGGCCCGGAGGAATTGCAGGCCGAACCCGGCCTGCTCAGCCAGGACATCCTGGTTCTGGAAGGTGATGGTCAGGGACGTCGCCCCTGATTCGAGGTCGCCGACGGATGTGGCCGCCGAGGTGGCGTCGCCGATCCCGATCAGGGTCTCGGCGTTGCGCGGGTCCAGCGTGACCGCCGTGGCCAGGTACCCGGCTGCCTGGGCCTCGGCGAAGATAGCGGTCAGGCCGGTCTCGGTGACGTCGGACAGGCCGTCCCCGTCCGTGTCGATACCCTCGGCCGCGCCGTCCAGCAGGTACCGGGCTCGCTCCGCTATGTCGCCGAGGGCGGCCGAGGATGTCCCGGAGGTGCGGATCGTCTCGATCAACTGCTCCTGCTCCGCGATCTGGTCGCCCACCACCTCGGCTGCGCCCTCCCGCCTGCTCAGGGCACCCGCCAGCAGACCGTCCACCTTGAGCAGGGCCGCGGTCTGGTCCACCTGATGCGACTCGATGTAGTTGAGGAGGTCCTCGACCTGCTGGCTGTTGAGCGGGCCGCCGCCCTCGAGACCCCACGGTGGCATCGGCGTGTTGGCCCGGCCGTAGACGATCCAGAACATGGCCTCGTCCCGGTCATAGCGGTAGAACAGGTCGTCCAGCGCAGGCGACGCCCAGCCGGACACGTTGACCTGGGAACGCTCCTCCAGGAAGGAGGCCACCCCGCCTGCCAGGTTGGCGCCGTGGCAGTCGCCGCAGCCGAACTCCAGCCACACCTCGTGGCCCCTCTCCAAGGAAGCCTCATGGAACTCGTCCACGAATCCCTCCTGGCGGTCCAGTTCGGTGAGGTAGTAGATGGGCATGGCGAGGGTGAGAAACCCTGCGGTCACCACGGCCCCTACCAGGGCTCGATCGAGACGCCTGGTCTCCATCTCGTCGTCGGTCTGCGAGACGGACAGGTTGGCGGGCACCGGGTCCTGGCGATCGCGGCGCGACCCCGACCCCACCAGGTAGGCGAACCAGGCGATCGCTCCCAGGGCAACGATCGTGACGACGAGTGTTGACACCGGCTATACCGCGGTGGGGGAGTTCAGGGCGATACAGGACGGGCCCTGGGGGTACTGCACGGTCTTGGCGATCGCCCGGGCCGACTGGATGATGGTGCCGGTCTTCACGATGAGACGGCCGTTCTGGTCCTCGACCGCGAACCGGTCCAGGTTACGGGGGGCGGGACCCGCCTCGTACTCCCCCACGTAGTTGTACTTCGAGCCGTGGCAGGGGCATTCGAAACCCTGGGAGGCGTCACACCAGGGCACGCGGCAGCCGAGGTGCACGCAGCGCTGGAAGAGCGCGGTCAATCCGCCTGCCACCACCCCGGAGCCCTCGAACTGGGAACGGGAGATGTCCGACTCGGCGAAGGGCACTATGTAGGCGCGGGCCTCGGGCACGAATTTGGGGAGGATGGAGCCGTCGTTCAGAACCACCTCCGTCTGGAGGTCGGCAATGGCTCCCACGTCGATGTCGGACCCGAATCCGCCCGACAGGCGGGGCCAGAGGAAGGCCAGGTAGGAGATCCCGTTCAGGCCCACGAAGGCGCCGAAGGTGGCCCCGAGAGCCCGGGTGAAGAACTGGCGACGGTTGACGCCGGCCTCCTGGGGGGAGAGCTCCTCCACCCGCATCACCTCCACCGCCTGCATGGCCGCCACCGGCTCCTCGGACTCCTCCTCCGCCGCATCCTCCGCAGCTGTCGCCACCGTCTCCGTTACTTCCACCTCGTGGTCGGGGACGGCCTCGGCAGGCCGGACCACCATCGGGGTAGCCAGGGCCGACCGGTCAGCCTTGCGCGTCTCGCGCGACAGGCCGGATCTCCACGACCGGGCCTGCCGGCCGGGTGACTCGCTCCGGCGGTAGGCGATGACGAAAGCGCCCAGCACTCCCACCAGCACGATGGCGGAGAGGGCGACGATCAGGAGCTGGACTGTTGTCATTCGAAGTGCACCCAGTCCTTGAGGTCGTCGAACCAGATCCCGTCCGCCCACGGATAGGTGAAGTTGAAACCGGGACCCCTGAACAGTGTTCCCAGCAACGTCAGGGTGGCCGAGCCGGTGAGGAACAGGGTGAAGAGCATGATGGCGAACTTACGGTCGGAAGGCTTGGTGGAGGGATTGCGGTCCACGTAGGGGATCGCCATGAAACCCAGCAGTCCGGTGATGGTCGGAATGATCACACCGGCGATCTGGGGGTCGTAATAGGACAGCAACTCCTGCAAGCCCAGGAAGTACCAGGGTGCCTTGGACGGGTTGGGCGTGGCGTTGAAGTTCGCCAACTCCAGCAGCGGCGCCTGGAGGATCACCGACAGGACGATCAGCACCGCCGTTATCACCATCAGGGCGGAGAACTCGGCGATCATCAGGTGGGGCCAGGTGTTGACCTTGTCGGTCGGCGTCGCCTTGACCTGCTGGATGGCCTTGGCCTTGACGACGGTAAGGAGACGCTGAGGTCGCACCCCTTCGGGGACCTCTTCGGGCGGCGCCACCGGACGGAGCGTGACCTGGGTCGCTCCCCCGCCGTTGTCCGAGACGTGTCTT
>VXRE01000116.1 GCA_009838635.1 Acidimicrobiia bacterium | reverse complement strand
GGGTGATCCTGGGGGCGGTCTCGGCGTGGCGGAGGGGGACCAAGACCGACCTGGGCATGCTCTCGGGGATGATCTCGATCGAGTCCCTGCCGTCCTTCTGGCTGGGGATGTTGCTGATCTCGATCTTCGCCGTCCAGTGGGGCCTCCTGCCGTCGTCCCACGCGGTGACCCCCGCTTCCGATCTGGTCGGGTGGGCCCACACGTGGGACATCGTCAGCCATGCCATCCTGCCGGTCGTCACCCTGTCGATCCTGGCTACGCCCGGCGTGTACATGACGATGCGCTATTCGATGCTGGAAACGTTGGGGGAGGACTACATCCGCACCGCGCGCGCCAAGGGGGCCGGCGAGCGGCGCGTGCTGTTCGGACATGTCGCCCGCAACACGATCGCGCCGGTGGTGACAGTGCTCGCCCTCCGGATCGGGTTCGCCTTCGGAGGCACGGTGATAGTCGAGACGGTGTTCACCTACCCGGGACTGGGACGCCTCGTATTCGAAGCGGTGTCAGGGCGTGACTATCCGGTGATGCAGGCGGCCTTCCTGGTGTTCACGGCGGCGGTGCTGGTGGCGAACCTGGCAGCCGACCTGCTGTATCCGCTGATCGATCCGAGGACCAGGACCTCATGACGGTCGCCGATAGCCGCGAGCGGGCCGCGCGGCGCACCGCCCGGCGGCGTTCCCGTATCCCCACCCTGTTCGGGCTGACGGGTGGGCTCATCGTGGGGATCCTCGTGTGCGGAGCGGTGTTCGCCCCGTGGCTGGCGCCCTACGACCCGACCGAGCGGGTGGCCAGACCCTTCCTGTTCCCCAGTTCGGAGCACCTGCTCGGTACGAACGACATAGGCCAGGACCTACTGTCGGAAATGATCTTCGGAGCACGCGTGTCGTTGACGATCGGGATAATCGCGGCCGCCGTCGCCCTCCTGATCGGAACCACGGTCGGCGTGGTGGCGGGTTACTACCCGAAGCGTTTGGGCTCGGCCATGATGCGTGGTGTCGACGTGATCCTGATCCTGCCGTTCCTGCCCCTGCTGATCGTGCTGGCCGCCTATCTCGGACGGAGCCTCCTCAACACGATCCTGGTGATCGGAGTGCTCATCTGGGCCGAGCCCGCCCGGATCATCCGTTCGCAGGTCCTGTCTCTGAGGTCGAGGGAGTACGTGCTGGCGGCCCGTTCGATGGGGGCGCCTGACCGCTGGACCATCCTCCGGCACATCGTTCCCCGGACGGGGTTGCTGGCCACGGGATCGTTCGTGCGCGCGGTCTCGAACGCAATATTGCTGGAGGCCGCCCTCAGCTTCCTCGGCCTCGGTGACCCCATCCAGAAGAGTTGGGGCTCGACCCTGTTCTGGGCGCAGTCCAGAGGCGCCTTCCTGACTCCGGCCTGGAAGTGGTGGGTGCTACCGCCCGGACTCCTGATCATGCTGGCTTCGCTCGGCTTCGCCCTGATCGCCTTCTCCCTGGAGGAGCGGATCAACCCCCGGCTGTAGCGACCTGCGGCAGTCGTCGGTGGTCAGCAGGAACCAACGGCGGAGGGGCACGCTCGGAACATACTTCTAACGGGTGCCCGGGGAGGCTACGCTCAGCGAGTTCATGGAGGAGCGAAGGATGATCTCGCTGCTGGCCCGGCCTACCTACAGCCTTTCCGAAGCGGCGCGGCTGCTTCGTGTAACGCCGTCCAAGCTCCGCTGGTGGCTGGAGGGCGCAGTTCGGGGGGACAAGCGATATCCACCTGTCCTTCGCAGTGAGCCCACGGGCAACTCTCAGGTCTCGTGGGGGGAGTTCATCGAGGCGGCGTACCTGCGCGAGTACCGTGCTCACCTACCCCTGCAACGGCTCCGTCCTCTGAGAGAGGTACTCAGTCGGGAGTTCGACACCCCGTTTCCCTTCGCGACCTCGAGGCCCCTGGTAGCAGGCCAGGAGCTTGTTTCCGATATGCAGGCGAGGCTCGGGATACCCGAGGAGTTGTGGATGGTCGTGGGTTCCGGGCAACTGATGCTGAGCGAAGCGGCACAGACCTTCTGCAGCCGCGTGGAGTTCGATCCGGCAACGGACGAAGCCATGCGCTACATCGTGATGGAAGCGGCGGAGCCTGTGTATGTGAACCCACGCTTATCGTTCGGCATCCCGACCGTGAAGGGAGTCCGTACCGAAGTCTTAGCGGAACTGTCTCTCGCCGGTGAACCGCGCTCGGCGATCATCGATATCTACAGGGCCTACGGAGTCACCGGACAGGACGTCGACACGGCAGTCGACTTTGAGACGCAGTTTCTCAGGGCTGCGTGAATTGAGTGCTGGAACTGCCCCGACGGGCGCGCCGAGACGGGCCCGTCAGATTCTTCTTCGACGAGAGCGCCCTTGGTATCGGTCAGGTGATGGCCGCGGCCCGCAGTGACTGCGTGTTTCCGGGCCACCCGCGGTCGCCGATTGGAAGGGGCACGCACGACGTGGACTGGGTTCCGGAAGCCTCTTCACGAGGGTGGATCGTCGTGGCGCGTGACAAGAAGATTCGCTCGAGGCCGGCGGAGTGGGCAGTTCTTGCCGCATACCCGCTTCGCATGCTCGTACTCACCACGGTAGGAAACCTCGACGTGTGGGAACAGCTGCGCGTGTTCGTGGCGCGGTGGGATCGGATCGAGGAACTGTCGACGGCGCCGGCGCCATGGGTATACGCCGTGACGAAGAATGGACTTCGAGAGATGGAGTACCCCCGGCTGTAGCGACCTGTGGCCATCGGCTCCCTGGCTAGCATCAACGCCCGGTATTCGAGGTGTTCGGGCGGCCCGCAGCACCCATCCGACAGCTATCCGAAGCAAGGGGGGTTCCAGATGGAACGAGTCCTGGTTGGCAGGCCCGGAACGCACCGGTTGGGGCGGGCCTTCATCGCCCTCACCCTGGTAGCGAGCGTCCTCGCCCTGCCGGGGCCGAGCGCCGTGCTGGGGCAGGAGTCGGCGGACTGCGAGGTCACAGACCTCGGCACCCTCGGCGACAGCGCGCTGGAGGCGGCCGGGCACTGGACGACCGAGGATTGCGATTCACGGTTCCGCGCCGGCAGCGACGCCCGCACCTACAGGTTCGAGGTCACTACGGCGGGACGGGTCAGGATCGAGCTGACATCCGCCGGGGCGGACCCCTACCTCTACCTGCTCGCCGAGGACGGTACCCGCATCGTCGGCAACGACGACGGCGGCGCCGGGCTGGACAGCCGCGTCGAGCGAGACCTGCTGCCCGGCGTGTACATGATCGAGGCGACGACGGTCGGCGGGCGGAGCCGGGGACCTGCGGACTTCGCCGTCTCCGTCAGCTACGTATCGGGTTGCGAGCCGGTGCACCTCGGCACCCTGGAAGCGGGCGCCGATCTGACCGCGTCCGGATCCTGGACGCTTGACACGTGCGGGTCGCGTTTCGTGGTCGAGCATCCGGCTCACGGTTACACCTTCAACCTCGAGCGGGCCGGTCGCGTTCGTATCGACCTGATATCGGAGGAAGGGGATCCTGTCTTGTCCCTGGCGTCACTGGCGGGCGGCATAATCGGCGCCAACGACGATGGTGGGGAGAGTCGCAATGCTCGCATCGTCCGGTACCTGCAGGCCGGCGTCTACTTCATCGAGGCGACTACCTATCTGGAGCGCGACTACCAACCCCTGCGATCCGAATTCGACCTCACGGTCCACCTGGTGGACGAGCAGGCGGAACAGGAACGACCCCGGTTGAAGATCGAGGAAGTGCGGGTCCCGGCGGAGGCGGTGGCGGGCGATCCGTTCCTCGTCCACTACCGCGTCGGGAATCTCGGGGGCGATCTCGCCCCCGGCGGCTACGCCGTTCTCTACGTGGTCGGCCCCAGCGTGTTCAAGCGCCACAGATCTGTTGCGGGGCATTGGCAATCTGGAGTCTCGTATCACTCCGGGTCGGATACGGCTAGCCCGGGCAGCACTTCGATCAGCGAATTTGCTCCGTTCGAGGTCAGTTTCTTCCGGTCCGGCCCCACCTGGTTGTTCGTGGGGGTCGTCACCTACGACCGCGCGGGCAACGAGATCGGGTTCCACGGTCAGTGGCAGAACCTGTTCGTTCTGAGCGGTCCCACGTTCGAAGCCGTAGACGTGCGTGTAGACGGCGCCAGGTACACGGTGGCCGCGGAAGCCGACAGCGACGGGGAGGTTACGACCGAGGTGAAGTCCGCCACGGACCCGGCCGCAGAGGTTGATGCGGACGTGCGGCTCAGGGCGATCTATGCGGCCGGGGTGCGAACCCAGTTGCTGGATGGCCTATTCGAGCGGCCGGAGATAGCGGCGCTGCCGGAGGAGGCACACCCGACCGCGGTCACGGTGGCGAACCTGTCGACCAACACGCTTCGTGAGGCGTTCGCGCAGCGATACGCCTCCGTCGTCGGGGCATCGGGGATGCTCGACTCGCTGGAAGCCGGAGAAGCGCTCAACCCGATCACGATCGAGGACTCGGTGCTGCAGGTAGCCGATGCGGCCTCGTCCGAGTTCGCGTGGATGGCGTCCTCGTGGCGCTCGCTCCTGAGCCGGATCGAGAACGGAGCGGCGCTGTCGTTCGAGGATGCGCTGGAGGTCCACTCCCAGGTCGCCTACGCCGAAAGCGTGGTGGCGGCGGCGGTGACGGTGGGACGGATCGTCACCGCGGCCCGGGCCGCCGAAGAGGGATGGAGGGATCCGGGCGTCCGGGAGATGATGGCGGAGGCGCGTTGCCACCCGGGCTCTAAGGCCCTGCGCGACGCGCTCGACGCCGCTGACATCGCCGACCTTGAAGGGCTAGTAGCTCTCGACGCCGAGATGCGGGCCCTCCGGCCCATCCATGGATTGTCCGTCGACAGCGCGTTGTGCGCGGTCACGGCGTCCGGCACAGCGATCCAACGGTTCCTGCGACGCCTGTCGATATCTCACAGTCCCGAGCTTCGCAGGATGCTCGGTCTTGAGACGCCTTCCGTACCGGCGTCTAGTCCGGATCCCCATCGGCTGCGCATCATCGCCCGCTTGGGCGAGGACGGGAGCCTGGAGCACGGCGTCGAGTTTGCCGGCGGCCGCCAAGTCCTGCCGCCCGAGCGCTTCCTGCGCGAAGACGTGCCGACCGGCCGATGGCAGGTGAGCGGCGACGTGGAGGTGCGAGGGGACTCGATCGGGAGGATCCGGGCCCGGCGCGTTGCCGGTGGCCGGACCGAGTTGGGATTCATCGGCACCGATGGGGAGACCATCATCCCCGACATTCGCTACCTGCCGGCCGACCTACCGGTGGGAGTCTGGTTCCGCAGCAGCCAGATCGAGGTACCGGTAGCGACGTCGATGGTCCCGGCCCCCTCTACCGAGGAGTAGGTGGACTACTAGAAGTCGATGCCGCGTATGGCGCGGATTCCCTGGTCGTAGGCATGCTTGACGGGCCGCATCTCGGTGACGGTGTCGGCAATCTCGATGAGGCCGGCGGGAGCGTCGCGGCCCGTAACGACCACGTTGACGTTGGCAGGCCGGTCGACGATCGTGGAGACCACCTCCTCTTCGTCGATCCAGCCCCAGTTGATGGGGTAAGTGATCTCGTCGAGGACCACGAGGCGGTGCTTGCCCTCCTCGATCCGCATCCTGGCCAGGCGCCAGACATCACGGTTCAGTTCGGCGGAGCGTTCCAGATCCTCGCTGTCCCAGGAGAAGCCGTCGCCGCCCACGTCCCAGTCGACTCCGAGCCGATGGCCCATCTTCTCCTCGCCCACCTTCCACTTGCCGGACTTGATGAACTGCACCACGGCCACCTGCCAGTTGCGGGCCACCGATCGCATCACCATGCCCATGGCGGCCGTGCTCTTGCCCTTGCCGTCGCCGGTGTTGACGATGACCACCGATGGTGCTCGTCTGGTTTCTGGCCGGCGGGGATCTTCTGTTCGGGGAGCTTCGCTCATCTGGCACCGTTCCTGATCGGGAGGACGGCAACGCCACTGTTGACGCTGACCACCTCGACGTTCGCTTGGTAGAACTCTCTTATGTACTCCGCCGTGAGCACCTGCGCGGCGGGACCGTCCGCGACCACCCGGCCGCCGGCCATAAGCAGGAGGCGGTCGGCGAACTGCCCGGCGAGGGTCAGGTCGTGCATCGCGGTGATGATCGTCATGGGGCGCTCCTCGCGCAGGTAGCCGATCAACTCCAGGGCGTTCTGTCCCTGCCCGATGTCGAGAGCGCCGGTGGGTTCATCCAGCAGCAGGATGTCGGCCTGCTGGGCGATCGCCCTTGCCAGTACCACCCGGCGGCGCTCCCCCCCGCTGAGCGCGGACATGCTGCGGTTGGCGAACGGCTCGAGGTCGAGCAGGGCCAGGGCCGAAGCGGCCATGGTCAGATCGCTCCGGCCCTCGGTGCCGAGGTAGGGGAGGTGGGGCGTCCTGCCCAGCAGTACGTATTCGGTCACCGTCATGCCCGGGGGTATCACCGGCTCCTGGGGAACGAACGCCACGCAGCGGGCCCGGTCGCGGTGGCGGAGCGACGCAGCGTCGGCTCCCCGCAGTCGGATCGAGCCCGTGTGCTCCACGAGACCTGCGATCGCCTTGAGCAGAGTCGACTTGCCGGCCCCGTTCGGCCCCAGCAGCCCCAGCCACTCGCCTTCGTTCACGTCAAGGCTCAGCTCCCTCAGCACGGGCGCGCCGGGCCGGTAGGAGACCGAGAGGCGGTCGATGACCACGCTCATGCCACGTACCGCTTGCTGGTGCGTAGCACGAGCATGAAGAAGGGTGCCCCGACGAAGGCGGTTATGACCCCGATCGGGAGTTCTGCCGGGCTGGCCACGGTACGAGCGGCCAGGTCGGCGAGGATGAGGAACGCCGCCCCGGCCACCGCCGATATGGGTATCAGGGATCGGTAGCTGACACCTACGAGCAGCCTGATGGTATGGGGGATCACAATACCTACGAACCCGATGAGCCCGCTCACCGCGACGGCCGCGGCCGTGGCCAGCGTGGCGAGAACCACCACCGTGGTCCTCACCCGTAGGGCTGAGATGCCCAGACTGTCCACTTCCTCGTCCCCCACGCTCATGACGTCCAGCAGCCGCCGGTGCAGTACCAGGCCGGTGCCGCATACGACCGCGTAGGGGATCAGCACCAACACCTCACGCCATCCCGTCGTGGCCAGCAGGCCGAGGATCCATGAGTAGACCTGCCGGATGGTGTCGGCGTTGCGCTGCAGGATGTAGGTCTGGATGGCTGTGAAGAAGGCGGCAACCGCCACCCCGGCAAGGATGAGCGAGACCGCGCTCCGTCCTCCCATCGAACGGCCCACCGCATAGGTCAGGGCAACGGCGACCGAGGCCCCGACGAATGCGGCGAGCGGGAGCAGTGAGGAGCCGGCACCCGGGACCATGGCGATCACGACGGTAGCCCCGAGGCCGCCGCCGGCCGCTACGCCGAGGAGGTAGGGATCCGCCAACGGATTCCGGAAGACGCCCTGGTAGGAAGCTCCGGCCAGGGATAGAAGGCCCCCCACGAGGCCCCCGAGAGCCACCCTGGGGAGGCGGATCTCCCAGATGATGGCCTGCTGGATCGACGAGAGCGTAGAGGGCCGGCCGGCCAGGCCTGCGCCGAGCAGCTCGTTGATCACCTGCCCGGGGCCTATCCCGGCGGGCCCCACCGTGATCCCGGCCAGTGCCGCGCCCAGGAGCACCGCCAGCATCGTGGCCAGCCATCCCCACCTGAGGCCGACAGGCTCGAGATCGGCGGTTGGCCGGCCCATCGGGGCTCAACCGGCCTCGGACAGGGTTTGCAGGGTCTGCCCGATGAGCCTGACGAACTCGATCAACCTCGGTCCCCAACGGCTGGAGATGTCGTCGTCGACCTCGAACAGGTACCCGTTGCGGACCGCCTGCAGCTCGTCCCACCCGGGCCGTTCGGAGATGGAGTCGGCGCTGGTCCCGCACCAGATAGCGCAGCCGTAGAAGATGATGTCGGGATCCGCCTCGAGGATGTACTCGGCGGACAGCTGCGGGTAGCCGTACCCGTCAGGATCGGCCGCATCCGCGATGTTCTCCAGCCCGAACAGACTGTAGACGGTGCCGATGAAGGTGCTGGAGGTGGCGGAGAAGAATGTGTCCGAGATCTCGTGGTAGTAGGAGAGGCCGAGGCCGGGGTCGGCGTACCGGTCGACGAGACCGGCGATCTCCTCCTGGATTGAGGCGACGAGTTGCTCGGCTGCGCCCGAGTGTCCCGTGGCCGCCCCCGTCTGTCGCATCTGGCGGTAGGCGTCGTCAAGGCTCAGCGCAGCTTCGTGGATGAGAACCGGGATGCCCAGGGCTTCGAGACCGGACGCGATCTCCTCCGGGTTCCCGGACATCACCACCAGGTCCGGTCCGTAGGCGGCGATCGCTTCGAGGTTGGGGCGGAAGCCGCTCAGTTCGGTGACCGGTGCCTCGGGCGGGTAGTTGGAGAACTCGTCCACCGCGATCACCTGGTCCCCGGCGCCGACCGCGAACAGCATCTCGGTCGCCGTGGGCGACAGCGAGACGATGGCCGCCGGCCGTTCCGGAATGACAACTCCTGCGACGGTGACCGGGAAGGCGGGCGCCTCGGTGGTCGATGTGGTCGGAGCCACGGTGGTCGTCGTGATGGGTGCTTCCGTGGTGGTCGGGGCGGCTGTCGTTGTCGGTTCCGCAGCCGTCGTCGTGGCAGCCGTGGTGGTCGGTGCCTGGGTCGTAGGACTCGTGGCCGCCGCCGTCGTCTCAGGCGGGGTGGTGGTGTCCTGGGTGTCACCGCCGCACGCGCCCGCGACCAGGAGCAGAGCGGCAAGGAGTAGGCGAAGTAGGTGTTTTCCTTGCAAAAGAACATCCTCCTTGAATCAGGGAGGATGAAGAGAGATCGTCCGGTTCCCTGGGCAGGAACCTGCACGAGCAACCCTTCCTCCGAGAGCTGATACGTGACCATGGGTCAGGCGTCCTGACTTGTCCTCACCGAAGGGAGGCTTGACAGTTGCGGGACAGCGCCGGACTCGCACCGGACTTCGCTGATCCCCATGGCACCCGGTTGTCTCTCCGGGCCGAGACGTACTATAGCGGTCGGTGGTCCGAGGTGATTCCCTGAAGAGGTTGTGCCCATGAACGACGCTATAGCCCTATCCGAGATTCTTGAGCGGATCGGCCCTGCCGATGCCAAGGCGATGCGAAGGGCCGAGGCGAGGCAGATGGACCTCACCAAGCCTCCCGGCAGCCTCGGTCGGCTGGAGGGCATCTCGGTGCAGCTGGCCGGGATCTTCGGCGCGGAACGGCCGGCGGTCCGGGGCAAGGCGGTGATAGTCGCGGCCGGCGACCACGGCGTGGTCGCTCAAGGAGTCACGGGTTACCCGCAGGCGGTGACCGGCCAGATGGTTCGGAACTTCCTGGCGGGCGGGGCGGCAATCAGCGTCATGGCGCGTTTGGGGGGCGTGCGCCAGATCGTCGTGGATGCGGGGATCGCGGCGGCCCCGCTCCCCGACCAGCCCGGACTCCGGAACATGCGGGTCGGGCGTGGAACGGCCGACCTGAGCCGGGGGCCGGCCATGTCGAGGGAGCAAGCGGTTCGCTGCCTCGAGGCCGGCGCAGCCCTGGCTAGGGAGGTTGCGTTGTCGGGCGCGGACCTGGTAGCGACCGGGGATATGGGCATCGGCAACACCACCGCTTCCAGCGCCATCGCAGCTGCCATGACCGGTAGGCCCTCCGCCGAGACAACGGGGGAAGGCACCGGTCGCAGCCCCGAGGAGCTGCGCCATAAGGCGTCCGTGGTGGCGCGGGCGTTGGAGGTCAACGCCCCGGACCCGGGCGACCCGGTCGGCGTGCTTGCCAAGGTGGGCGGGTTCGAGATCGGCGTGCTCGCAGGAGTGGTGCTGGGGGCGGCCTCCGAGCGGCGGCCGGTTGTGCTCGACGGGTTCATCTCGGGCGCGGCCGCTCTCATCGCCTACGGCCTGAGCCCGGCGGTCCGTGACTACCTGATCGCCTCCCACCGCTCCGCCGAGAAGGGCCACCGGGCCGTGCTGGCCCACATGCGGCTCGACCCCCTTCTGGACCTCTCGATGCGCCTTGGGGAGGGAACCGGAGCGGTCCTGGCCATGGGCATCATCGAAGCCGCCGCGGCCTGCCTAGGCGAGATGGCCACGTTCGGGGAGGCAGGCGTCTCGGACCGCGCCGACGGCGATGAGGAGGGAGGATGAGGGGTCTACGCGCCGCCATCGGCTTCCTGACCATCCTCCCCGCCGCGCCGCAGGTCCCCACGGCCGGGCTGTCCAATGCGGTGGCCTGGTTCCCAGTCGTGGGTCTGGTGCTCGGCGTGGCCGTCGCCGTGCTGGACGGGCTGCTCATGTGGCTCGGGTTGCGGGACGGGGTCTTGCTCCTCCTGGAGGGGGTCTTGCTGGTGGCCCTGCTGGCCTGGCTGACGCGCGGGCTGCACCTGGACGGCTTTATGGATACCTGCGACGCCCTGGCGGGAGGGCGCGATCGGGAGCGGCGGCTGGAGATTCTGAGGGATCCCCACGTTGGCGCCTTCGGGGTCGTGGCTGTCGTCCTCCTCCTGCTCGCCAAAGTCTCCGCGCTGGCCGCGCTACCCGGTGAGAGCCGGCTCTGGACGATCGTGCTGGTTCCCTGCCTGTCCCGTTGGGCCATCCTGGTCGTGATGGACCGGTTCCCCTACGTGCGGCAAGAGGGCCTCGGTGCGCCGTTCCTCCGCGGCGGCAGCCGGCGGAGCCTGGTGGTCGGTTCGGTCGTAGCCCTGTTGGCAACCGTGATCCTGACGGGTCCGGTAGGTTTACTGATGGGGCTGGCGGCGGGCCTA
>VXRE01000145.1 GCA_009838635.1 Acidimicrobiia bacterium | reverse complement strand
GACTTCGGAGTTCTGAGTACAGAGGTTGGGGATCTCAGAACTGATCTGGGGACCGTCAAGCAGGGGTTGGGCGAGCTCAAAGGCCGGTTGGACGTGATCAATCCGGTCCCGTCTGACGAATCTCCCGGTGCCGAGGAGTAGGCGGGCCGGACCGTACTTCTGCAGTCGAAGCCTCGGCCATTGAGGAGGTCGAGGCCATGAACCGGCTTTCAATCGCTGGCGCGTCCGGCCAGCAGGCGGGCGGGGTTCTTCCGTAGGAGCGTGTCCAGGTCCGCCTCGGAAACGCCCCGGGCTTCCAGACGGGGAACTATATAGCGGAGGAAATGGTCGTAGCCGTGGCCACCGTAGGCGGCCAGCTCGTGCTTGAAGCAGATGTCCTGGGCGGGGAAGACGCGATCGGCCATGCCCGACTCGATCAGCATCACCAGGGCGTCCATGCGCTCCTCGTCCGACGGGAGCCAGGTCTTGCGCATCGCGTAGTAGAGCTCCCGGCCGAAGGTGTCGAGGCCCAACCCCGCGCCCGACTCCACGGCTCGGCGGTAACGGTCGATGTCGGAACGGAAGCGGTCGTCGAGGTGGCTCTGGACCACTTTGCTCATGTCGGCGCCGGCGTCCGCCAGGACCTCGATCACCTCCAGGGGCGAGTCGGCCCCGGCGGCCGAGTGGGCGATGATGGCGCAGCCCACCTCCTGCTGGGCCAGCGCGGCGGCCTGTAACACCTTGCGCTCGGTCGGTTCCATCGGGTACCCGGTGACACCCAGCTCACCGATCACCCCGGCCCTGATGCCGGTGCCGTCCATGCCCTCGGTGAGGTCCCGGATCATCTCCGCGGCGATGTCCTCCACCGGCCATCGGTGCAGGCCGGCCGGATGGGTGGCCTCGACGTAGAAGCCGCATCCGGCCACGATGTTCACACCTGACTCGGCCGCCAGCCATTCGAGGACGCGAGCATCGCGGCCCAGGCCGGGCGGGGTGGCGTCCACGATCGTGTGACCTCCTGCAGCGCGGTAGCGCTTTAGTTCCTCCGCCAGGACATGGGACTCGTCCACCACCAGGTTGTCTCGGCATGCGAACGGGCTGGCCCGGACGCGGCCCAGGCTCTCCGGAGTCACCGGGCGGAAGGCGATGGCGGGGTCGTCGTCCGGCCGCCAGTTGCAACGGATGTCGACCAGCAGGTGCTCGTGGACCAGGGTGGTGCCGAGCTCAGCGGCGGGGATCTCCCCCAGCACCGTCCGCACCCGGGCCTGTTCGAGAGGGGGCGGGTGTCCTAGGGCGTGTATCACCCCGACAGGAAAGAGCGAAGGGCCTGGTCGAAGCGCTCCACGGTGCTGTCGATGACGTCCCCGGTGTGGGTGCTGGACAGGAACAGGTTGCCGAGCCCCGAGATCCGTACCCCGGCTGCGGCCAGATGCGACAGGAAGGCCGACCGCCGGGCCTTGTCGGTCAGGAGCACCTCGCGGTGATTCCTCACCCCTGCCATCTCGGTGAACATCAGGTTGAAGATGGTGGGCAGGCCCTGGACCAGGCACGGCGCGCCACGGTCCTCGACCACCCCGCGGAGCCCCTGCATGAGCCGGCGGCCGCGCTCTTCCAGCGTGTCGTAGAACTCGTTGCCCCCCAGGTAGAGGTGTTCGAGAGCCGCCCGGGCGGCGGCCATGCTGATGGGGGAGGCGTTGAAGGTGCCGGCATGGGTGACGGCTCCGGTGCTGACGATCTCCATGATCTCCCGCTTGCCTGCCACACATCCCACCGGGAAGCCCGACCCGAGGGCCTTCCCCATGGTGGTGAGGTCAGGGGTCACGCCGTATCGGCCCTGGGCGCCACCCAGGCCTGCCCGGAAACCGGTGATGACCTCGTCGAAGATGAGAACGATCCCGTGGAGGCTGCACAGGTCGCGCACTGCCTCCAGGTAACCGGGGGCCGGCTCCACCACCCCGCTGTTGGCCATGACCGGCTCCATGATGACCGCCGCCACCGAGTCGCCCACCGATGCCAGGACCTCTCCGAGCGCGCCCGCATCGTTCCAGGGCGCCACGATTAGGGACGAGGCCGCCTCCGGTGCCATGCCCGCCGACTCGGGCACGGTCGCCAGCCCCGCTCCTTCCGCCGCCGGCTCCGATCCGCTGCCCACGTTGAACAGGACGCTGTCGGCCCAGCCGTGGTAGTGGCCCTCGAACTTGACCACCATGTGGCGGCCGGTGGCGGCGCGGGCGATCCGGAGAGCGGCCTGGACCGCCTCGGTGCCGGTCATGTTGAAGCGCACCATCTCGGCGGAGGGCACCATCTGGGTCACGAGGCGCGCCACTTCGACCTCGAGTTCGTGCTGGCCCCCGTAGAGGATGCCCCGTGACAGCTGGTGCTCGACCGCTTCGAGGACGAAGCCGGGCCGGTGCCCGAGGAGCATGGGACCCTGGCCCATCACGTAGTCGATCAGCCGGTTCCCGTCAGCATCGAACAGGTAGGGACCCTCTGCCGACTCGAAGAAGATGGGGTGGGGCTGTTCCCCCATCCGGACGTTGCTGTTGACCCCGCCGGGGATCACCTTCCTGGAGCTCTCCAGGAGGCGCCGCGACTGCTCGAAGCCCAACTTGACCATCTCGCCCTGCATCTATCGCACCTCCCGGACAGGACCGCTACCCGATTCTGCCGGTGATGCTACCCCTGGCGGTCCGGCCGGGTTGCCGGAGCTTCGCTCGCGGGTTATTGCCCATCCACATGGTCCGGAAACACCCTCCCGAAGAGCCACCAGACGAGATAGCCGGCGCCCAGAGCGAGAGCGAGCGCGAGCAAAGGCGCCCCCGGCCAGTCGACGGTCGGGTTGCCCAACCACGTGTGGCAACGCTCCCAGCTGGGAACCCCGCCCAAGTCATTGCATCCGGCGACCATGGTGCTCAGGAGGGTGACCACGCCCGCCGCGACCGACAACATGGCTCGCAAGATCGCAAGCAGGAGTCCCGTCCTGCCACGGGCCGGCACCGACCCGGCCGACACGATCATCGCGCCCAGCCCGGCTGCGACCGCAACGCTGATCACCATCCAGGTCGCTGTCTCCGGGGTGTCTTGAGAAGATATCGCACCCAAAATGGTGACCGCGAGCAAGGTGCCCGCAATGATCCAGCCGACGGCTAACCGCACTGTGGTGGCCCATCCTTCCCACTCGAGGACCAGTAGCTCACGATCCGACAAGGGGGATCGGATTCGCTGTCGGCGGATCCCGATTCCCGCTCGTACGAGACGCTTCGTTCACTGTATCCATCGTGTCCGGGTCATGCCCGTGTCTCGCCAACCGGGTGCCGCTGCGACACCCGGCTTGTCACGATCTGGGCCAACCAGGCGAGTGCCCTATGGGTAGGATTCCGGGCGGATGGCGGCGTATCGGGACCAGTATGTAGATCTTCTGCGGTCGATATCGCTGGTGGTGGTGGTGATCTGGCACTGGGTGTTCACGATCCTCGTGGTCTCGCCCTCGACGGTGTCGCCGTCGAATCCGATCGGGTCCACCCGCGGCCTCTGGGTGGCGACGTGGGTCCTGCAGGTCATGCCCGTGTTCTTCTTCGTGGGCGGTTACACGCACCATCGGTCCTTCCGTAACTACACCCGTGGGACCTCCCGCCGGTTCCTCAAGCGGCGGATGGGAAGGCTGCTGGCACCGGCGCTGGGACTGGTGGCCGTATGGGTCATCATCGGATGGGTGCTCGAGGTGACCGTGGATCCGGCCTGGGTGTGGTCGGCGGTGATCCTGGTGCTGTCGCCGCTGTGGTTCCTGGTGGTGTACGTGGTCATGGTCCTCATTGCACCGATCGCCATCCGGGCCCACTGGCGCTGGGGCGAGATCGCACCGGTCTGGCTACTCGGCTTGGCAGGGGTATTGGATGTGCTCCGCTTCACCCAGGGTCAGGGCTGGGCTGCCTGGGCCAACTTCCTGGTCATCTGGGGCCTTGCCCACCAACTCGGCTTCTTCTACGACCGTCTGGTGGCCGCTCCTGCCCGCACCGGCTGGATGATGTTCTGGGCCGGCCTGTTCGCGCTCGTGGCCCTCACCAACATGGGCTTCTACCCGCGTTCCCTGGTCGGTGTACCCGGGGAGCGCTTCTCCAACATGGGTCCGCCAACCCTGGCCATCGTGGCGCTGACCTTCCTGCAGGTGGGGCTGGTGCTGGTCATCCGGCCCAAGGTCCTGGCATGGCTGGAGAGGGGAGACCTCGCCCAGCGGGTGGTGGGCTGGATCAACGAGCACGCCATGCCCCTCTACCTGTTCCACTCCACCGGCATGGCCGTGGTGGTGGCGATCCTGTTCGGCTTCGGCTACGTCCCGCCGGCCGAACCCACCCTCGAATGGTGGCTGACCCGACCCATCTGGCTGATCGGCCCAGCCATTGCCACCTGGCCCCTACTAGCCCTGTACCGGGTAACCAAGCGCCCGACCGCCACCGCCATCCCGAAGGCCGCGGACTAGCCGAGCAGCTTCCCTCTCAGAACCGGCGCGACAAGTGGTGCGTCTCAGTCCTCTGGTTCGTGGCCGACCATTCGCTGGATCCTCACGATGTCGCCGGCCCAGCCGCAGGCGTTGCACCAGGTGTGGAACACCTTCCGATCGGCCTCCCAGTACTCGACGGAGATGCCCTCCGCACCCGTCACTGCGCCTCCGCAGTTGGGGCAGTGACGGGGCCTGTCCGCCAGGTGGGCGGTCCGGTCGGGATCCCACCAATGGGCGCCGGAGACGCGCCGCTCGGTCATCGCATCACATGGTCCGCGGCGTGCCCGCGTCGAACGGCTGCCTCACTGCGTACTCGTCCGAGCTCGGCATCTCACCCCGGGCCCGGGCGGCTTCGAGGTGGATCTTGCGCAGGGTGTCGAGGGCCGGCGAGTAGCGGGTCGAGCCCATGTCGAGCCAGGCCAGGGCGAAGTCGATCCCGGCGCCGAACTTCTTCTTCTCGCACGGAAGCTCGATCCGCTCGTGGGGCACTCTGGTGAACGCGACCGTCGGGTCCTCTCCGGCCTCCACCCGGGCCATCTGGGCCTTGAACATGCGCCGGATCATGATGACGCCGATGTCGGACTTGCCGATGTGCTCGGAGGTCCGGTCGGCGATCCTGCCCTGGCTCACCCACGCCATCACGTCCTGGCCTTCGATGTAGTCGACGATGTGGCGGCCCCGGTCGTCGAGCCACTTGTACTCGTAGTCGACGGGATAGATCTGCTCGGGGTAGGTGTCGAGGCCGTCGGGGTGATGGTTCGAGTAGAAGATCGCCCAGGTGGTGGTGTCGTCGATCGGCACCCTGATCTGCATCTGGTCGATGCCGGCGCCCCCCACCCTCATGGAGTGCGGGAACACCAGCGGATGGCCCACCGCCCAATCGTCGTCCTCCTCGGTGTGACCCTCGAGGACCCGGCGCTTGAGGATGCCCCACTCCATGGCGTCGAAGCCGACCTTCAGGTGCTTCTTCTGGAACGACTTGGGCGCCACGAAGCCCTGCTGGGCGCCCAGGAACTCGAAATAGCGGCCGTGCAGCCACTCGACATGGTGGGGATCGACCGAGTTCTCCATGATCTGGAGCCAGTTGCAGGGCAGCATCGAGTGGCCCGCGTCGATGAAGCCCGGATCCACGAACACGTCGAAGCGGGGCAGTTCGGGCGCCGGGTCGGGGCCGATGTATGCCCACACCATCCCTCCCAGCGCCTGCGCCCGGCCGGCGAAGGCCTTGACGTGCCGCATGAAGGCGGACTTGCCCGGCTCGGCCGGCTGCTCGATGCAGTTCCCGGAGCAGTCGAACTTCCACCCGTGGTAGCCGCACCGCAGGCCGTCCTCCTCGACCACGCCGTAGATAAGGGAGGCGGCCCGGTGCGGGCAGGCCTCCTGGACGATGCCGTACCCACCCTGCGGGGTCTTCCAGAGGGCGAAGTCCTCGCCCAGCAACCTGACCTTGCGGATGGGCCACTCGTCGAGCTCCCGCGTGAACGCGACCGGATACCAGTAGCGGCGCAGTAGCTCGCCCATGGGCGTACCCGGACCGACCCGGGTGAGCCGTTCGTTCTGCTCCTTGGAAAGCATTGCTTCTCTCCTTTGTGTCCTAGTGGTCTGCCTGCGAAACAACCGGGTGCTCTGGCGGCCATCGGCGCCCCGTCGCTGCGTTCCACTTCCTCAACGTACCCTGCGGGTACGCCTTCGTCAGCGGGCCTTGCGAGGAACACCGCTGCCGACGCCATACCACACCGCCATTACACAGACAGACCACTAGGAGGGTGCCGGATGGCTATCCAGCCGGGTCTTCAGCACCCTCCTTGTCCGCGTACGCCTCGATCCGTCCGCCTTCGCCCGCTGTCAGTCGAGAACGGTCACCGTGCCGGAGCTGCCGTCCACCCGCAGCATGGTCCCGGTCTCGATGTCCCTGGTGCCGAAGGCGGTTCCGGTGACGGCCGGCAGGCCGTACTCCCGGCACACGATGGCGGCGTGGGACATCATCCCACCGATGTCGGTGACCGCCGCTCCGATCGTGCCGAAGGCGGGCGCCCAACTCGGCGCCGTGATCGGCGCCACCAGGATCTCACCTTCCTGGAGCTGGCCGATGTCGTCGGCCGACATGATGACCCGGGCGGGGCCCTCCGCCACTCCGGGAGAGGCGGCGAAGCCGCGCAGGCCGCCGTCGGCGTCGTCCCCGGCGCCCAGCCACATGCCGATGCTCTCGGACGTGATACCCCACAGCATGATCGTGAACGGCTCGGTGACCACCTCGGGCGGCTCGCCGAGGGCCGGGGGCGGACTCCACTGCCGCAGGGCGTCGACGATGCCCCTGCGCCGGGTCACTTCCCGTGGCCAGTAGGCCGGGCCCCTGGGGTGGGTCCCCACCGCCCAGGCCGAGTACATGTCCCAGAGCGCCTCGTTCACCTCGTCGCGCTTCATGTAGAAGACGTCGTCCCGGGATGCCAGGAAGCCTTCCTTGACGAACACGTCGCCGAGTTCCTTCATCTTGCGGAACATCACCGAGTGGCTCCAGTGCTCCACGTAGAAGTTGTGGTTCTCCACGTACGGGAACACCACCCGGGCCAGGCCCAGCTTGCCCTGGAAGGCCTCGCGGTCCTCGTCCGAGGACAGCAAAGCGGTGTACTCGTCCACGATCCGGTCGCGCTCGGTGCGGATCCTCTCGATCGGGCGGGAGATGTCCTCGCCCGCCTTGATGCGCTCGACGTAACCCGCCACGAACCCCAGCGGGATCTCCGGATGCTCGATCCACACCTTGTCGCTGTGGTAGAAGCCGTTGCCCGCCGAGTAGTTGAACCAGGGGTGCTTGACCGAGTTCCAGTGGTCCATGAACGGCGTCCCCTCGAGGGCACTCAAGCCTCCCTCCAGCTGGTCCTCCAAACCGTTGTCGACCACGATGCCGGCGAGGGTCTTGAGCTCCTCGTCGGGCCGGAACAGGTCCACCTCGACCCCGGCCACCATCCGGGCGATGGCCAGGTCGGGGATGTTGGGGAACGCCTGCTTGCAGAATCCGAAGTAGTCCAGATAGGCCGCGTAGCCCAGGTTGAGGAACTCGAAGTGGTAGTGCCAGAGCTTCAGACCGAGGTTCAGGAGCCCCCGGTACTCCTCCTGGATCGTGAGGCCCGAACCGGTCCCGCGCCCTTCGGTGATGACCTCCAGGTCCTCCTTCTCGGGCAGGGGAGAGAAGCTGATGGCCTCCATCTCGGCGATCAGGTCCTTCATCTTGACGAGCCACTTGTCGTACAGATCGCCCCAGTTCATGAAGTAGAAGCCGGCCCGCTCCATGAACTGCGGGACGCGCGCCTCGATCTCGGCTCCGTCCAGGACGGGTACCGGAGTCAGGTACGCGTAACCGTTCAGCACCCGGTAGTCGATTCCAAGCGCGGGCGGGATCAGGTAGTGGCGGGTGTTGTACTGGGACAGCGCCGCGATCGCGTACTCGTACCAGGTGGCGTCCCAAGGTGTAAGCGGCTCCGCCCAGTGGATGCTGTCCTGGAACCAGAAGGTGGCCTCCTCGTAGTCCCGTCGATCCTCGGAAAACGGGAGTGAGTATGTGTACAGGTCCTGCCACCCTTCGGCGCCGGGTGGGGTCTCAGCCTCGAACGGACTGGGGAAGCGCTTGGCCATTTGTGGTCTCCTTTTCGAAATGGATGCTTCTTGGTTCTGCCGGTTGTCTGCGACTCCGCCTGTTTCCGGTCCTGTCATGCCTCCTCGTCGTCGGCGGATACGGGATCCCGCGTATGTATCGGGGAGAGCAGGGTGGACACGATGCTGTCCATGAACCCCGACGAGGGCTCGGACACCGAACGGGGGGCCTTCCGGCTCCAGACCGTCTCCGGTCTGCTCTGGAGCATCACCACGTTCCGGCCCTCGGGTAGGTGACGGTCGACCGCCCACTCGATGTCCTGGGGGGAACCGAAGTACCGTTCCGCAGCCTTGGCCATACGGGTGATCTCGAGCAGTTCGGCATCGCTCACCGACGGGCTCTGTTGCCGGGTGGCGCCGACCTCATGCCATTCCACCCCGTCCCCGTCCGCCCGCATTACCAACTCGGTGTGCTTGGGGGAGATGGTGCGGGAGTGGATCTCGAGGATCACCTTGTCCACCAGGAAGTTGTCCGGTGTGACCTCTCCCGACACCACCGCCTCGCCGAGCCCCCATGAGGACTCGACGGCGACCTGGGACCGGTCCCCGGTGGCCGGATCGAGCGTGAAGGCCACTCCGGCCGACTTGGGATCGACCATCTGCTGGACGGCCACCGACATCGACACCACTTGGTGGTCGTAGCCCATCTCGTGGCGGTAGGCCATGGCCCGGTCGGTGAACAGGGACGACCAGCACCGCTTGACGTGCTCGATGACAGAGGTGGCGCCCCGCACCCACAGGAACGTGTCCTGCTGGCCGGCGAAGCTGGCATCCGGAAGGTCCTCGGCGGTGGCGCTGGAACGGACCGCCACGGGTACGTCCTCCTGGTTGCAACGCGAGCACAACTCCGCGTAGGCGGAACGAACGGCGTCCTCGAGGTCGGCGGCCATCGGAACAGACTCGATGAGGGAACGGACTTCCCTGGAGATGCCCCTCACGCCCGCGGGATCGCCGAACTCGACCGTGGCCAGGAGAGCCCGGACCTCCTCAACCGTTCGGGGGTGGTTCCTGATGTTCTCGAACCCGTCTGTCGTGATGGCGAAACCCGGCGGGACGGGGAGATCGGCGTTGATCATCTCGCCCAGCCCGGCGTTCTTGCCCCCGATCCTGGGCCTGTCCGCCGGCCGGTAGTCGTTGAACCAGATGATGAACCGGTTGCTCATGTTGGGCTCCCGCTCAGGGTTCGGCGCCGGACGGGGGAGGTTGGCATCGGGGCTGACGGTGGGGCACGCATCACACATCCCGGTGGTCGGGTGCCGTCGGGGGCGGTGTCCAGTCCTCGTCGAGCGACCAGGTCGGTAGGTCGCCGATGTCGGGAACCATGACCTCCTGGACCCGGTTGCGGTAGATGACGAGGGCTTCCCGGCCGCCCTCCATCAGCTTCACCCGCACGTGCTCGGTGTTGTAGGGCTCGCCCGGGTCGTAGCCGAAGGCCCAGATGGCGAAGGCGCGGATCGGCCCCGAGTGGCTGGCGATGACGATACGCGCCCCCGGATCCGCCGTCGCCAGCGACCTGATCCCGGTCCAGAACCGCCGTACGCAGAGGGCGGGCGGCTCGAAGTGCAGCATGGGGATCGTAAGCCAGTGCTGGATGGGGTCGCCTCCCCCGAACTGGGTGCGCCAGAACCGATCGATCTCGACCAGCCAGGCGGGACGGTCGCCCAGGGCGATACGCTCGAACCGCTCCAGAACCGAGTAGTAGAGGCGGAAGGCGGCGGTCACGTCCATGATGCCGTCCGGGGTCGCGACCATGAAGTTGCGGAACTCGTCATACGGCCTGGGGTCGATGACCTTGACGTCCTTCTCGAAGAGCTCCAGCCCGTCCAGCACGGAGCGGTGGATCTGCTCGATGGTCTGGCCGGCCCGGTTGGTGGCCGCATGGGCGAGCACGATCTTCTCCCCGGCGCCGACCCGGCGAGCAAGGGTGTGGCCCACCGAGCGCGCCTGCCAGGCGCCCAGCGGGGTGATGCCGGCCTCCGTCGAGTATCCCTGGGTCTCGGCGTGCCGGACGAGGTAGACGTCGTTGACCACCGGGCGGGCGGCCTGGGGCGGGGCGCCGATCTCCTTGTTGCGGTTGTCCTCGCTGAGCACCATCTGCATGCCGTGGTCGGACCGCTCCCAGAGCGGTGGTAATGGCGCGGTGATGGTCTCAGTGGACCGGCGCTGCCGGAAGCGGCGCAGGTAGAGGGGGGTGGCGTCTTCAGTGTCCTCGTGGGGCTCCGGAGGCCTGGCGGCCCGCTCGAGATAGCGCGCCAGGTACATGGGCGCCTCGTCCCGCTCGGTGCGAGGGAGGTCAGGGCGCCGGCGGGTCATGAGTGCACCGTCATGAAGCGGTGGTCGACCACCCCTTCGTAGTAGAACACGGCTCGCCCGATCTCCGCCTCGGTCCACGTGACCGGCTCGCGGTCCGGGTCGGCCCAGTAACCCCCGGTGTAAACCTCGTTGCGGTTGCCGGCGGGATCGAAGAAGTAGAGGCCGTGGCCGCGGGTGGCGCCGTGGCGGGTGGGGCCGGCGTCGATGGGAATGCCGTGGTAGGAGCAGATGTCGGCTGCCTTGCGGACCTCGTTCCAGTCGTCCAGCCAGAAGGCCATGTGATGGAAGGCCCCGTTCGGGCCGGTGATGAAGGCGATGTCGTGGGGGGTGTGGGTCCGTTCCAGGAAGGTGACCAGCTGGTGCCCGTCATCGGCCAGGATCTGCTCGGTCAGGCGGAAGTCGAGCACATCCGTGTAGAAGGCGGTGGTCTCGTCCACGTCCTGGCACATCAGGAAGATGTGATCGAGACGGGGC
>VXRE01000063.1 GCA_009838635.1 Acidimicrobiia bacterium | reverse complement strand
GCCGGGTCGCCCCTCCTCCCCCCCCGCCCTCCTGCGCACCGGGCCCCCGTCCTACCCCCCCCCCTCCCGGCGGGCGCCCGCGCCCCCCGACGAGGAGTTCAAGGCAAGCTTCCACGCCCGGTACGAGGAGCGCTACGGCCATGCCAACCCGGAGGCCCCGATCGAGATGGTCGCTATCCGCTTGACGGGCATCCGCGAGTTCGAGCGCGGCCCGTCCGGTGACGGCGACGAGCAGACCGGGGGTGTGGACCGCACCAGCGAGCAGGTCATCTTCAACGGGCGGTCCATGGATGTCCCGATCGTGGACCGGGGCGATCTGTCCGGTCGCCTGGTGGGCCCGGCCATCGTCATGGAGCCGTCGACCACCACGGTGGTTCCCCCCGGCTGGGAGCTACGGGTGGGATCCCAGGGTCATCTGATCATGGAGAGGGGAGCCTGATCATGACCGACACCATCGTCAACGGCCAAAGCGGGAACATGCCCTCCCCGGCCACGGTAGAGGTGGTCCGGAACGCGTTCATCTCCGGGGCGGAGCAGATGCGGCGGAACCTGTATCGCAGCGCGCACAGCCCGGTGATCTACGAGATGAAGGACTGCTCGGTGGGTATCTTCGACGCCGAGGGTCACCTGCTCGGCCAGGCGCCGGGCCTACCGTTCTTCCTCGGCAGCCTCGGTGGGACGCTGCGAGAGGTGGTGAGGCTCAAGGGATACGAAGTGTTCCGCGAGGGAGACGTCTGGATCGTCAACGACTCGACCATCGCAGGCAGCCATCTCAATGATGTGACCGTATACGCTCCGATCTTCGTGGACGGAGGCCTCCGGGGGTTCACAGCGGCCAAGGCCCACTGGAACGACATCGGCGCCAAGGATGCCGGATTCTGCGGTGACACCACGGACATCTTCCAGGAGGGTCTGCGCATCGGACCGACCTGCATCTTCCGGGACGGCCGTCTCGACCAGCAGATCGTGGACCTGATCGCGCTGAACTCGCGTTTCCCGACCGCGCTGGTGGGTGACCTGATGGCTGAGATCAGCGCCTGCCGGACCGGGGTGGAGCGGTTCCGTTCCATCGTGCGGCGGTTCGGATGGGACCAGGTGGAGAAGTCCATCCATGCCGTGTTCGAGCAGGCGGAGGCGGAGGACCGGCGCTCGGTGGCGGAGATCCCCGACGGCGTCTACGTCGAGGGCGCCTACCTGGACAACGACGGCGTGACCGAGGATCCCGTCTACGTGAAGGTCACCGTCACCGTAGAGGGTGACAGCATGACCGTGGACCTGACCGGCTCCAACAAACAGAACACCGGGAGCGTCAACAGCGGCATCGTGCAGACCCGCTCCGGCATCGAGCAGGGCTTCAAGTTCCTGGTCAACCCGCATTCGCCGGTGTCCGGAGGGAATTTCCGGAACCTGGAGGTCATCGCGCCCGAGGGCACCTGCTTCAACCCGAGCGAGACCGCCGCCTGCCTCAAGTACGGACCCCACCTGATGCTGGCGCTCGATCTGATGATCAAGGCTCTGAGCCGGGTCGTGCCGGAGCGAACCGCAGCCGGGCACGTGGGCGATTCGTGGAACGTCATCATCGTGGGGGAGGACGAGTTCGGCCTGTTCCTGTCCGGGGAGGCCCTGACCGGCGGCTGGGGTGCCTTCGAGGGGGGCGACGGCGAGTCGGCCCTGATCCACTCGGCAGCGGGAGACTTCAAGAACTTCCCGATCGAGACCATGGAGCACCGCTACCCGCTGATCATGCGGCGCCACAGCTTGCGCGAGGGTTCGGGCGGTGACGGGAAGTGGCGGGGCGGAATGGGGATCGTTCGGGAGTACGAGATCCTTGCCCCGGTCACGATCCAGCTCTGGTTCGAGCGGGCCGTCCAGCAGCCTTCATGGGGCCTCTTCGGCGGCCAGGACGGCGCGGGGCCGGAGGTGTGGGTGCACCGTCCCGGCGAGGCGCCCGAGAAGATGTTCAAGGCCAACGACCTGAAGGTCGAGGCCGGTACCCGGCTGGTGGTGAAGACCGGGGGAGGGGGAGGCTGGGGCGACCCGGCGGAGCGTGCCGCCGAAGACCGAGCTACGGACCGGCGCCTGGAGTTGGTCCCCTGAGTCCCGGGTAGCCGAAATCAGGACCTCTGACCTGTCCGCCCCGTCGCCCGCGACGGTCGAGGTGGTGCGGAACGCGTTCATCTCCGGCGCGGAGCAGATGCGGCGGAACCTATACCGGAGCGCCTACAGCCCGGTGATCTACGAGGCCAAGGACTGCTCGGTGGGTATCTTCGACGCCGAGGGACGCCTGCTGGGGCAGGCGCCGGGCCTTCCGTTCTTCCTGGGAAGCTTGGGCGGGACGCTCCGGGCGGTGATCGGCATCAAGGGTTACGAGGTCTTCCGGGAGGGAGATGTCTGGATCGTCAATGACTCGACCATCGCCGGGAGCCACCTCAACGACGTGACCGTCTTCGCTCCGATCTTCGTCGACGGGTTGTTGCGCGGGTTCTCGGCGGCCAAGGCCCACTGGAACGATATCGGCGCCAAGCGGGCCGGCTACGTGGGTGACAGCACGGACATCTTCCAGGAGGGTCTGCGCATAGGCCCGACCTGCATCTTCCGGGAGGGTCGGATCGATCAGCAGATCGTGGATCTGATCGCCCTCAATTCCCGGTTCCCGACCGCGATGGTGGGTGACCTGATGGCCGAGATAAGTGCCTGCCGTACCGGGGTGGAGCGGTTCCGGTCGATCGTGCGCCGTTTCGGGTGGGATCAGGTCGAGGCCGCCGTCCGGCTGGTGTTCGAGCAGGCGGAGGCCGAGGACCGTGCCTCGGTGGCGGAGATTCCCGATGGTGTCTACGTGGCCGACGGTTACCTCGACGACGACGGTGTCACGGA
Organism: Acidimicrobiia bacterium; assembly: GCA_009838635.1. Classification (GTDB taxonomy): domain Bacteria; phylum Actinomycetota; class Acidimicrobiia; order Spongiisociales; family Spongiisociaceae; genus Spongiisocius. The sequence continues at coordinate 8,048 of VXRE01000063.1, read as the reverse complement.
GGATCCGGTCTACGTGAAGGTCACGGTCACGGTGGAGGGTGACAGCATGACCGTCGACCTGTCCGGCTCCAACCGCCAGTGTGTCGGCAGCATCAACAGCGGCATCGTGCAGACCCGCTCCGGCATCGAGCAGGGTTTCAAGTTTCTCGTCAATCCCCACGCTCCGGTGTCGGGAGGGAACTTCCGCAACCTCGAGGTGATCGCGCCGGAGGGCACCTGCTTCAACCCGGCCGAGACCGCCCCCTGCCTCCACTACGGCCCCCATCTGATGCTGGCTATCGACCTCATGATCAAGGCCTTGAGCGCGGTGATTCCCGAGCGGACCGCGGCGGGACATGTGGGCGATTCGTGGAATGACAGCATCGTGGGGGAGAACGAGTTCGGCCTCTTCCTGTCAGGTGAGTCGCTGACCGGGGGTTGGGGTGCGTATGAGGGAGGGGACGGAGAGTCGGCCCTGACCCACTCGGCGGCCGGGGAGTACCGCAACCAACCAATCGAGTCGTTGGAGAACCGGTATCCGTTCCTCATGCGTCGTCACGCCCTGCGGGACGGGTCGGGCGGTGACGGCAAATGGCGTGGTGGGCTGGGGATCATCCGGGAGTACGAACTCCTGGCGCCGTGCACCGTCAACCTCTGGTTCGAGCGCTCCAAGCAACCGTCGTGGGGTCTCTTCGGTGGCAGGGACGGAGCGCCGCCCGAGGTGTGGGTGCATCGTCCCGGGCACGAGCCCGAAAAGATGCTCAAGGCCAACGGTCTCAAGGTCGAGGCCGGAACTCGGCTCCTGGTGAAGACCGGTGGGGGAGGGGGCTGGGGAGATCCGGCGGAGCGCAGCGCTACGGACCGTGGACGGGACCGCCGGCTAGAGATGGTCATCTGAGGGTTGGGTCGCAGATGCCGCCGGCCGCAGCCCGAGTCGGGTCTAACCTCAGACAAGTTTGCAAGTTGTTGGCTAGCAGCCACGCCAGAGTGACGGGCTGGGTCATTCGGAAGCACGCGGATCCGGAAGGGGAACCACATGAGTGACAGGAACCAGGCGGTGCAGGACCTGGGTGTCGAGTTCTGGGACTGGAGGGTCGTTTCCGGTTACCGGAGCCCTGACGATGTTCCCCGCCTGGAGCTTGTGCCCGACTGGATCCCGCAGTTCGACGAGGACTCCGCTCGCCACCGGCTGGACAAGGCCGCCGAATTCCGGCAGCGATGGGAGGGCCTCGACGTGTCGGGCGAGCCGGTTCCCACCCAGGTCGACTACCGGCTGATCGGCTCCGCCATCTCCCGCGTGGAGTGGGAGACCAGGGTCCTGCGCTCTTGGGAGAGGGATGCGGTCATGCAGGTCCATCAGGCCCTCGGCACCTATTACGACTCGCTGCTCTGCCCGCCGCCGTTCGACGGAGATCGCCAGGAGGGCATCATCCACAAGCTTCACATGGTGGGTCCCCAGCTCGAAGTCGCCCTGGAGAACCTGGCCCGTGCCGGTACCTCGGCTCTGGCCGGGTCGGCCATCCGCCTGCTCGAGGATATCGACTCGGCGCTGCCCGAGTCGATAGACGAGTTGAGCGGATTCTTCGACAGCGCGCGGCGGGTGGCGCTCATCGAGGCGGGCGCTGCGGCGGCCGGGCATCTGGTGGCGTTCCGTGAGTGGCTGCGTGGCCACCAGGCCCGGATGCCCGCACCCGAGCCGGTGGGACGCGACAACTTCATGTGGTACCTCCGGAACGTGGCGCTCCTGCCGCTCCAGCCCGAGGAGATGGTGCTTCTGGCCGAGCGGGAGCTCTACCGCAACTACGCCTGGGAGGAGGTGGAGCGCAACCGGTACGGGGACACGCCCGTGCCCGACCGATTCCCGACCGCCGAGGCCCAATGCGAGCAGCAGGCCCGGGATGAGCAGGCGGTGCGGGAGTTCTACGAGAACGAGGACCTCCTAACCCAACCCGAGTCGCTCCGCCGCTACCTCACCGCGCCCCGGCCGGGGTACGTGCGGCCTCTCAACTGGCTGGGGGTGGGCAACGATCTGACCTCAGATCAGCGTCTCGACGAGGACGCGTACACCTACGTGTGGGATCCCAACCAGCCCCTGTCCTATTTCTACGAGGCCAACGCCCGTGATCCCCGGCTGGGCATCATGCACGAGGGCGTCCACTACAAGCAGCTGGCCCTGTCCTGGGCCAATCCGAACCCGCTACGACGGCGCTACTACGACTCGATCAGCAATGAGGGCCTGGCCCACTACAACGAGGCGTTGATGCTCCAGGCCGGCCTGTTCGACGACGCTCCCTGGTCGAGGCTGGTGACCCAGAACTTCAAGCGACTCCGTAGCTTGCGGACGGTGGTGGACGTGAGTCTGGCCACCGGGGCCATCACCCTCGACGAGGGGATGAGGATGTTCGAGGAGCTGATCCCGGTCGATCCCCAGACCGCTCTGGAGGAGACGTCGATGTACGTCTCCAACCCGGGGCTGGCGATGGCCTACATGGTCGGCAAGCTCGAGATCATCCGCCTGCTGGGCGATGCCAAGAAGAAGCTGGGCGCCGAGTTCAGCCTGCGATGGTTCCACGACCATCTGTGGAGCAACGGCAACGTCCCCATCTCGCTGCTCCGTTGGGAGATGCTGGACGACCCGAGCGACATCGAGGCCATCGACGGGGCCGGTTGACATGGGTCCCGCCAGACATGATGTCCAACCCACGCGGCTGGATCTCGTATTGTGCGGGTCGGTTGAAGCCGGGACTGTAGGGCGGCGCCACCGGAGGACCCCATGACCGAAAGTATTCGCGAGCAGGTACGGCAGAGCTACGCCAACGCTGCTCGCGCCACCATGACCAGGGTGGTCGAGACCGAGCCGGAGTTCGAGCTCGCGTCCAGCCTCTACGCGCCATCCGACATCGACCAGCTTCCGATGGCCGCTGCCGAAGGATCCCTCGGCTGCGGAAATCCGGTTGCCGTGGCCGAGCTATGCCCTGGCGAGGTCGTGCTGGACCTCGGCTCGGGCGGGGGGATCGACGTGCTCCTGTCGGCTCGGAGGGTAGGTCCGACCGGGTTCGCCTACGGCTTGGACATGACCGATGAGATGCTGGACCTGGCGCGAGCCAATGCCGTTGAGGCGGGGGTGAGCAACGTCGAATTCCTCAAGGGCTACATGGAGGACATCCCGCTGCCCGACGCCTCCGTGGACGTGATCATCTCCAACTGCGTGATCAACTTGTCGGAGGACAAGAGGGCAGTGTTCGCAGAGATCGCCCGAGTGCTCCGCCCCGGCGGGCGGGTAGGGGTGACCGATGTGGTGGCCGACGATGCCCTAACTCCGGAGCAGCGGAAGGAGCGCGGCTCGTGGGTCGGATGCATCGCCGGGGCGCCCTCATTCACCGAGTACCGGCAGGGTCTGGAGTCGGCAGGCTTGGTCGACGTAGAGATCACTCCCACTCACCAGATGGCGGACACGGCGAACTCCATAGCCGTCGTGGGGGTCCACTCCGCCATTGTCCGGGCGAGTCGTCCCTGAACAGCGGACTCGCGCCCACAGTCCCTTCGACCCCGATCACCGACTCGTAGCCGCCCGCACAAGGGTTGCCATCGGATCGGGTCAGCAGCACGCCAGCCCGATCCTCCAGGTCCGTTTGGCCTCGACGGCTATCAGCGCAGCCAAGCCGAGGGCAGCCAGCGGATCGGCCCACCACCAGCCGAGAACGGCGTTGGCGACCAGTCCGATCAATGCGACAACCGACAGCTTCCAGCAGAAGTCGGTCTGGGCGGCGTCGGCCTCCATGGCATGGCTGTGCAGGGCCACAGCTACGGCTCGTTTGGCATTGGCCAACCACTTCATCACGGCTATCGACAACACAAGCAAAGCCACACCGACCGCCGAGGCGGACGGCCGCTCACCGCTCACCAGGGCTACCGTTGCGTCCGCAGCCACGTAGAGCGCCAGCAACCAGAGGCTGAGGGCCGCACCTCTGCGGGCGATGCTCTCGATCCGGTTGATACGTTCCGCCTCCCTGGCGCGCCGCTCAGCGCCGATACGCCAGAGGATCACGGCGCCGGAGACGGTCTCGACGAAGCTGTCGATCCCGAACCCGAGGAGGGCCACGCTGCCGGCGGCCGTAGCCGCTGCCACGGCGATGATCCCCTCCACCGCGTTCCAGCCCACGGTCAGCCATTCGAGCCGCACGGCTCGCCGGAGCAGGCCCTTGCGTTCGCTGTTCAACTGCTCGGCGGCCATGTCACCCCGTCCGTGATTGACCGGATCCCAAGTCTATGCGGACCAGCCAAGCACGACCGGCCGCCTTTCGGTGTCGAGCGCGGCCCTGGTCGGTGACCAGTGGCGAGCCGTCAGCGCAATAATATCTATGTTAATAGCTAACAACCAGCAACTAGTAGCTAGCAACAACCGACTCGGAACCAATCATCTAGCATCAGTGCCCGCCGCAAACAGAGACCGGGAGTGGATTACCTTCGACCTCGCACCTGGCAGGATGCTGTAGCGCTGAAGACGGAGAACCCTGCCGCCGTTCCGATCAACGGCGGCACCGATCTCATGGTCGATCTCAACTTCGCCCGCCGGCGTCCGGCGTCCCTGCTCGATCTCTCCCATCTCGAGGTGCTCAAACGGTGGGGCAAGAGCAACGGTACCGTCGAGCTCGGGGCCGGCGTCACCTACACGGATGTCCTGGAGCACTTGCCTGGCGACCTTCCCGCCCTGGCCATTGCCTCCCGGACGGTCGGTTCGCCCCAGATCCGCAACCGCGGGACCATCGGGGGGAACCTGGCGACCGCTTCTCCAGCCGGGGATGCCCACCCGCCCCTGCTGGCCACGGGCGCGACGGTCCGGGTCGAGTCGATGCGGGGTACTCGCGATGTCCCGATCGGGCGCTTCTTCACCGGCCCGAAGAGCAACGTGCTGGAGCCGGACGAGCTGATCAGGTCCGTCCTGGTCCCCACCGCTCGGGGGCCACAGCAGTTCTCCAAGGTGGGCACCCGCAACGCGATGGTGATCGCGGTGGTCTCCTTCGCGCTCGCCCTCGACGTGCCGGGCCGCCATGTGGGGACCGGGATCGGTTCCGCAGCCCCCACGCCGCTCGAGGCCGCCGACGCCGCGGCCTACCTGGGGCAGGAACTCGACCGGGGCGGGTATTGGGAGGCTCATCGAGAGCTTCCCGCCGGGATTGTGGAGGGCTTCGCCGAGCGGGTAGCGGCCGCAGCCCGGCCGATCGACGACGTGCGCGGCCCGGCCCGGTACCGCGTCCATGCTCTTCGCGTCATGGCCCGCCGGACCCTGCGCTGGGCCTGGTCAGCCCTGGCGACGGATGGATCCTGTGCTCATTGAGCTGACCGTGAACGGCAGGAGCCGTACGGCCGAGAATGTCTGGGCCGGTGAGAGCCTTCTGTACGTCCTCAGGGAGCGGCTGGGCCTGAGGGGCTCGAAGGACGCCTGTGAACAGGGAGAGTGCGGATCATGTTCCGTGTACCTGGACGGTGAACTTGTCTGTGCGTGCCTGGTGTCGGCCGGCCAGGCCGATGGCGCCGAAGTGGTGACGGTGGAGGGCCTGTCGGACGGGGAGGCGCTCCATCCGATCCAGCAGGCATACGTGTCCGAGGGGGCGGTCCAGTGCGGCTTCTGCACGCCCGGGCTGATCGTCGCCACCCACTGCCTGCTCGATGCCAACTCCGATCCCTCGGACGCCGAGATACGTGAGGCTCTGGCCGGGAACCTCTGCCGGTGCACCGGCTACGAGAAGATCGTCTCCGCGGTCCGGTTGGCTGCGACGGAAACGGCGCCCGGATGAGCACGGTGTCCATCCCATCCAGGACCGGCCCGAGCGTCACTGTCCTGACCGGCTTCCTGGGCGCCGGGAAGACCACCCTCGTGAACCACATTCTCTCGACGGACCACGGCCGCCGTATCGCGGTGATCGTGAACGAGATGGGTGAGATCGGGATCGACGGCGATCTCATCGTCTCCTCTGACGAGGAGGTGATCGAGATGGCCAACGGGTGTGTCTGCTGCACCCTGTCGGTTCGCAACGACCTCACGGCCACGATCCGGAAGCTGTTGGCCCGCCCCGAGCCGCCCGACTACGTGGTCATCGAGACCAGTGGAGTGGCCGATCCGGTGCCGGTCACCCAGGCGCTCTTCGTGGACGAACTGTCCGATCGCATCGCGGTCGACGGGATCGTGACCATGGTCGACGCCAAGCACGTAGACGCCCACCTGGACGCATTCGGCCCCGACCGTCGCGATAGTCGGGTGGTGGACCAGATCCTGTGCGCCGACCGGATCGTGCTCAACAAGACGGATCTGGTCGGGCCGGACGCCTTGCGGAGGACAGAGGCCCGGATCGGTGAGTTCAACAGCACCGCGCCGGTCATCAGATCGAGCTATTCCAGGGTGGATCCGGATGAGATTCTCGGGATCGAGGCCTTTGGCGGACCGGCGGCGTCGGCAGACGGCGGGTTCTTTGAGGACACCTATGTGCCCTCCGGCGATCCGGGCATCAAGGCCATCAGCATTGAGGTCGGCGGCGAGTTGGACGAGGCGATGCTGAGGGGCTGGCTCGAGAACCTCACCGAGGAGCGATCAGCCGACATCTACCGGATGAAAGGCATCCTCGCCGTGGCCGGGCGTCCCCGCCAGACCATCCTGCAGGGAGTCCATCGACTCTTCGAGATCTATCCCGGCGGGCGATGGTCGGGCAGCCGTGGCAGCCGGCTGGTCTTCATCGGTCGTGACCTCGATCACCGTATGTTGCGGTCTGGTCTGGAAGGCTGCCGCGCCTGATGGGAGTTCGCTCGCAGCTGGACACGAAGGTTCGCGACCGCGCGGCCCACGCGCGCGGCGTCGGCGCCTCACCGCCGCGTCCTGATGCCCCGCTCAAGGTGCTGGGCCGCTTCGCCTACGCCTCGGACCTCCACATAGACGGCATGCTGTGGGGCGCCACGGTCAGGAGTCCGCACCCGAGGGCCCGCATCCTGGGTGTCGACATCGGCCAGGCCCTGGCGATCCGGGGGGTTGCCACCGTGCTGACCGCCGAGGACGTGCCCGGACACCGTTTCTACGGCATCAAGGTGGCTGACCAGCCCGTCCTGGCCACCCACGAAGTCCGGTACGTGGGGGAGCCGGTGGCGATCGTGGCCGCCGACCATCCCGAGACGGCCCGTAGGGCGGCCGAGGCCGTCACCGTCGAGTACGAGGTGCAGGCGCCCCTGACCGATCCTGAGTCCTCCCTGTCAGGGGACGGGGATCCGATCGACCCGGGCGGGAACGTGGCGCGGCACGTTCGCATCCGCCACGGGGACGTTGCAGCGGCTCGCTCGCGGGCAGAGATCGTTATCGAAGCCGAGTACCGGTCTGGGGTCCAGGATCCGGCCTTTCTGGGCCCGGAGGCCGGTCTGGCGGTGCCGGACGGGAGCGGCGGCATCGACCTGTACGTAGCGGCGCAGTGGATCCACGACGACCGGCGCCAGGTGGCAGCGGCTCTCGGGCTGGATCCGAGCCGGGTACGCCTCACGCTGAGCGGCGTTGGCGGGGCGTTCGGGGGCCGCGAGGATCTGTCGGTCCACATCCATGCCTGCATGCTGGCGCTGCGGATGGGCCGTCCCGTCAAGATGTCCTACAACCGGGAGGAGTCCTTCGTCGGCCACGTCCATCGGCACCCCTCGCGGATCCGGGTGGAGTTGGGCGCCCGCCGGGACGGAACCCTGGTCTACTCCAAGGTGAGGCTCCTGCTGGACGGAGGCGCCTACACCTCCACCTCGCAGATCGTCATCGCCAACGCCTCCTACTTCGCCGCCGGCGCCTACGCCGTCGACCACGTCGAGATCGACGGCTACGCCGTCTACACGAACAACCCTCCCCGCGGCGCCATGCGCGGCTTCGGGGCCGTCCAGGCCTGCTACGCCATCGAATCGGCCATGGACCGCCTCGCGGGGGAACTGGACGTGGATGCGGTGGAACTGAGGATCCGCAATGCCATCCAGGTGGGAGACCTCCTACCTACCGGGCAGGTGATTGACGGCTCCGCCCCAACCCGCGAACTCCTCGAGCATCTGCGCCGCCT
>VXRE01000108.1 GCA_009838635.1 Acidimicrobiia bacterium | reverse complement strand
CTCCAGGTCCGGCCCGCCCCCGAAGTCGAAGGCCGCCTGCCCGTCATCGTCCCCGCCGCTCTCGGTCGCGGTCAGGTCGACCGCCAGGAAGCGGGAAGCCAGATCCTCCAGCTTCTCCGATCGACCGGCCGGGCCGATGATGTATCCCGCCAGCTCAGGATCGAAGCCCAGCCCTTCGAGCTCGTATCCGATCCGGTGCATCTCCTGTGCAAACTCCTTCGACTTGTAGGCCGAGTAGGGCAAGTCGGGATCGGCCAGAGCGGGCGCCAGGTGACCCAGGAGCGACACCGGCACGTAGAAGGCGGTCCCGGCGAGGGCTCCAGACCCGCCGGACACCGGATCTTCGAGGCGGGGAACGGCCATCAGCCCGACCAACTCGCCCGAATCGTGAACGGGTTCCAGAGCCAGACCGGCCGCGCCCGCGAGCGCGGACGCCTCGGCCGGCGACCCGACCACCCGGACCTCCACCTCGATGGTCGAGTCCGCGGCCGGAGGGGTCTCTCCCTCCTGATCCCGCAGGCGCTTCCACAGGGTGGCGAACTCCAAGCGGTCGAAGACCTCCCGTATCGACGGCCAATCCAGATCTCCCCTGCGGAGCCGGTCCTCATCGACCTCCAGATCCAGGTCATCCACCAGCGCCATCAGCTCGCGGTTCAACAGGACCTGGTCCTGGTGGGTGGTGAGGTTGGTCCGCAGCCTGGGGGGGTAGCCATCGAGATGCGAGAAGACCCCCTCCAGATCGTCGAACTGCGACAGGAGCCGGGCGGCGGTCTTCTCCCCCACCCCGGGGACGCCGGGCAGGTTGTCGGACGTGTCGCCCCGCAGGGCTGCGTAGTCCAGGTACTGCCCGGGCCGTACCCCGTACTTGTCCTCGACCCACTCCGGATCGACCACCACGGTGTCGGATATGCCCCGGCGGGTATACACCACCCGCACGGTCGTGGACACCAGTTGGAAGCTGTCCCGGTCGCCCGTGACCACCAGCACCTGCCACCCGAGGTCGGTGGCCCTCTTCACCAGCGAGGCGATCACGTCGTCGGCCTCGAAACCGGGGCGTTCCAACTGGGGAATGTCCATTGCCGCCAACACTTCGCGGATCAGGGGGAGCTGGCTACGGAACAGGTCCGGGGTCGACTCCCTCTGAGCCTTGTAGTCGGCGTAGCGCTCGGTCCGGAAGGTGGACCTCCCCACGTCCCAGGCCACCGCCAATCCGTCGGGGCGGTGCTCGCCGAGCAGCTTGATCAGCATCGACGTGAACCCGAACGCGGCGTTGGTCACCTGACCGGTACTGGTAGCGAGGTCGGGGGGAAGGGCGTAGAAGGCGCGGTAGGCAAGGCTGTGGCCATCCACGAGGGCCAGAGTGGGCATGCGCTGATCGTAGCCTTTGTCTGTAGTTCGTAATCCGTAGTTGATAGCCCGATGTCCACAGATTTCAGGATTCGGCACGTAAAGCGGGCAATACCAACTAGCGACCGACCGGTACCGGGAATGGGACTCGAACCCATACGCCCTTGCGGGCACCGGATTTTGAGTCCGGCGCGTCTACCAATTCCGCCATCCCGGCGAGGGGGCACGATCTTACCCCGACGGCCCTACCTTGCGGATCGTATCCTCCTCACGGTCGGGTCCGCTCGCTAGCCTGCAGCTCTCGGACCGGGTGAGTTCGCCAACCCGCGATGCCCGCACGATCCGTCTTCGAGCACCGTCGCAGGTCATGGATCAATCTCGTATACGCAACGTCGCGATCATCGCCCACATCGACCACGGCAAGTCGACGCTGGCCGATCGATTCCTGGAGATATGCGGAGCGGTCGAGGCCCGGCGCATGCGCGCCCAGTACCTCGACAACATGGAACTGGAGCGCGAGCGCGGTATCACCATCAAACTCCAGAGCGTCCGCCTCGAGTACGGTCCGTGGAGGATCAATCTGATCGACACGCCCGGCCATGTCGACTTCGGATACGAGGTGTCCCGGTCGTTGGCGGCCTGCGAGGGGGTGATCCTCCTGGTGGACGCTGCCCAGGGCATCGAGGCCCAGACCCTGGCCAACTGCACCCTGGCTATGGAACACGATCTGGCCGTGGTGCCGGTTCTCAACAAGGTGGACCTGCCCGCCGCCGACCCCGACCGGGTGGCCGAGGAGATCGAACAGGTACTGGGATTCCCGGCCGAAGAGGTGCTGGCGGTCTCGGCCAAGACCGGGGAGGGCGTCACCGCGCTCCTCGACGCGATCTGCCGGCGCGTGCCGCCCCCTGAGGACGATCCCGATGCCGAGTTGGCCGCCCTGGTGTTCGACTCCCACTTCGACACCTACCGTGGGGTCATCAGCTCGATCCGGATCGTGCGGGGCACGCTTCGTTCCGGCTCGCGGGTGCGTTTCATGCAGACCGGCGCCGTCTACAACGTCCAGGAGATCGGCGTACGCACCCCGGAAGCCGTGCCCGTGGAGCAGCTGGGCCCCGGAGAGGTGGGATACCTGATATCGGGGGTCAAGAACACGGCGGAGGCCCGACCCGGCGAGACCGTTACCGACGCCGACCGTGCCTCCCCCACTCCCCTACCGGGCTATCGCGAACCCAAACCCATGGTGTTCTGCGGGCTCTACCCGCTGGATGGAGACGAGTACCCCGAGCTGCGGGACGCCCTCGACCGGCTACGCCTCAACGACTCCAGCTTCAGTTACGAGCCGGAGACCTCCACGGCGCTCGGGTTCGGCTACCGGTGCGGCTTCCTGGGCCTGTTGCACATGGAGATCATCACCCAGCGCCTCGAGCGCGAGTTCGCCCTCGACATCATCGCGACGAAGCCGTCGGTGGAGTACCGGGTGCGGACCGCGGCCGGGGACGAGGTACCGGTCGACAACCCCGCCAAGATGCCCCCTGCGGGAGAGGTGGTGGCCATCTCCGAGCCGATCCTGTCAGCCAGCATCATCAGCCCGGCCCGCTACACGGGACGCCTGATGGACCTCTGCCAGGGCCGCCGGGGGCGCATCAAGGGGATGGAGTACCTGTCTCCCGAGCGGGTGGAATTGCGTTACCGCGTCCCGCTGGCCGAGGTGGTGACCGATTTCTACGACCAGCTCAAGAGCCGGACCCGGGGCTACGCCAGCCTCGACTACGAGCCCGACGGGTACGAGGACGCCGACCTCGTGAAGGTTGACATCCTGCTGCATCACGACCCGGTCGACGCCTTCAGCGCCATCGTCCACCGGGAGGCCTCCTATCCCTACGGGCGCCGGATGACCGAGAAGCTCAGGGAGCTGATCCCCCGCCAGCAGTACGACGTCCCCATCCAGGCAGCGATCGGCAGCCGGATCATCGCCCGGGAGACCGTGAAGGCCTACCGCAAGGACGTCACCGCCAAGCTCTACGGCGGCGACGTGACCCGCAAGCGCAAGCTGCTGGAGCGCCAGAAGGCGGGCAAGCGACGTATGAAGGCGATCGGCCGCGTCGACGTCCCGCCCGAGGCCTTCATCTCGGTGATGAGGATGTCTTCCTAGTCTCTACTTCCTAGCTCGCGACCAGCTAGGAGAGGGCGCCGGCCAGGGCGCGGGTGGCGGCGGAGATTTCCGGAATGGGGTCGTCCGATACCAGCGCCCTGCGCACCAGGGCGGATCCGACGATGATGCCGTCCACGTTGGGGGCGAGGGCGGCCGCCTGCTCGGGAGTCCCTATGCCCACTCCCATCACCAGGGGTGTCCCGGTCACCGCCCTGATCCGCTCTGCCAGACGGCGAGGCACATCCGACACATCCTCCCGCTCCCCGGTCACCCCCATCGCTGCTACACCGTAGATGAACACCGGGTCGCGGGCGGCGATCCTGGCCAGGCGCTCGTCATGGGTGGTGGGCGCGGCGAACAGCACCAGGCCGATGCCCGCCCCCTCGGTCGCCCCGATCACCGGACCGGCCTCCTCGAGGGGCAGGTCGGCCACGATCAGCCCCGCGGCTCCGGCATCGGCGGCCCGCCGCGCGAACTCGCGCGGTCCGACCCGGAACACCGGGTTGGCATAGGACATCGCCAGCGAGGGCCGGCCCGTGGCCTCCACTACCCGGCGGAGGACATCGAACCCACCACCGAGCGTCATGCCCTGCTCGATCGCCCGCTGGCTCGCCACCTGGATGGTGGGTCCGTCCATGAGCGGGTCGCTGTACGGGATGCCGACCTCGAAGGCATCAGCCCCGGCTTCCGCCATCGCGATGAACGTCTCGACCGTCTCTCCCGGGCTCGGCAGTCCGGCGGTCATGAAGGGCAGGAAGGCGGTGCGACCCTCCCGCCGCACGTCGGCGAACAGCCTGTCGAGGCTCTCGCGGCTCATCGGATCACCTCATCCCGATCTTGGAGGCGATCATCTCTACGTCCTTGTCGCCGCGTCCCGAGAGGTTGATCAGGACCATGCGGTCCCGCAGAGCATCGGCCTCCCTCGCCACCCAGGCGATTGCATGGGCCGACTCGAGGGCGGGGATGATCCCCTCGGTGCGGGAGAGCAGGTCGACCCCACCCAGGGCCTCCTCGTCCGTTATGGACACGTAGCGGGCCAGGCCGGTGTCCGCGTAGTAGGCGTGCTCCGGACCGACACCGGGGTAGTCGAGGCCCGCCGAGATGGAATGGGCCTCCAGTACCTGGCCCTCGTCGTCCTGGAGCATGTAGGTGCGGGCGCCGTGGAGGATGCCAGGTGAACCGGCCCCGATCGAGGCGCCGTGCCGGCCGGTCTCGATCCCGTGACCCGCCGCCTCCACTCCGACGAGCTCCACCCCCTCCCGACCGGCGAACGGATAGAACATGCCGATGGCGTTGGACCCTCCGCCCACGCAGGCGACCACCACGTCAGGCATCTCCCCTTCGAGCTGTCCGAGGCTCTCCTCCCCGATCACCTTCTGGAACTCCCGGACGATCCACGGGAACGGATGCGGTCCCACGACCGAGCCGATTATGTAATGAGTGGTCTCCACGGTGCGCACCCAGTCGCGCATGGCCTCGTTCACGGCGTCCTTCAGGGTTCCGGCCCCCGAGGTGACCGGGACCACGTCGGTCCCGAGCATGCGCATCCTCTGCACGTTGAGGGCCTGGCGCTCGATGTCCTTCTCGCCCATGTAGACCAGGCACTCCAGGCCGGCGTAGGCGGCTGCGGTGGCGGTGGCGACCCCGTGCTGGCCGGCGCCCGTCTCGGCGATCAGCCGGGACTTGCCCATGCGGGTGGTGAGCAGCGCCTGGCCCAGGGCGTTGTTGATCTTGTGGGCGCCGGTATGGGCCAGGTCCTCCCGCTTAAGGAGGACGCGCACCCCGATCTCGCGGGACAGGTGGTCCGCGCTCTGGAGCGGGGTGGGCCGGCCCGTGTAGGTGGCCAGCAGGTGATGGAACTCGCTGGTGAAGCCCGGGTCTACCCACGCCTCCGCGAAGCCGGCGGCCAGCTGCTCGAGGGCCGGCATGAGGGTCTCTGGTGCGAACATCCCGCCGTAATCGCCGAACCTGCCCCGTTCGTCCGGCCGCTCCAGCCGCGGGCCGCGACCCGTCCCGGCAGCGACCATCATCGACTCTCCTCCACCTGCTTGGCGTTCCTGACGAAGCTGCGGATCCTGGCGGGATCCTTCACTCCAGGCGCTGACTCTAGGCCGGACGAGGCGTCTACACCCCATGGACGGTGCCGCGACACCGCATCGGCCACGTTCGAGGGGTCCAGCCCGCCCGCCAGGACGTAGCGGCTGCCCGGCGGCGGGAGCCACTCCGGGGCGACCTTGCGGCCGGTCCCGCCCAGGCCATGCGGCGAGTAGCCGTCGAGGAGGGCGGTGTGTCCGGCAGGGATGGTCCCGAGGTCCACCGGACCTCGCATCCGGTGGGGCAGGAGCACGAAGGCCCCCGCCGCGGCCGCGGCCCGAGCGGCCTCGGACGCGTGATCGCCGTAGGGCTGCACGCCGGCGGCGCCCACCCGGCCCAGGAGTTCCACGAGTTCGCGGGGACGGGCATCGACGGTGAGTATCAGCGCGGGCACCCGCGACAGGGCGGCCAGGCGGGCGGCGGCATCCACGTCCACATACCGGGGGGTGCCCTGGATGAGATTCAGCCCCAGCGCATCGGCGCCGGCTGCGGCCACAGCCTCCACGTCGCGGGCGGTGCGCATCCCGCAGACCTTCACCCAGGTCATGCCGGCCCCCTGAGCCCGCAGATGGCGTGGGCCGGATCCGCCGACCTCGACAGGTACTCCCCCACCAGGAGCGCGTCGTAGCCCGCTGCTCTGAGCCGGGCGGCGTCCGCCGGGCCCTTCACACCGCTCTCGGCTATCCGTATGTCCACCCCTTCCAGCAGCGGTGCGATCCGCTCCGATGTGGCCAGATCCACGTCGAAGGTCCGCAGGTCCCGGTTGTTGACCCCGATGACGGTGGCGCCCGCCTCCAGTGCCCGGCTCGCCTCCTCCCGGCTGTGGACCTCCACCAGGGCCGCCAGCCCCGCCTCCTCGGCGGCGCCCAGCAGCCGGGCGAGGAGAGCATCGTCAAGGATCGCAACGATCAGCAGCACGGCATCGGCGCCCATCGCCCTGGCCTCCCAGACGTGGGCGGTGTCCAGTGTGAAGTCCTTCCGTAGCGCGGGCAGCGAAGTCGCCGACCGGGCCGCCCGGAGATCCTCGGAGCTGCCCATGAAGTGATCCGGCTCGGTCAGGACTGACATGGCAGATGCCCCGCCCGACTCGAAGGCCGCGGCCCGCTCGGAGGGATCCATCCCCGCATTGATCACCCCCTTCGAGGGGGAGGCCCGCTTGAACTCGGCGATGACCGACAGTCCCGGGCCGGCCAGGGCGCCGGTGAAGTCCCGCGGCGGCGGCAGGCGCGCCACCGTTTCATGCAATTGATCCTGGCGCGCCCTCACCTCGGGCAGGCGGCGGCGGACCGAGGCAAGAACCTTGTCCAGCATGGGTGCGAAGGCTACTCGCGGCCATGGCCTGTCAAGGCATACCCCGCGCTCGCACGCTATCGGCCGGCGCTGAAGTTCAGGCCGGCCGGAACCTCATCCGGGCGGCCCGGTCATCGGAAGACCGTGTACTTCCGCCTCGATCTCGGCGCCCTCCCAAGCCACGGTGATCCTGCTTCCCGGTAGGGCCTCGCGGCGGACCAGGGCCAGTGCGACCGGGGCGTGCAGTGCGGGGCTCTCCCCCACCGTGGTGAGTCGTCCCACCGCCTTCCCCTCGTAGGAGAGCCCGGCCCCCACCGGCGGGACGACCGGTCCGAGCATCCTTATCCCCCGTAGATGGCGGTTGACCCGGCCCCGGCTGTCGATGCGAGCCACCAGCTCCTGCCCGAGGAAGCAACCCTTCGTGAACGAGACCGCCTCCGGAACCAGGCCGGTCTCCTGCGGTATGGTCTTCCCATCCACGTCGACGCCCATCCTGGGCTCTCCGGCCTCGATCCGGAACACGTCGACGACTCTGTTGCTGATCGGGACGGCGCCGAGCTTCTCGAGCGCCTGCGGGTCCAGACCGGCGACCAGGCGCCGCCGCACCGGCCCCTCGCGCAGTTCCGCGGCCAGCACGCCGTCCTCATCCTGCCAACCGCCCGGCGCCGCGGGGACACGGGCGGCGGGCCCCCAGACGTCGTGGACCCGCCGGTCGTCCCGGCCGAACTCGACATCGACGCGCAGGCGCCAGCGCGAGAGCGAGGCGATGACCGCCGCCTGGCGGGCCGCGGCGGTGATGATCCCCACCCGGCCCTCGTCGCGCAGGACCCAGAGCAGGGCGTCCAGCTTCCCGCGGGGTTCCAGGAGGAACGACCTGGCCGCCTGACCGGGTGCGAGCCCCTCGATGTCCTGGCTGACGATGCCTTGCAGGTAGGAGACCGCATCCGGCCCGACCGCCCAGAACAGGCCGAGTGTGTCCGCCGCATAACCCGCAACTCTGCGGGCATGGGCATACCCGGCCCTGAAGTCGCCGGACTCGCCGCGCCGGATGGTCACAGCAACTCGGCGCCCGCCACGGCCGCCAGCGCCGCGGCCGCCTTGTCCTCGGTCTCCTGGAACTCGGCAGCCGGATCGGAGTCCGCCACCAGTCCGGCGCCCACCTGAACCCAGGCGGTGCCGTCTGCCACAACGACGGTCCGCAGGCAGATGGCGGTATCCACGTTGCCGCTGAAGTCCATGTACCCGGCGGCGCCGGCATAGGGGCCGCGGGCCACCGGCTCCATCTCATCGATGATCTCCATGGCCCGTACCTTGGGCGCCCCCGACACGGTGCCATGGGGAAACACGGCCCGGACCACGTCGACCGAACCCAGCCCGTCACGGAGCCGCCCCGACACGCCCGACACCAGGTGCATGACGTGCGAGTAACGCTCCACCACCATCAGGTCGTCAACCGTCACCGTGCCGTAGTCGCACACCCGGCCCAGATCGTTGCGCGCCAGGTCGATGAGCATGACGTGTTCGGCCCGCTCCTTCGGATCGGCCAGCATCTCCCTCTCCAACGCCAGGTCTTCCTCCTCGGACACACCCCGCCTCCGGGTGCCGGCGATGGGGCGCGAGAACACGGTGCCGTCCCTGACCCGGATCATCAGCTCCGGCGAGGCGCCCACCACGGTGACCTCCGGGTGCCTCAAGTAGAAGAGGAAGGGCGAGGGGTTGATGAGGCGCAGGGCGCGGTAGAGGCCGAAGGGGTCGCCCTCGAAGGGCGCTGCAATACGGCGGCTCAGCACCACCTGGTAGGCGTCGCCCTGCCGGATGTAGTCCTTGACCTCGAGGACGGCCCGCTCGAAGTCCTCGCGGTCCAGCGTGGAGGCGATCGGCAGGTCGGGACGGGCAGAGCGGTCGGGCCGGGCGGCCGGGCGGTAACGAAGGGCCGTACCGAGCCGCTCCGCGGCGTCATGGAGCCGGGCGACCGCATCGCCGTACGCAGCATCGAGGTCGTCCTCGAGATCGATGAAGACATTGCGAACCAGGTGCAGGGTCTGGCGGGGATGGTCGAGCGCCGCCAGGCTCCCGACGAACTGCCACATCATCTCGGGCAGGCCGCGGTCGTCAGGAGGCCGGTCGGGGAGCCGTTCGATGTACCGGACCGCGTCATAGGAGAGGTATCCGACCGCCCCGGAGTGCAGGGGTGGCAGGTCGTCCATCGGGTCGGTGGCGTAGCGGGCAAGCAGCCCTTCGAGGACCGTCAGGGGATCCCCGTCCGGCATCCGGACCCGGTCATCGTCGACATGGCAGACGCCGTCCCGGCTGGTGAGGGTGAAGACCGGGTCCCACCCGAGGAACGACCAGTGCGCCCAGCGCTCCCCTCCCTCGAGGGACTCGAGGAGGAAGCCGGGAGCATCGCCGACCAGCTTGCCGAAGGCGCTGACCGGAGTCTCCCGATCGGACAGCAGGGCGATCCTGACCGGGACCACCGAAGCGTGCTCGGCCAGCCGGCGGAACTCGGCCGGGCTCGGAGTGACTTTCATGCAGTCCACGTTACCGAGAGACCGCCCGGACCGGAACCCCGGAGCGGCGCTCCCGGCCATCGATCAGGCCATAGCGTTGCTGTGGGCGCCGTCCATGGCGGCGAGGCCTCAACCCAACACGACCACCGGCATGCCGATCGGTGCCCATGCGTAGAGGGCCTCGGCCTTGTCGTTCCGCTGGCGGACACAACCTCCGGACAACGCCTGGCCGAGTTGGCCAACAGTCTGCATGGGTAGGCCATTGTCATAGAGTGGAATGGAATGGAAGCCGATCCGGTTTCCCTTTGAACTCCAGGCGAAGCGGACCATGTGCTCCATCGAACAACAGCCGATCCCCCGGGCAGTGGGAGACTTGGAAAATATCTCGTACTGCCCGGCCGGTGGAGAGCGAAATCTGCCGCTCACCGGGTAGGAGTCGGCCACGGTGCCATCGGCTTCGACCAGCCAGAGCATCATCTTCGCGCCACGCCGGTCGTAGACCAGGTGCTTGCGGCCGCCGAGACCCACATCGGGAGCCCTCAGCCCGGCCGACCAGAGCAGCTCCGCATCGTTGAGGCGGATGGTTGCTCCACCCTCCTCGGGCAGGGCCAGTTCGGCGCCCTTGAAACCGGCCGTCCCTGAGTGCCAGACCGGCCCCCTTCCGAACCGGAGCGCCTGGTACATGACGAGGTCACCGTTGTGCTGCATGACGAGGCGATCGCCTCCCGAGCCGCCGGTACCCGCCGACCAGACTTCCTCGGCTCCCCAATAGGGAGCGAAGTTGCGGTACAGGACGAGATCGCCGTCCGGTAGGAAGGCCAGCCGGTAGGAGCCGTCGGAGGACAGGAGGGATTGACCAGGCACGAGAACGTCGCCGGGCCCGAGCGCGCTGGAGTGGGATGTGGTCGTCCCGGCGCGGTCGCCGACCGTCTGGGCAAGGACACCCGGAACGGGGAGAAGGAAGGTTGCCAGGACCGCAATCGCGCCCAGTCGTGTCCGCATTGGTCCGGATTATAGGTAAACGACCGTTCTGGGGATATTGGTCAATGGTGGTCGGTGGCCGATGAGCGGCCCGGAGGTGATCGAGTTCTCTCTGGCCAACAAGCCTGTTGTTTCCGCGTCAATCCAGCGTCACAGGGCTTACCTACTACTCATACTCAGACGGGCGGGTCGAGGTTTCTCCTCGTGGCTTCGGCGGCCATCTCCCTGGCCAGGTCGCTCAGCCATTGACGGAAGCCGTCCTTGTCGACTGTCATCCGAGCCTTGTTGGCCTCGATCGCCGCCCGTTGCTCGGACAGGAAGGCATCCACCTCCCAGCCGGGCCGGCTCTCGGCTGCCTCTACGAGGCGGCTGGCGCCCTCGATCATCCGGAACGCCCCGTAGATGGGTTTCTCGTCGAGATGGAGGCGCGCGCAGGTCACCAGGTACAGAACGAAGTCGAACAGGAACTCCCGGGGATCGACCGACTGGTCACTCATGTTGATGCTGTCCACGGCTGGTCGAACCGGTCGGCATGAACGGCGGGCTGGAAGCCCTTCAAGGGCTTGGATGGGTTGGAAACCGGCACTCCCACCGCCATCAGCACCTCGGGACGCACATGCTCCGGGAGGCCCAGGATGGCCTGGACCACTTCCTCGCTCCAACTGGTGACCTTGCAGACGCCGATACCGAGCGCAGGCGCGGCTATGGCCATGAACGCGGCGGACGCACCCGCATCCAGCCTGCTCACCACCTCCACCCCGCGTACCCCCGACTCCTCCTCCGACCGCTTCAGGTCGCTGCAGACGGCGATGGCGGCCGGGGCGTTGTTCACGAATCCCGGGCAGGGCTGGCGCAGGGTGTGGACG
>VXRE01000027.1:4544-11287 GCA_009838635.1 Acidimicrobiia bacterium | reverse complement strand
CGAGGAACACCGCTGCCGACGCCATACCACACCGCCATTCCACAGACAGACCACTGATGCCGGCTCGTCGGGCCCTGGCGCCTGCCAAGCTCAATCTGTCGCTCCATGTGCAGAGCGTGGATTCCTCGGGGCTCCACCCCGTACGGGGGCTCACCCTCTCGATCAGCCGGAACGACATCCTGGTCATGGAGCCGGCCGAGTCGGATCACCTGGAGATCCACGGGGCCGACCTCCCTACCGGTGACGAGAACCTGGTGTGGAAGGCGGTGTCCGCGCTCCGGAGGGGCCAGACCGATCGTCCACCGGCGAGGTTCGAGTTGTGGAAGCGGATCCCGGTTGCCGCCGGCTTGGCGGGGGGAAGCTCGGACGCGGCGGCCGCTCTGCTTCTCTACGGAAACTTGACCGGAAGGGACCGGGCGCACCTCACGCGGCCGGCGGTGGAGATAGGCGCCGACGTGAGCTTCTGCTTGAGGGGCGGCCTCCGGTGGATCGGAGGTTACGGTGAGCAGATCGGCGACCGGCTGGATCGGGATGGTGACTTCGTCCTGGTTGTTGCCGTACCACCCTTCATGCTCGAGACCGCTCGCGTGTACTCGGCCTGGGATCGATTGGGTGAGCCGAAGGGCCGGACCGTGGCCGGGACAGCCATCCCTCCCGGCCTCCGGCGCCACGGCCGGCTGGTCAATGATCTCTACCCGGCGGCGACCTCGATCGAGCCGGACCTGGACGACTGGAGGGTCGAACTGGAGAGGCGCTGGGACCGTCCGGTGCTCATGTCGGGGAGCGGACCCTCCCTCTATGCCTTCTTCACCGACCGGGCCGAGGCCGAGGAAGGGCTGGAACTGGTCCCGGAGGAAGCCAGAGACGCTTTTGTGGCCTTGTCCCAGGACCACGGAGCGCTCCTGGTTGAGGACCGATCATGACGGACCACTAGACTCGCCAGGCGTTGCGCCCAACGCCGGGAGCCCCGACGCCGTGGGGGGTAGTGTAAATGGCAGCACAGCGGGTTTTGGTCCCGCTAGTACGGGTTCGACTCCTGTCCCCCCAGCCAGACAGAGGAGTAGCGACGTGGCCATAAGGGCGGTGGTGCTGGGGGCAGGCGAGGGCTCCCGGATGAAGTCGATCCTCCCCAAGGTGATCCACCCTGTGGCGGGGCGGCCGATGATCGAATGGGTCCTCAACGCCGCCGCATCCCTGGACCCGGTCCAGACTGTGGTGGTCGTCAAGCCGGATGCTGACCAGGTGGTGGCGATGCTGCCCGATGGGGCCACACCGGTGGTGCAGCCCAAACAGCTGGGCACCGCACACGCCCTGCAATACGCTCTCAAGGTCATCCCGCTGGGTGCCGAAGACCATGTGCTGGTAGTACCCGCCGACACGCCGCTCATCACCGGCGACACGCTGTCCGAGATGGCCAAGCTCCATCGGCGGACCGGAGCAGCCGTTACCTGCGTGACCGCCAACATGGAGGACCCGACCGGATACGGGCGGGTGGTGCGGGACGGCTGGGGCCGGGTGGAGAGGATCGTGGAGCATGCCGACACCACCACCCACGAGCGGGAGATCAACGAGATCAACGGTGGTGTCTACATGTTCGACGGATCCTTGATCCGGGACTTCGTGGCCCGCGTGGAGCGCGACAACGTCCAGGGTGAGTACTACCTGCCCGACATGGTGGCCATCCTCGGAGCGGAGGGTTACGGGATCAGCGCCTACCGGACCGATGCCGAGGAGTTGTCCGGTGTCAACACCCAGGATCAGCTCGCCGGTGTCGCAGCGATCTTCCGGCACCGGATCAACAGGGCTTGGATGCGGGATGGCGTTTGGATGCAGGACCCCGGCCGGGTCTATATCGACGCCTCGGTGCGCCTCGAGGCGGGAGTACGGATCCTTCCGGGGGTGCATCTGGAAGGATCGACCTCGGTGGCGGGAGGCGCCGAGCTCGGGCCCGACTGCTTCATCAGGGACAGCCGGATCGGCTCCGGCGCGAGGATCTGGTATTCCGTGCTCAGGGACGTGTCGGTGGGGGTGGACGCCGAGGTCGGTCCCTTCGCCTCGTTGAGGCCTGGAGCGGAGTTGGGCGACGGCGCCAAGGCAGGCACCTTCGTGGAGGTCAAGAACTCCGTGGTCGGCGCCCGCGCCAAGGTTCCACACCTCTCGTACGTTGGGGACGCAGAGGTCGGCGAGGAGGCCAACGTGGGCGCGGGGACCATCACCGCCAACTACGACGGATACGACAAGCACCGCACCCGTATCGGAAGCCGGGCGCAGATCGGCTCCAATACCGTTCTGGTGGCGCCGGTCGAGGTGGGATCCGAGGCGTACACGGGCGCCGGCTCGGCCATCACCCGCGATGTTCCCGATGGCGCGCTCGGTGTGGAGAGGGCTTCCCAGCGGGAGATTCCGGGCTATGCGGAACGGCGGAAAGCTCGCCACGAGGCCGAGTAGGCGGGCGCTGGAGAAGACCGGGATGGACTTCCATTGTTGACCCGCGATCCCTGGGCCAGAGCCCCGTCGCCGGCCAATAGGCCAACGGGATATTTTTCAGTACCCTCCTAGGACATGGAGCTCGTAACCCGCAAGCGCTTCATGCTGTTCACCGGATCGGCCAACCCCGAGCTGGCCGAAGCCGTGGCGGACGACCTGGGCGTGAGGCTCGGAAAGGTCCAGCTGTCACGCTTCGCCAACACTGAGGTGTACACCCGACCGTCCGAGTCGGTACGCGGGGTGGACTGCTTCGTGATCCAGAGCCACGCACCGGAGATCAACTTCCACATCATGGAGCAGTTGATCCTGATCGATGCCCTCAAGAGGGCATCAGCGCACCGCATCACCGCGGTGGTGCCGTTCTTCGGGTATGCCAGGGCCGACAAGAAGGTCATGCCGCGTGAACCCATCTCGGCCCGGCTGATGAGTGACCTCTTCCTGGCCGCCGGAGCCGACCGGATCGTGTCGATCGATCTGCATACCGGCCAGATCCAAGGCTTCTTCCCCAAGCCGTTCGACCATCTGACGGCGCTCCCGATCGTCACCGACTATCTCAAGGAACGCCTGGACGGTCCCACCACCGTGGTCTCCCCCGACGCCGGTGGAGTCAAGCGGGCCGAGAAGTACGCCCGCTACCTGGGGGCGTACGTGGCCTTCGTCCACAAGCGACGCGAGTTCGACGTTCACAACGAGTCGAAGGCCCTGACCGTGGTGGGTGCGGTGCGGGGCCGCAACGCGGTGATCGTGGACGACATGATCGATACCGGCGGTACCGTGGAGAATGCGGCCCGGTTGCTGCGCGAACAGGGCGCCCGGAAGGTCTACGTGGCGGCCACACACCCGGTGTTGTCGTATCCCGCCCTCGATAGGCTGAAGAAGGCTCCGATCGATGAGGTCGTGGTCACCGATACGCTTCCGATCAGCAAGGAAGCGCGGGACTTCGACAAGCTGACCAGGTTGTCGATTGCTCCGGTGCTGGCAGAGGCCTTGCAGGCGATCTTCATGGACAGTTCGGTGTCCGCCATATTCCTCGGCGACAACAACTGAATGGCCCTCCATACCGAGGTCTTCCGGGTGCGGACCGGCGCCGAACCGGCCGTCGTCGATATCGGCTACCGGCTGGCCACGTTCGTACAGGGCCACGGCGATGGCCTGCTGTCGGTGTTCGTGCCCCATTCCACCGCCGGGCTGGCCGTCATGGAGGTGGGCGCCGGGTCCGATAGGGACCTTCTCCGGTACCTAGGGGAGGGAATGTCCCCGGATCGCTACCGCTGGGAACACCGGCATGGTGCTCCCGGTCATGGCGCCGATCACATCATTCCCGCCTTCATTTCGCCCAGCCTGGTGCTTCCCGTCCGGGGCGGTGCGCTGACTCTGGGCACGTGGCAAACCGTCGTGCTGGTGGACACCAACGTCGGCAATCCGGTACGGGACGTGAGGCTCAGCTTCCTGGCTGCCTGAGCACCCCCGCTCGCGTACCGAGGTCGGGGAGGACGATTCGCTCGCCCGGGAAGATCAGGTTGGGGTCCCCGGACCCGATCACGTCCCGGTTGACTTCGATCACTTGTCTCCAGAGCGGAGCGATCTCCTCCGCGCTTGCCGCCCGACCCAGGTGTGCGGCCAGGTAGCCGGCGGTGATCGACCACAGGTGGTCGCCCCGTTGCACGGTGTAGGTAACCGATGCCTCCCCGTGATCCTGAGGCCAATCGACCGCTCCGTCGGCGAGGTAAGGGACCGGCACCATCACTCCGCCGGTATCCGGAGGCGGTCTCAGGGGACGGTCATGGTCGGGACTCGTGGCCGCCGTGGGGATCGGGACCGTGGCAGTGTCGATGGTGGCTCCCGGATACGCGGCTGTTACGACATGGGGGACCGGAGGGGCATGGGCCGCCCCCACCGGCGCCGAGATCGACAAGCTGCCGACCGCGAGCACCAATGCAGCGGCACGGCGGGACAGATGGCGGATGGGAGCGATCGTGATCCACCGGGTGGCCCTCACGGCAACCGGAACACGTGTCACATACGCGAGGATGGAGAGGGCGGTGGTAAGGCCGACCCATGCCGTGATCCCGGCTGCGAGGAGCCAGACCGCTCCGTAGACCGCCTCCTCCGGCTCGGCGGTGAGGATCCGGTCCGGCGGGGGAAGCCATGGTGACTCCCTCAAGCGGAGCAGCAGCAGGGTGCTGCCGGCGACTCCGGCGAAGACGGCGGCCAGTTGGATGAGCGTACGTATGGGTCTCATTACGTAATACGTATCGCGCCATGCCGGGGCTTTCAAGCCCCTTGATCAGGTCAATAATTTCCGAGACCGGGAAAAGTTTGTGAAGGAAATCACTTGCGGCCCGGCGAGCGGCCTGGTTAGTCTTCTAACGCAAGTCGGCTCGCCGGCTCTTAATTTGGCCCGTCCTTGTGAAATACTTCACAAGCGAGGTCGAACCCCAAGGCTCCGGGTGTACGGTGCTGCGCGTTGATCCGCCCGGACGGAGGGGATGAGCCGAGATCCGACGGCTTCGCGACTAGAAGGTGTAAGACCGTGTTGACAATTACCGAGCCGGACTGGCGTGAGATAGCCGCATGCCGGGACTCCGAGCCGAGCCTGTTCTTCCCCATCGGCACGACGGGGCTGGCCATAGAGCAGATCCAGGAAGCCAAGGGCATCTGCTCCCTCTGCTTGGTGACGGATGAGTGTTTGCAGTACGCGCTCCAGACCAACCAGGAGGCCGGGGTCTGGGGAGGTTATGCGGAGGATGAGCGGCGCCGGCTCCGCAAGCGCTGGATGGCCGAGCGTCGCCGGGCGGCTAGCTGAACCCGAGCGGATCGTCCACTAGTGGTCGGGCCGTCTACTGCCGACCGAATCCCACTGCCTTATCCGGGGACTCCACCAACTCGATGAAGGCGATGCGGTCGAGCGGAACTCCTATGTCGTCGCCCTTGGCGTCCTGGAACCAGAGGATGGGAACTCCGTCGTTGTAGGCACCCTCAAGCCGCCTGACGATCTCGTCCCGGCTGCCAACCTCCACTTCGATCTCACGCCCGGTGTCCGCGATTCCGATACGTGCTCTCACCCGAACCTCCTAGCGGTCATCGGTGTCCGGTCACGAAGAGATCAGCCGGCCTTGCGGTGGGCAGTCTGTTCCCTGGTCGCCTCGACGGAGGCTTTCAGGGCTTCGAGCAGGTCCACCACCCGAGTGGGTTCCGGGGTCTCCGAGGCGACGATCTCCTTGCCCTCGATCTTCTGGCGCACCAGTTCCTCGATCTTCTCGCGGGTGGTGTCCGTCCACTGATCGGGCTCGAAGTCCGTGGCGAGGTTCTCGATCAGCATCTTGGCCATGGCCAACTCGCTCTCCGGAGGTTCCACCTCCCCCTCGAGATTCCCGAAATCGGCGGTGCGGATCTCGTCCGGCCAATACATGGTCTCCAGCACGAGCAGATCGTTCTGCGGCCTGATAGCCGCCAGGTGCTGGCGGGACCTTATAGCCACCGTGGCGATCCCGACCCGGTCGGTCTCGGCGAGGGCGGTCCGGAGTAGGCGGTAGGCCTTCTCTCCGGTGGGGCCGGGTTCCAGGTAGTAGGAGGTGCGGTAGTAGACGGGGTCGATCTGGAGCGCGTCGACGAAGGCCGCCACATCGACGATGCGGGGACCGCCCTGGTAGGCCGCTCCGGCGATCTCCTCGTCGGTCAGGACCACGTACCGGCCCTTCTCGAACTCGTACCCGCGCACGATCTCCTCGCGAGGGACCTCTCGACCGTCGGCATCGGCAACCTTGCGATACCTGATCGGGCTGTGGTCCTGCTGGCGAAGCTGCCGGAACTTGGGACGCCGACTCGTCGTGGCCGGGTACAGGCGAACGGGGATGGTGACCAGGCCGAACGATACGGCGCCGCTCCAGATGGGTCGCATGTCAGGAGTCTAGGGGCGTGCTGGGAAACCCCGGAAACAGGCGTTCGCCGACGGTGCCCTGCTGCCGGACCAGATGTCCTACCGACAGGCGAACCCGCGACCCCCTTCGTCGGAGCACCCCCTAGGGGATGCCGGTAGGAAGGGGGAGGGGCCTGGCCCGCACCCGGGGCCGCCCCCTGTGGACAAAGCGCGGACGGCTGTTCTATACTCCATCGACCCACCAACGGCAGGAAACCACCTGCCATCCGGCCGGGGCGCCGCGTTCTCTCCCCATAGAACCGCGCCCGGGCCTTCCAATTCTCGGGTGCCGACCGCCCCTGCCTCGCCCGCTGTCGATACCGACGTACTGGTAGGC